>JAFYYS010000004.1 GCA_017546025.1 Lachnospiraceae bacterium | reverse complement strand
GCCGGAACAACACTCAAGTGTACGGACCGGGATGTCCATGGAGCGGAACAGGTCTACCGTGTTCTTCCACAGGCGGTTGTACCAGGTCATGCTGTCTTCGGGCTTACAGATGACGATCATCTCCTGCTTTTCGAACTGATGAATCCGGTATACGCCGCGCTCCTCAATGCCGTGCGCGCCCTTCTCCTTACGGAAGCAGGGAGAATAACTGGTAAGCGTATAAGGAAGCGCCTCTTCTTTGTTGATGCTGTCAATGAACTTACCGATCATGGAATGCTCACTGGTGCCGATCAGATAGAGGTCTTCGCCCTCGATCTTGTACATCATGTTCTCCATTTCGGCAAAGCTCATAACACCGCTTACCACTTCACCGTGAATCATGAACGGCGGAACCACATAGGTGAAACCGCGGTCAATCATGAAGTCGCGTGCGTAAGTGATAACTGCAGAATGCAGTCTCGCGATGTCTCCCATCAGATAATAGAAACCGTTGCCGGCAACTCTTCTTGCCGCATCCAAATCAATTCCGTTAAACCGCTCCATGATTTCGGTGTGGTAAGGAATCTCGAAATCCGGAACAACAGGCTCGCCGAACTTTTCGATTTCCACGTTCTCAGAATCGTCCTTGCCGATCGGAACGCTCGGATCGATGATGTTCGGAATGACCATCATTCTCTTCTTAACCTCGGCGGAATACTCTTCCTCCTGCTTCTCAAGCTCGGCAAGTCTTGCGGAGAATTCGTTTACCTTCTGCTTCAGCTTCTCGGCTTCCTCACGAAGACCCTTGGCCATCATGCCGCCGATTTCTTTACTGATTTTATTCCGGTCGGAACGCAGCTGATCCGCTTCCTGCTTCGCCTGACGGTTCTTCTTATCGAACTCGATGACTTCGTCTACAAGCGGAAGTTTAGCGTCCTGAAATTTCTTTTTAATGTTTTCTTTAACTAATTCAGGGTTCTCCCTAACCAAACGTAAATCCAACATGTTGTATTTTCCTCTTTTTCTTTTGGCAATACGTTGCCATAATATGTATATATTATACTACTTTTGTCTCACGGAAACAACCCTTTATGCTTAATATATGAAATAATTTAGGCTTCTAATTGCAAGTTTCCGGTAAATGATATATAATATCATCGAAAAAACATACTGAGAAATGTCGGATTCTCCGGGGAGAAGCATCCGACCGAAGGTTACCTATGGAATTTATATTTTTCTTAATCTTCATAGCCGTCGTTTCCAACTTCATCAATGCGAACGACAAGAGCAGCAAAAAGAAGCGAAACATGCAAAACGGCACCCGATACAACAATTACGTGCAGCCCGGCATGACCTCGCAGCAGCGTCGCGAAATGTTCTACCGTCAGCAGCAACAGCTTTTCGGAAACGCACAGAACAACATTCACACGCAGCAGAACCCGTACCGGACCAATTACAATCCGTACGGCAGAAACGCTGCGAATCAGGCACCGGTTCAGCCGACCGGCCGTTATACCAATCCGTATGCCAATACGGGACGGATGAGCAATTACGGCTCTCCCGCCGCACCCGGCACGGTTCCGACCCAGAATGTCAATTCCTTCGGTCTTCCGAACGCCGCCAAGAAGCGCAAAAAGATCGTCACGAAATTCAACGAGCGTTTTGATCTTTGTCTTACGGAAAATGAGATCGATCAAATTGTCGGTGCCTCGTATATGGATTCCCGCTGGGCCCGCGAAATCTGCTACATGAACCAGAAATACGAAACCGTATATGCCTGGTTTGCCACTTCCAACCCCTGGCTGAAAGCTTATCTTCATGCTTTCCCGCTCCAGCAGATTTCCAGTGATTTCAGCATGCAGGAACAGATTGTTTACAATGCTTTCGACCAGATCTTTGCAGATGTTTTGATGAAGCCCGATATCACGGTGCCGGAAGCCATCTGGCAGATCAATAACAAATACTACACGCGCTTTGATGAATCCTCCTTCATGATTGCCTACCGCTTCATGGAGCAGAAAGGAAAGCGCTATCACCTGAATCTGGTTGACGTCATCAGCGGAACGGAGGATATCGATTCTCTCCTTTCGAAATACGACCAGACCGGACAGCAGCAACAGTTGATGAGATAAGAAAAGCGGACCTTCGTGGTCCGCTTCTTTTTTATTCTTTTATTGTCCGTTTTCAAGCCCGACGACTGCTTCATACGGAATCTCGCCGCCGAACAGGGAAAGCGCGCTTCCGATGGAGTACCCGAGTCTTCCGTCCGAAAGCTCCCGAATCATCATCACATCCGAAAGCCTGTGAATGCCGCCTGCATACGTGATCTCATTTTCCCTCTTATAATCCGACAGAAGCCGGATCAGGCCGCGGTCGGGGCCCTTCTTCTTGCCCTCAACGTCAACCCCGTGAATCAGAAATTCATCGCAGTAAGGCGTCAGCCGGTTGAGAAGCGAAAGGTTCAGCTTGGTATCGGAAACATGCTGCCACCGGTTGGTCACGACGCGGTAATCCCTGCCGATCTTGCGGCAGCTCAGATCGATGACCAGATGCTCTCTTCCGACCGCATCGGACATCTCGAACAGTCTGTCCATCGACAGCTCGCCGTCCGGGAACAGATAACTTGTCACGATGACGTGGCTCGCACCGGCCCTGAGAAACGCACGTGCGTTGTCGGGACGGATACCGCCACCAATCTGAAGCCCTCCGGGATATGCCTGAAGCGCCTCAAGGGCCTGCTTCTTCGTGGCCTCATAGTATTCGCTGTCGGTGCCGTTCAGTAAAATGACATGGCCGCCCTTTAAGCCGTCTTTTTGATATAACTGCGCATAGTCCGCAGCCGAATATTCCGAAACAAAATTCTCAAGCGCGGCTTCGGTCTCATCACAAAGCGACCCGCCGATGATCTGTTTAACCTTGCCGTTATGAATGTCAATACACGGACGAAACATATGCATGCTCCTTATTTATGATAGGGCTCGTTCGACGAAATCCGGAACGCCCTGTAAATCTGCTCCAAAAGTATTACGCGCATTAACTGATGGGGAAATGTCATGTCCGAAAAGCTCAGCTTCAGATTGGCCGCCTTCCGGACGGATTCCGAAAGTCCCAGCGAGCCTCCGATGACGAAACGGATGTGACTGTATCCTTTTCCTTTAATCTCTTCAATCTTTTCGGAAAATGCGACGGAATCCATCTTCTTTCCGTCGATGCATAAGGCAACCGTAAAGGCATCGTTTCCGGGATGCTTCAAAAGCCGCTCGCCCTCCGCATCAAGAATCTTTGCGGTTTCGCGGGACGAAGGATTGTCCGGCGTCTTCTCATCGGCCACCTCGTAAAAGTCCACCGTTGCATACTTGGAAATCCGCTTGGCGTATTCCGCTACGGCGTCCCGGTAGAACGCTTCTTTGATTTTGCCGACACATAGTATCGAAATCTTCATGACTGCTGGTTTCCGTCCTTCTTAAGCGGAGTAATCTTCACCTGGCTGACCATCTTATGCTTGCACGAAAGGATGTCAAACACATAGCCGCCGTATGGAATAACCGCCTTCTCATTGTCCTGCGGAATGTGGTCAAGAAGCGAAACGAGAAGTCCGTTCAGCGTTTCGAAGTTATCGAGGTCCTCCTGCTCGGGCTTAAGATTCGGAAGCTTGCTCATAAGCTCCTCAAGCGGCATGCTGCCCTTAACAAACAGGGCGTCACCCTTCTTCTTTGCGACCACTTCTTCTTTGTCATATTCGTCCTGAATATCTCCGACGATTTCCTCGATGATGTCCTCCATGCAGACGATGCCGGACGTCTGGCCGTATTCGTCAATGACAACGGCCATATGAATCTTCTTCCGCTGCATCTCGTCGAACAGGTTGTCAATCGGAAGCGTTTCCGGCACGCAGAAAGGCTCTCTCGCAATCTCGGAAAGCGGCGTGCTGCGGTCGCCTTCAAGATAAGCAAGCATGACATCCTTCAGATACAGGATGCCGATGATGTTATCATTGGTCGTATCGTAAAGCGGGTAACGCGTATAGTTGCAGTGAAGCATATGATGCAACGCCTTCTCCATCGTCGTATCCTTGGAGATGGCGTCCATACGGCTTCTGTGCGTCATGATATCCTTAACCTGGGTGTCGGAAAATTCCATGATGTTCGTGATCATCTCCGCCTCACCCTCTTCGAGCGCACCCTGGTCCTTGTAATCATTCACGATGGAAAGGATTTCCTCATCGGTCTCCGCTTCCGTCTTACGTTTGTGAATCAGGTCTTTCAGTCTTGCCAAAAGACTTCTGTTTTCTTCCATTCTGTTCTCCTCTTACATCTTAAGCGCATCCGCTACGGCGTTCGCGATATCGCCGGCCATTGTCCCGTAGCTTCCGAGTGCCTTCTTGCAGGCATCTCCTGCCAGACCGTGCACATAAACCGCGGCGCTTGCAGCCTGTGCCATCGTCATTCCGGTTGCGGCAAATGCCCCGCAAACACCCGAAAGCACGTCTCCGCTGCCCGCCGTCGCCATAGCCTCATTGCCGCTCTGGTTCAGATAAAAACCGTTGCGGCTGATGACCATCGAACACGCGTCCTTCCAAACCCAGACGAACTTGCAGTACTTTCTGATCATCTTGGCAAATAAGAGCGGATCCTCTTTCAGTTCCGAAACAGGCACATTCAAAAGCCTGCTCATCTCGCCGGGATGCGGCGTCACGATCGTATCATCCGAAAGCCAGTCATTTAATATGCTTAACCGTTTCTCGGGATCAAGGTTCATCCGGTCAAGTCTTGCTGCCAGTATATTCAGAGCATCCGCGTCCAGTACAAGACGCTTGCCGTGTGTCAAAGCAAGGTCCAAAAGCCGTTCCGCATCGCTGTCGGTTCCGAGTCCCGGCCCGATGACGATCACGCGGTCAAACCCTTCATAAGGATTCCCGGAGGCAAGCGCTTTTCTTCTGCTCAACGAAACTGCCTCAGGACAGGCTCCGTAAAGCACCGACAGACTCTGCTCCGTTCCGATTACGCGGACAAGTCCCGCGCCGCTTCGGTACATGGCTCTCGCGCAGAAGCACGCGGCACCCGGCATATCGTCACAGCCGGCAACAAGCGTAATCTTTCCGAAGTCGCCCTTGTTTCCGTCCGGTCTGCGCTCCGGAAGCCCAATGTCATCGACCGCAGTAAAGGTAATGTATTCCGGCCGCTCGTTGCTCTCTGGAAGCCCGATGTCCGCAACGACAAGCTTCCCCGCATATGTCCGTCCGGGATACAGCAAAAGTCCCGTCTTTGCATAGGAAAATGTGACGGTTACATCCGCTTTGACGGCACCGCCGCAGACCTTTCCGCAGGTCGCGTCGATTCCCGAAGGAATGTCTATTGCTACGACGAAGGGACGCTTTTTATCCGCCTTTGTCACTTCATTTATCCGATTGAAAACGGCAACGGTATCGCGGTTCACGGTCCGGTTGAGGCCGATTCCGAAAACACCGTCCGCAATTGCATCATAGCCTTCAAAGTCCGGGAGCTCTCCGTTTGCTTCAAAGATCCGGTAAGCGTATCCGACCGCGTCGAGAATGTCCCATTGCTGCAACAGCTCCATGCATTCGGTCTTCTCATAAAACGTCATGAAATCGCAGCCGATTCCACGGCCCAAAAGCAGTCTTCCGAGCGCAACTGCATCTCCGCCGTTCTTGCCGTTTCCGACAAGAATCAAAACCTTCCGGCAATCCTTGAACTGCTCAGCAACCGCCAATGCGGCATGCTCCATCAGAAGAATCGACGGGATTCCCTGCTTTTCGATTGCATTGCTTTCGAGCTTCTTCATCTGATCCGCCGTTACGACGCGGTTTCCGAACCTCTCACCCATAGACGCCTCCCCTGGAAAAGTGTTACTGCAAAGATCAGCGGGCCTCACATCCGCCCCATTCCACTACCGTGAATCCGACACGCTCCGGTGCAGTCAGTTCCTGTCCGGGAATCTTCACCGGTTTCTTACTTCCGTACCAGGCCATGAATACACGAATGACCGTGTCCGGGTTCGGTTGAACTGTCAGCCCGGCATTTTTCGTATAGACATCACCCTGAAAGCTGATGATGTTGTATTTGTTTCCTTCCATTAACGGCAGCCAGTATACAATAAACTCATTGGCCTCTCGTCTGGTAAGTCCGAGCCTTGCAAGTGCGTCCTCCAGAAACTCCGCGGTGTCGCTGCCCTTCACGCAAAATCCCTCGGAAAAGTCGAATTCGGTATCGGCAACGCCTTCCCAGAAGAGATAATTATATACCTTGCCGTCAGAATCCGTAAGGGTTCCATCCGGTTCCGCCGTAACCTTCCATCCGTTCTCATACGCCGGATATGTCGATGTAAGCTTTCCTGCAAAATTCAGCGTGACCTCAACCCCGGTTGTCTCTTCGGGATAGAGATAAATGACAGGTTTCCTCTGACTCTTCGGTTTCATCTGATCATAAACAAACCAAACAATCAGCGAAAGAAGAAAGAGTCCGATAATCAGGAAAATGATACGGTCTCTCTTTTTCTTCTTCTCCTTCTGTTCAGCCTTCTTCAATTCGAATTGAATCCGCTGTTCTTCGGTCATTTCAAAATCTTCCGTCATAGTAATTCCCCCATAAGTATAATACTATTAGTATTATAAGTAGTTCCGATACACCCGTCAAGCATAGTTGCATTTTCCGGAAGAATCCGTTAGAATAGGGAAGGCTGTTTGCACAATATATATAGGAATTACACTATGATTTTACAGGTTAACAATATAAGCAAATCCTTCGGGGAAGAAACCGTCCTTAAGGGCGTCAGCTTCCATATGAATGAGCACGAAAAGGTTGCTCTGATTGGCCGTAACGGTGCCGGTAAGACGACGCTTCTTCGCATCATTCTCGGCGAGCTGTCAGCGGATGAGGGCGAAATCACGATTGCCAAGACAACGACAATCGGATATCTCTCCCAGCACCAGGATTTAAGCGGCGAGCGCGGCATTTACGACGAAGTGCTTTCGGCAAAGCAGCATCTTGTTACCATTGAAGCAAAGATGCGTGCCGTAGAGGAAGAAATGAAGCATTTAAGCGGCGACGCGCTTGACGAGGCCTATAAGGAATACGAACGGCTCAACCATACCTTTGAGCAGGAAAACGGTTATGCGCTCCGCTCCGAGGTGTCCGGCATCATCAAAGGTCTCGGCTTTCATGAGGACGAATTCGACAAACCGATCAATACTCTTTCGGGAGGCCAGAAAACCCGTGTTGCGCTCGGAAGACTGTTGCTTCTGTGCCCGGATCTGATTATCCTCGACGAGCCGACCAACCATCTTGACATTACAAGCATTGCCTGGCTCGAAGGTTATCTCTCCCAGTATAAGGGTGCCGTTTTGGTAGTCAGCCATGACCGGTATTTCCTGAATAAGATTGTTTCGAAGGTCGTGGAAATCGAACACAACAAATCGATGTCCTATCAGGGCAATTATGATACGTTCTATGAGAAAAAGGCAATGGTGCGTGAGGCTGAGCTTCGCCGGTATATCAACCAGCAGAATGAAATCAAGCATCAGGAAGAAGTCATTGCCAAGCTCAAATCGTTCAACCGTGAAAAATCCATCAAGCGTGCGGAAAGCCGTGAAAAGATGCTTGCCAAGATTGAACGCGTGGAGCGTCCTCTCGGCGAGGAACAGGGCATGCATATCCGCCTGACGCCTGCAGTGGAGAGCGGTAAGGATGTTCTGACCGTACGCGGTCTGGCAAAATCGTATCCCGGTCACCCGCTTTTTTCGAACATTGATTTTCTGATTCAAAAAGGCGAGCGTGTCGCTTTGCTCGGTGAGAACGGAACCGGTAAGACGACAATGCTTAAGATCATCCGCGGCATTGTCGAACAGGACGCCGGAACCGTGAAGGAAGGCTCCCGCGTCTGCATCGGTTATTACGACCAGGAGCAGCAGAACTTCGACGAAAGCAATACCGTCTTTGAAGAAATCAGCGATACCTATCCCGGCATGAGCAACACCGAGATCCGAAACATCCTCGCTTCCTTCCTGTTTACGGGCGACGATGTATTCAAGGTCATCTCCTCGCTTTCGGGCGGCGAGCGCGGCCGTCTGTCTCTTGTGAAGCTGATGCTTTCGGAAGCAAACTTCCTGCTTCTCGATGAGCCGACGAACCACCTTGACATCACGAGTAAGGAAATCCTTGAGGAAGCACTTCGAAACTACGCCGGAACCGTCTTCTACGTGTCCCACGACCGTTATTTCGTCGAGAAAACCGCAACCAGGATACTCGAGCTGAAGCACGAGACAATTCTCTCCTACGACGGCAATTACAGCTATTATCTTGCGCAGAAGGAGCACGCGGAGAATGCTGCATTCGGCACCGAAACACCGAAATCATCCGGTCCGATTTCCGCAGCCGAAACCGAAAGCAAGCTTGACTGGCGCGAGCAGAAGGAAGCCCAGGCCAGAAAGCGTAAGCTTCAAAACCGCATAGCCACATTGGAAAATACCATAGAGCGTTGTGAATCGCGGATCACGGAAATTGACGGGCTGATGGCGTCTCCCGAAATCTGCACGAACTCCTTCCGTTTGAACGAGCTCGGCAAGGAACGCGAATCGGTCGAGGAAGAACTGCTTTCCGCGATGACCGAATGGGAAGAACTGAGTAATGAAGAATAAAAAATGAGGACCCCGCCATGGGTCCTCATTTGTCATCAGTCTTTTGCAAGATTGTGATTGTTGATGTTGCTGATGGTACGGATGATATGCTCGTGCGCAAGCTTCTCAGCCTTCTCTCCGTCCCGAAGGCGGATGGCTTCAAGGATTGCCGAATGCTCCGCGTTGGAGTTGGCCGCTCTTTCTGGATCGGAAAGCGTGATCTTACGGAGGCTGTGCACGTACTGGTGGTAATCCTTCAAAAGGTGGCTCAGAATCTTGCTGCCGCTTGCCTCATACATCAGCTCGTGGAACTTGGAATCCAGCTCTACAATCTGATCGAAATGCTTCTTCTTGACATGGAAATCGGAAAGGTAGATGACCTCCTCGATTTCGTCAATCTGCTCCTGCGTGATGTTTTCGCAGGCCCATCTTGCGCATAAGCCCTCCAGATAAGAACGGATTACGTAAATATCATGAATATCCTTATTGGAGATGCCGGACACATAGGCGCCCTTGTTCGGAATGATCTTAACAAGTCCCTCCAGCTCAAGCTGACGGAGTGCTTCACGCACCGGCGTACGGCTTACGCCGAGCTCGTCGCCGATGGCAATCTCCTTTAATTCTTCTCCTGCTTCGTATTTGCCGGACAGAATGTCCTCACGCAGCTTCGTGAAAACCATCCCGCGCAAAGAATATTTATCTGTGCTTTCCTTGGAAAAAACAGGCTCGTCCATTTCTTCTCCTCTTTCCGACCGATTCATCGGTCACACAGATTGTATACACTAAAACAATACAAAAGTCAAGCGGATTAAAGGAAAAAAGGTCCCTGCATCTGTTGATACAGGGACCGAAAGAACAATCTTTAAAAAACTAGTTGTTGGCAACAACCTTGAGCCAGAGCTCGTTCAGCTTCTTACGGATGACTTCGTTGTCATGGAAGATTTCATCCTTCTCGTAAATACGGGGAAGATATGCCTCGTTATCCTCGTAATCTCCGCCTTCCGCCGTTACCTCGGCAAGCACCTGCTTGTTCGGGGAAGCATAGCCGACAGTCTGGGTTCCGTCCATGCACTGGTCGTAGTTCAGCATGAAGTTGATGAACTTGTTTGCAAGCTCGGGATTCTCGGCATTCTTCGGAATGACCATGGAATCATACCATACGTTCGTTCCGCAGTCAGGCGTGAAGTAACCCATGCTCTCGTTGTCGCCGAGAATGTCAACGGCATCACCGGAGTAAACGATGGCAAGGTCCTTACGGCCCGCCTTCATGTTATCGATAACTTCGTCGGTAACGTAGATGGGATGGGTCTTTTTGTTCATGTCAAGAAGCCACTCATATGCCTCGTTGATCTCGGTCTCGTTATCGGTATTGCAGGAATAGCCGAGCTGCTTCAGCGCAATCATGAAACCGTCACGGGCGGAATCGTACATATAAGTACGGCCGTCGTACTTCGGATCCTTGAAGATTCCGAAGCCCTCTGCCTCGAGGTCTGCATAGTCAACATTGTTCTTGTTGTATACAATGCCGACCGTGCCCCAGAAGTAAGGGATGGAATAATCGTTGTTCGGGTCAAAGGAAAGGTTCTTTACCTCGTCTGCAAGCTTGTCCATGTTGGTGATGGCGCTCTTGTCAAGCTTCTGCAGATACTCTTCCTTCATCAGACGCTCAATCGTGTAGTCAGAAGGAATCAAAACGTCGTATTTGTCACCGGCCTGGAGCTTGGTGTACATAGCCTCGTTGGAATCAAAGTTCTCAACGATAACCTTGCAGTTGTACTCTTTCTCGAAGTCAGCAATGACATTTTCCCCGAGATACTCACCGGGAAGGAACAGCTTCAGTTTTTCTTTCTTCTTGCCGCAGCCGGTCAGGGAGACCAAAGCGAGCGTAAGGATGACCGCGGACAAAATAAGCTTTTTCATAATCAGTATACCTCCGATTCTATTGAACAAGGGCAAAGCCCGGTTCTTCATTTAATCCTGCGCCTGCGCACGAAGACGTGCCTCTTCCTTCTCCCGGCGGCGCTGGCCGATTGCCGAGAAGACATTGTAAAGAATCAGTCCTGTCGTGATCAGGACAATGACAACCGTGGAAAGCGCGTTGATGGAAGGATTGGTACGCTTACGCATCGTGTAAACAACAATCGAGATGTTGTTGACACCGTTACCGGTTGCAAAGTAAGAAATGACGAAATCGTCAAAGGACATGGTAAATGCGATCAAAGCACCGGAAATGATACCGGGCATGACCTGCGGGATGATGACCTGCACAAGCGCGCGAATCGGCGTTGCACCGAGGTCCATGGCCGCTTCAGCAAGGTTCGGGTCAAGTGAGCGAAGCTTCGGCATGATGCTCAATATCACATACGGAATACAGAACATGATATGCGCAAGAAGCAGCGTCAGGAAGCCCTTCTCAATATGCAGCGCGCTGAAGAACATCAAAAGTCCGATGGCCGTAACGATATCGGGATTCATCATCGGCAGCTGGTTGACCTGCTCAACGCAGTTACGGAGAATCCGGTTCGATTTGGAAAGACCGATGGCCGTAAGCGTTCCGACAACCGTCGATACAAAGGTCGCTATGACGGCGATGACAATCGTATAAATGATGCCGTTGATCATCGTGTCATTTGAGGCCATCTTTTCAAACCATCTGGTCGAGAAGCCGCCGAATCTCGTTAACGAGTTCGTATTGTTGAAGGAAAATACGACGGTATACACGATTGGTGCATACAGGAAGATGACCAACAGGAACATCAGGAATCCGCCGAGAATACGTTTTTTCTGTTTCATGCTCTCTTCGCCTCCCCCTTCTCCGTCACATCAACCTTCTTCGTGATGTACATCGATAAGATGATGATGACTGCCATGATCATGGAGATTGCGCTTCCGAAGTTCCAGTCGCCGGAGCTTAAGAAGTACTGTTCTATTACGTTACCGACAAGCATGTACTGGCCGCCGCCGAGCATGTTCGGAATGCAGAAGCTTGATACGGCAGGCAGGAATACAAGCGTGATACCGGAGATGATTCCGGGAAGCGACAGCGGAAGCGTCACCCGAAGGAAGCTCTGGAATTTGTCGGCGCCGAGATCACTCGAAGCCTCAAGAAGGCTCATGTCCATCTTGGTGAGCGATGTATAAATCTGCAGAATCATAAACGGAATGAAGTTATAAATCATGCCGAGAATGACGGCAAATTCGGTATACATCATCTTAAACGGTCCGAGCCCGATCCAGCCGAGCATCGTATTGATGATGCCGTCGTCCTGCAGAATTCCGATCCATGCATACGTTCTGACAAGCAGATTAATCCAGGTCGGGAACGTAATGATCAAAACCCACTTCATCTTAAAGGTTTCGCTGCATCTGGCAATGTAATATGCCGGATAGTATCCAAGAAGAAGGCATGCCAAGGTAGTAATGGCCGCTACTCTCAGGGACCGGATCAAAACCTTCAAAAACAGTGTGTCACTGAAAAATCTGACGAAATTGTCAAAGGTAAATTTTGTCGTAACGACATCGTTACCCTTCGTTGTGAACGCGTACAAAACAATCAGAAGCAGCGGAGCCACGATGAGAATCAGCGCCCAAACGATATACGGGTATGTCATTCTGCGAAACTGTTTCATACTCTGTCCTTTTCCATAATGTGAAGGTCTTCGGGATCAAAGGTCAATCCGACAACTGCTCCTACTTCCGTTTCCTTGGTTGTATCCACACGGTACTCGTAACCGCGCGTCTTAAAGGTTACCGGATACGTGCCCGGCGTTACCTTTTCGGGATCAAAGTTGTATTCAACATCGACGATTTCAACGGGGTTGCCGTCTTCAAGGTCGAATGCCTGCGCGTTGGCCCAGATCTTCAGGTCGGTTTCAAGCGCTATGCTTTCTGCGATTTCGTCGGCCTTCTTAAAGAAGTTAACGGCGTAAATCTCTTCTCCGTGCTCCTCCGCAACGAAGCGGTTCGGCTCCTGAACAATCATGTCAACGGTAACGCTCGTGCCTGCCGCCGTGAAAAATGTGACGGGGTAACGTCCGTTCTCCTTGCTTAATGTATAATCCAGTCTCGAGATGGAAATACGCTCATCCGACTCGGGATCCCACGCCTGTGCGTCCGCACGGTCGATGATGAAGGCATCCGGGTTGACGGACTCAAGCATCTGCGCAACGTCATCCGCATCCACATAGAAATCGTTTGCGCTCATCATCTCGCCAGCTGCAGCATTGACAACCGGCTTGTCCTCGGAAACAATCATTTCTACGGTGATGCTTGTACCGGCCTTGGTTTCCACAACGGTTTCGTAATGAACGCCCTTGAAAAGCGTCGAACGTACGATTCCGCGAAGCTTACCCTGCTTAACGGGAACAATATCCAAATCTTCCGGACGAATGACAACGTCAACCTTCTCATTTGTCCCGAATCCGGCATCGACGCAGTCAAACTGGCGGTCCTCAAACATGACCTTGTAATCCTTGATCATGACGCCGTCCACGATGTTGCTCTCGCCGATGAAGTTCGCAACGTAGCGGTTAACCGGCTCGTTGTAAATGTCGGTCGGGGAACCGATCTGCTGGATGTTGCCGTCCTTCATGATGACAATCTTGTCGGACATCGTCAGCGCTTCTTCCTGGTCATGCGTTACGAAGATGAAAGTGATGCCTACTTCCTTTTGAATCTTCTTCAGCTCGCGCTGCATGCCCTTACGAAGCTTGGCGTCAAGTGCGCCGAGCGGCTCGTCGAGAAGGAGCACCTTCGGCTCGTTGACAAGCGCTCTTGCAATGGCAACACGCTGCTGCTGACCGCCGGACATCTCATGCACGGCGCGCTTGCCGAAGTCCTCAAGGCCGACAAGCTTAAGCATACGCGTAACCTTCTGGTAAATGATATCCTTGGGCTCTTTTTTGATCTTAAGGCCGAAGGCAACATTGTCGAAAACATTCATATGCGGGAATAACGCATATTTCTGAAAGACCGTATTCAGGTCTCTCTTATAAGGAGGCAGGTACGTAATGTCCTCACCGTCGAAGATGACCTCTCCTTCATCGGGCGCAAGGAAACCGCCGAGAATACGGAGAAGTGTCGTTTTGCCGCAGCCGGAAGGACCGAGAAGCGTTACGAACTCGTTCTCGTAAATATCCAGGTTGATGCCGCGAAGTACCAGCTGTCCGTCAAATTTCTTGACGATGTTTCGGAACTGAATCAGTTTCTTCGGTGCCGGACGGTTCTCGTTCGGAATGTTCAATTCGCTGCTCATGTGTACCTCCTTTGGTGTTTAAAAAATCGGCGGCGTGCTGACCCAGAGCACTTTGGCCGTTGATTTGTTCTCATTTTTGATTGTGTGGAATTCTTTTCCTTTCAGACAGAACGTTTCTCCGCGTCTGACAACCGTTTTCTCGTCGCCGACCTGTAAAAGCACGGAGCCCTCCAGTACGTATCCGAACTCTTCTCCGTTATGCGGCGCCACATCAAAGCTTGCTTTGCCGGCCGGGATTTCGAGAAGAATCGGCTCCATCTCGTTCTTCTGGGAATTCGGAACGATCCAGTGGATTGTGTAATCCTCTTTGCTGTCCGTGAAGAAGTCGTCCTTTCGGAACACAACCTTGTCTTCCTTCTCCTCCCCGAAGAAGTCCGCAAGCGAGCTTCCGAGCGCCTCGAGAATATCGTTTAACGTAACGATCGAAGGCGAAGTCAGATTTCTCTCAACCTGTGACAGAAAGCCCTTCGTAAGTTCACAACGGGAAGCCAGTTCCTCGAGCGTCAGATTCTGCCGCACACGCAACTGCTTCAGTTTATGTCCGATTTCCATGCCGCTCTCCCTTCGTTTATGTATACTAAACAAAAAATGTGCAAATAGTAAACCAAACGAATACTATTATACACATTTTCAGTTGAATGGCAATAGGAAAATACCATAAAATAAAACTTTTTGTTTAGTATTTCAAAACTTCGTGAAAATGCACGAAATCAGCCTGTCACAATGTTCCGTTTTTCGCCGTTTTGGAAGGCTTTGATGTTCAAAAACACTTCATCCACACAGCGTTTTCTCGCTTCCACAGTGCCCCAGGCAATATGCGGCGTGATGATCAGCTTCTTCGAATCCTTAATCGCGCGAAGCGGATTGTCCGCCCGCATCGGTTCCGCACACAAAACATCGAGGCCTGCGCCGGCAATCGTTCCGTTCATAAGCGCTTCGGCAAGATCCGCTTCATTCACGATCGGACCGCGGCCGAGGTTCAGAAGAACGGCTTCCTTCTTCATCTTTTGAAGCTTATCTTTCGTAATCAGGTTATTCGTCGCTGCATTCAAGGGCGCATGGATGGAAATGATATCCGATTCGGCAAGCAGTTCATCCATCGAAACCCGTTTGAACCGTTTGCTCTGGTGAACGCCGCTTGTGCTGAAATAGATGACCTTACAGCCGAAGCATTCCGCAATCTCTGCCACTCTCGTACCGATGGCGCCGAGACCGATGATGCCCCAGGTCTTTCCGTAAAGCTCCTTAAACAGCACCGTAAAATGGCTGAAGATATCGTTTCTGATATACTCCTCAGACTTCACGAAGCTGTCGTAGTAAGCAAGCTTTTCATATACATAGAACAGCAGGGCAAACGTATGCTGGACAACGCTCTCCGTGGAGTATCCTTTCACATTTGCCACGGCAATGCCCCTACAGTTCACGTAATCGAAATCCACATTGTTGGTGCCGGTCGCGGTCAGGCAAATCAGCTTCACATTCCGGGCGTCCTTCAAAAGCGCCTCATTCATCGGTATTTTATTGGCGATCACAATATCCGCATCCTTGATGCGCTCTGCGTTATGTTCGGGGTCGGAAAGCGGGTACGTGACGACCTCTCCGAGTTCCTTATAAAACTCTAAGGAGATATCCGTTCCGAGCGTATTGGCTTCCATAAAAACTATCTTCATAAACATACCTCTATATGCAATGTTTTCTTCCATATTCTGCAGCCGGTTTCATTATAGAATGACCGCCTGCCATTCGTCAACCAATGCTTGAATTTCGGGCTTTCCGGACTTATAATAATATAGAGCGCCGGGAAAATCCGACGCGTTTAGGAGGTTTATATGAAACTCATTGAAAGCTTTAAAGTTGATCATACCCGTCTTCTGCCGGGTATTTATGTTTCCAGAAAGGATGATGTCAACGGAAATGTCGTTACTACATTCGACATCCGCGTATGCCGCCCGAATTACGAGCCTGCCATGAACACGGCAGAGGTTCACGCCATCGAGCATCTCGGTGCCACATTTGTCAGAAACGATCCCGAGTGGCAGTCAAAGGTCATCTATTTCGGACCGATGGGGTGCCGTACCGGTTTCTATCTCATCCTGACCGGCGACCTTAAGGCCCCGGACATTTACGAGCTTGTAAAGAACATGTTCACCTTCATCCGGAATTACGATTCCGATGTTCCGGGTGCTACGCCGGACTGCTGCGGTAACTATCTGGACTTCAACCTTCCGATGGCAAGCTACTACGCAGAGAAGTTTACGAACGAGGTTCTTAATAACTTCACACCGGAGCATTACACGTATCCCGAATAAGACATAACCGATAAAAAACGGGCCGCCAGATCAGGCGGCCCGTACTTTTTTACTGAGGCTTTACAACAATATTGAAAATCTTACCCTTAACGTAAATCTTCTTCACGATCTGCATGCCGGAAATGAACCGTGCTGCTTCGGATTCCATAACCTTATCGAATACGGCGTTCTCATCCTCATCGAGTGTTACGAATACCTTGCCGCGAACCTTTCCGTTGACCTGAACGGCAATCTCAATCGTGTCTTCCCTGGTCTTCGCTTCGTCGAATACCGGCCACGGCTCGTACGCAATCGTTCCTTCATGTCCCAGAATCGCATAGATTTCTTCGCCGATATGCGGGCAGATGCAGGAAAGCATCTTGATGAAGCCTTCTGCATATTCCTTCGGACAGCTTCCGGTCTTGTAGCAGGCATTCACGAAGATCATCATCTGGCTGATGGCCGTGTTAAATGCGATCTTCTCGAAGTCTCCGGTAACCTTCTTAACGGTCTGGTGGTATACCTTCTCAAGCTCTGCCTTGGCATCGTCCTTGATGTTTTCAGGCTCGGTGAAGAACGTCCATACACGGTTCAAAAACTTCTTGGCACCCTCAACACCGGTGTTGCTCCACGGCTTGCTGACTTCAAGCGGTCCCATGAACATCAGATAAAGGCGAAGCGTGTCGGCACCGTAATCGCGAACGATATCGCTCGGATTGACCACGTACTCAGGGAAACGCTTACCCATCTTGATGCCGTTCGAACCGAGGATCATGCCCTGGTGAATCAGCTTCTTGAAAGGCTCTTTGGTCGGCGCGATGCCCTTATCGTAGAGGAAACGGTTCCAGATACGGCTGTACATCAGATGTCCGACCGCATGCTCCGGTCCGCCGATGTAAAGGTCAACCGGCATCCAGTGCTTCAAAAGCTCCGGATCGGCAAGCTGCTTATCGTTATCGGGATCAATATATCGAAGGAAATACCACGAAGAACCGGCGGAACCGGGCATCGTCGAGGTTTCTCTCGTACCCTTGATGCCGTTGTGGTCGTATTTCTTCCACTCCGTCGCATTCTCAAGAGGCGCTTTCCCGTTATGTCCCTTATAATCATCAAGCTCAGGCAGAACAAGCGGAAGCTCGTCATCATCCAATACATGGATGCCGCCGTCCTCGGTATGAACGACCGGCACGGGCTCGCCCCAGTAACGCTGACGGGCGAAGATCCACTCACGGAAATGGTAGTTTACGGTACGCTTTGCAACGCCCAGCTTCTCAAGCTTAGATGTGATGGCTTCCTTGGCTTCCTCAACGGTCAGACCGGTGAACTCCTCGGAATTGATCAGGCGATAGCCCTTTCCGAGATACTCGCCTTTTTCAAAGGCCTTCTCACTCACGTCTACATGACCGAGTTTCTCATCGCCGTCGATTACCTGAATCATATCGATGTTATGCGCAATCGCATACTCAAAGTCACGCTGGTCGTGTGAAGGAACCGCCATAACCGCGCCGGTACCGTAGCTGGCCAGTACGAAGTCGCCGATGAACATCCGGACAACACGGCCGTTTACGGGGTTGATACAGGTAACGCCCTTCAGTTCGCAGCCGGACTTCGTCTTGTTGAGCTCCGTCCGGTCCATGTCATTTTTCTTAAGCGTTTCGGCAATATAAGCCTCGACTTCTTCGCGGTTCTCGACGCGGTCAAGAAGCGTCTTCACGATATCTCCGTCGGGAGCCAGTACCATGAAGGTAATGCCGTAAATCGTCTCGATACAGGTCGTGAAAATGCTGAAGCTGCCGCCGCCGACAATCTTAAACTCAACCTCAACACCGGTCGATTTGCCGATCCAGTTCTGCTGCATCAGCTTCGTCGATTCGGGCCAGTCAATCTCCTCAAGTCCCTGCAGAAGCTGCTCTGCAAAGGCGGGCTGGTCGATAACCCACTGCTTCATGTTCTTACGGACAACCGGATAGCCGCCGCGCTCACTCTTACCGTCAATTACCTCATCGTTGCTGAGAACGGTACCGAGCTCTTCGCACCAGTTTACCGGCATGTCGATATATTTGGCATAGCCTGCAAGATACAGCTGCTTAAAGATCCACTGGGTCCATTTGTAAAACTTCGGATCGGAAGTTGCCACCATCTTCGACCAGTCATAGTCAAAGCCGAGCTCACGAAGCTGCTTTCCGAACGTCTTGATGTTCTCGCTCGTGAAACCGTTCGGGTGATGACCCGTCGTAACGGCATACTGCTCAGCGGGAAGACCGAACGAATCGTAGCCCATCGGATGAAGGACATTGTAGCCCTGCATTCTCTTCATACGGGACATGATATCCGTTGCGGTATAGCCCTCGGGATGACCTGCGTGAAGGCCTACGCCCGACGGATACGGAAACATATCCAGTACATAGTATTTCGGCTTTGAAAAATCCCACACGTCCGTATGGAAGGTGTCGTGATCCTGCCAGTATTTCTGCCACTTCTTTTCGATTGCGGCATAATCATATGCAGCCATATTGAAAACTCCTTTATTGAACATGAAATTTGCTTATCACTATATAACAGATATCGGGAAAATGCAACCCGCTTATTTGCCGAAAACAGCGCCGTTAATGTCCGCTTTCATATCAAGCACGGCCTGTCTTGCGGCATCCGCGAAGCCCTGCTCGCCGAAACGGCTCAGGTACGGGTCCTTCTTATAGGCGGCAATGATGCCTCTTGAAGAGTTAACGATGGCGCCGAGACCGTCTTCGTTGAAGTAAGGCTTCAGGCCCTCTGCCGTTCCGCCCTGTGCGCCGTAACCGGGTACAAGGATGTAGGACTTCGGCATGATCTTACGAAGAATCTGCCCCATTTCCGGGTAGGTTGCGCCGACTACGCGGCCGACATTGCTGTACTCTCCGTCCATACTGAGACTGCCCCACTCGGCAACCTTCTCGCCGACAAGCTCATATAACGGTCTGCCGTCAATCAGGCGGTCCTGGAACTCTCCGCTTGAAGGATTGCTCGTTTTTACAAGTACGAAGATGCCGCGGTCGTTCTGATTACATACGTCGATGAAGGGCTTTACGCCGTCCGAACCGAGGTACGGGTTAATCGTTGCGAAATCCTCGTCAAACGGAGCAACCGTATTCGAACCGATTGTAATCGTTCCGAGATGAGCCGTTGCGTAAGCGCCGGAGGTCGAGCCGATGTCGCCGCGTTTCACGTCGCCGATGACAACAAGGCCTTTTTCCTTACAGTATTTAACAGTCTTAACATATGCCTGAAGGCCCGGAATGCCGAACTGCTCATACATCGCAATCTGCGGCTTTACGGCGGGAATCAGGTCATAAACGGCATCCACAATGGCTTTATTATACTGCCATACTGCCTCGGAAGCGCCCTCAAGCGTCTCACCGTAACGGGCAAAGGCATCCTTTTTGATATTCTCGGGGATGTACGAAAGCATCGGGTCGAGGCCGACAACAATCGGTGCATCCTTCTCAATGATGTTCTGAATCAGTTTCCAAATCATGATATTCTCCTAAAACAGTACTTCGCATTCCGGACTCTGGTATACCTGTTTGCCGCCGACAAAGGTACGCATGACCTTACCGTGCAGCTTCTTCCCGTGGAACGGTGTATTGTGTCCCTTGGATACGAGTGCATTCTTATCAACCGTGAATTCCGCCAGCGAGCATACGCAAAGGTCTGCCGGCTTACCGGGCGTCACGGATCCGCCTCTCCATTTGATAATCTTTGAAGGATTCAGGCTCATCAGCCGGATGAGGTCCATAAGCTTCATGCCGCCGTTTAAGCAAAGCGTCGTGTAGCTTACGGCAAACGCGGTCTCAAGGCCGGTGATGCCGAACGGCGAACCGCCGAAGCCGTTCGCCTTCTCCTCTTCGGAGTGCGGCGCATGGTCGGTTGCAATACAGTCGATGATGCCGCGCTTTAAGCCTTCTCTGATGGCCATCATGTCTTCTCTTGATCGAAGCGGCGGATTCATCTTATAGTTACCGTCATTAAACGGAATGTCTTCATCGCAAAGCGCGAAATGATGCGGGCAGGCTTCTGCGGAAACCGGATAGCCGAGCTGCTTCGCCATCATCAGAAATGCTACGGAAGCCTTCGTCGAGCAGTGGCACAGATGCACATGCGCGCCGGTCTCTCCGGCAAGAATCAGATCTCTTGCAGCAACAATATCCTCAACCGCATCGGTGATTCCCGGAAGTCCGAGTTCCTCGGCTTTCTTTCCTGCGTTGATGACACCGCCTCTAACAAGGCTCTTCTCCTCACAGTGCGCAAGCACGGGAATGTCCTCTTCCTTCGCTTTTCTCAAAACCTTTTCATATAAATCCGCATCCATGACGGACTTGCCGTCCTCAGAGAGCGCAACGGCACCGGCAAGCTTCACGGCGCTTACGTTCACGCTTTCCCTGCCCTCCTGATTAAGCGTAACGGCGCTTACGGGCAGAATGTTGACAGCAGCCTCTTCCTGACTTCTCTTTAACAGAAGCGAAATCTTTTCAAGGCTGTCCGTTGCCGGAACCGTGTTCGGCATCGGGCACACCGCGGTAAATCCGCCTGCGGCGGCAGCTCTTGAACCGCTTTCAAGTGTTTCCTTATAGGTCTGACCGGGATCACGAAAATGCACATGCAGATCGACAAATCCCGGGAAGATATACTGTCCGTCACACGGGATGACGGTCTCTCCCGCGGTCGGATGAATGTCCTTCTGAATCGCCAAAATGATTCCTTCGTCCATTCGGATATCGGTGATTTCATCGATACCGGACGCAGGGTCAACCAGGTGGCCGCCCTTCAATACGATTCTTCCTTCAAACAGCATCTTAAACTCCTCCCTTTCCGACATTTTCCTGACATTTTATTCTACAACACCGCCCTCGCGATGTCAAATTAACCGGTAGTTTCCGATCTCCAGTTCCGCCTCATGTGAATAGGAACTGATCTTAGCGAAAAACAGGATGTGCATCTTCACCGTTCCGCGTCCCGCATAGGCATCGCTTACAGCCTGTTTGCCGTACTTTTCGGTAAGTTCATCAACAAATTCATCGGCATTACCGAACCATACGCCCGTAATCCGGCTTCCCTGCTCGTCCTGCAGATGAAACCTCGTGTAACGGACCGATTTGCCGAAGTGCGATATTCTTGTAAGCGTCACGTTTCTTGCCGCAAGAATCGGCTTCGGATTGCCCGTACCGAACGGCTCCGCCCTACCGAGTTCCGAAAGAAATGCTTCGGTCAGATCGGAAAATGTGACGACGAGATCTACGGAGATCTTCTCCTCTGTATCCGCTCCTGCCGCCTTAAAGTGCTCGGAAAGCCTTCTTCTGAACTCCGGCAGGTCGTTCTCCTTTATGCTTAAGCCGCACGCCTGGGAATGTCCGCCGAACTTCACAAGACAGTCCTTAGCAGAAGTCAGTCCTTCAAAGATCGAATAGCCCGGAATGCTTCTTCCGGAGCCCTTCAAAAGTTCTTCGCTGTCGCTCTTACAAAGCACGATTGTCGGAAGATAATACCGCTCGCGGATCTTTCCGGCCACGATTCCGGCAATGCTTTCGTGGCATTTTCCGGAGTAGTATACGATTGGAGCCTTCTCCGGTACCTCAAGAGCATCAAGATAAGCGACAGCGTCGTCAAGTGCCTCCTTCGTCATGTCTTTTCGGGCACGGTTGGCATCGACCATATCCGTTGCAAGTTTTTCCGCTTTTGTCTCGTCCTTTTCAAGAAGAAGCTCGACACCGGGGTCGGCAACGCCGAGTCTTCCGAGCGCATTGATGCACGGGGCAAATACAAAGCCCAACGTATACGCTTTCGGATCGGTCTTCAGGCCGTTCGCCGCGGCAAGCTTTCTAAGTCCGAGGTTCCAGTACCCAATTGGCTTACTGAGACCTTTCTTTACGATGATCCGGTTCTCGCCGGTAAGCTCCATGACATCAGCAACCGTGGCAAGCGCCAGTATTTCAATATGTTCCGAAAGAAAACCGGGCATGCCCTCCGAGCTCAACAGCAAATCCATCAGTTTTCCGGCAACAACAGCGCCGCAAACCGCGGAACCGGGATAATCCGGATTACATTTGAAGTCGACAATTGCGTCGGCCTCAGGAAGCTCTTCCTGCGGCTCGTGATGGTCGGTGATGAGAAATGTCATGCCGAACGATTTCGCAAGCCTCGCGGCCTCGGTCTGCGCAATTCCGTTATCAACCGTAATCAGCATGCCAACACTGTCTTCCTTTGCTTCCCTGACCATCTCGGGGCTGATGCCGTAACCGTCCGTCACACGGTTCGGAATCCGGTAATCCGCATCGATTCCGAAGCGCCTAAGCCCGGTAATCATCAGGAATACTGCCGTTACGCCGTCCGCATCATAGTCGCCGATGACTCTGACTTTGGTTCCTTCTGCCTTCGCTTTACGCAAAAAAGCGCAAAACCGTTCCGCATCCGGCAAAGCCTTTGCATCAGTCAGTTCTGCGCCGTCCGGGTACAAAAAAGCGGCTGCCTTGTCTACGGTATCATAGCCCCGGCCGCACAAAATGCGTGCAAAAGCCGGAGTAATCTCCAGCTTCTGCACCATTTCCTGCATTTGACCGCCTTTTCGTTTAATAACCCAATTTTCTTTTTTCAGTTCCATTTATTTTGCCTGTTTGCCGAACCGGGTCTTAAAGCCGTACCAAAGAGTACCGGTGATGCAAACGGAGGAATAAGTACCGCATACCAAACCGACAGCAAGCGGAATGGCGAAGATGCGGACGGAATCCACACCGAGGATGATCAGAGCCACAACCGTAAGGAGTGTCGTAATCGTCGTGTTAATGCTTCGGGTGAAGGTCTCGGATACGCTGCGGTTTACGATTTCCTTAAGCGAATCCATCGTACGTCCGGTCGCATTGTTCAGATTCTCACGGATACGGTCAAAGATAACGATTGTCGCGTTGATGCTGTAACCGACAAGGGTCAGCATGCAGGCGATGAAGGAAGTGTCAACCGTAATCTTAAATACGGCATAAACGCCGAGAACAACGAGTACGTCATGTACCAGTGCGGCAACGGCACTCGAGGCAAATGCGATGTTCTTGAAACGGATCCAGATATAAATCAGCATGCAGATCGTTGCGATGAGCACTGCCTTAATGGCATCTGCTTTCATCTCGTCGGAAACGCTTCCGCTGATGGTTTCGGTTTCAATGCTGCCTTCGTTGATTCCGTACTTTGCAATAAATGCATCCTTAAGAGCCTTCAACTTAACATCGTCGTCAAGGAATGCCTTGGTCTTAATAACGATAGCATTCTCACCCTTAACTTCGGATACGGAGCAGGTCTCCTGAATGGCACTCTTAACCAGTGCTTCGACATCGCTTCTTTCAGGAACATCACCCGTAAAGCGAACCTGAACGGAAGTACCGCCGACAAAATCAAGGCCGTAGTTCAGGATGTTGTCCGTTTTGGACTTGTTTACAAAAAGCATGATGATTCCGACAATAATAAGGGCGCCGGAAATCACAAGGTATTTCGCCCAGTTTTCAACGATGCGAAGGTTAAGCTTCTTTCTCTCCTTACCGTAAAGGCCGGGCTTCGTGCAGCCGAGGTTGTAGAAACAGTTCATGATGAAGCGGGTAATGACAAGACCGCTGAACATCGAAACAACAATACCGATTCCGAGCGTGATGGCAAAGCCCTTGATAACGCCGGAGCCGAGGAAATACAGTACGATGGCTGCAATCAGCGTCGTTACGTTACCGTCGACGATAGCGGATGTAGCCTTGCTGTATCCGAGCTTGATGGAAGAACGAACCGTCTTACCGGTTGCAATCTCCTCACGGATACGGGTAAAGATGATGACGTTCGCATCCACCGCCATACCGACGGAAAGGATGATACCGGCAATACCGGGAAGCGTCAGCGTTACTTCGAACAGCAAAAGCATCATCAGATCAAGTGCAAGATAGATGATAAGGCTGATGCTTGCTGCCACACCGGGAATTCTGTAGAAAATAATCATGAACAGAACAACGAGGCAGAAGCCGATGAGGCCGGCAATAAGGCTGGTCTCAAGTGCTCTGGAACCGAGCGTAGCGCCTACGATGTTCGAACGAATCGGGGTAACCTCGATCGGAAGTGCACCGATACGGATGAAGGTTGCGATTTCACGTGCTTCATCAATCGTCATGTTGCCTTCAATCTGCGCCTTACCGTCCGTGATGGCGCCGTTGCGAACAGACGGGCAGCTGATAACGTTTCCGTCATAAACGATGGCAATCTGATTGGAAAGACCGCTTCCCTGACTGTATGCCCATGCCGTTGCATCGCCGAACGCCTTTGTTCCTTCGCCGTTAAACTCCAGGGAAACAACGTTCATTGCTGCGCCGGACTGGCTCTGAATGGCAAGCCCCTCGGCATTGATGACCATGGTGCCGTCAACCGGCGCATCGCCGTCTTTGATGATATCTTCAAGAGAACGGGCCAGAACGTACTTGCCGTCCTGCTCTGTTACGTTAGCAACACCGTTCTTGTCCTGTGCATAAATGAAATAAACATTACCGGCAGAGCCGAGCTTTTCGAGAACCGCCTGAGCATCCTTTGCGCCGGGGATATCTACGTTAATCCGGTAATCACCTTCCCGGTATACGTTACTCTCCGTCGAGAATGCTTCGGCACGCTTCTGAAACTTCTTGAGCGCGTCGGTCATCTGCTGGTCGCCCGCATTCTCTTTATCAACAGCTTCATAAGTAATGCTCACACCGCCGCTCAGGTCGAGACCGCGCTTAATGTCCTGCGGAAACACCCGATAGTCGGATTCATAGAAAAAGCTGATTCCGATCCAGGCTCCGATACCCGCAAGGACCAAAAGAATCAGCGCAAGGCCGAGCAGGCCTTTTTTAGTGTTCTTTCTGTCTTTCATGATGAACTCCCTCTCTTTACATGCGTGACAAACCCGTCACGCACTGACTGAGGGACATTATACCACATCTTTCCTTATGTGAAAAGAAAATTTTTCAAATTCGTGACCCTTTACGGCAGATTGTTTTTCAAATTCGTTCTTGCCAACGCAATTCCGATATGATAATATATATGTGGTTTTCAAAACTACTTAAAAAGTTATTGTAAACCGATATGCGAGGTTTGATTTTCTTTGTTTGGAGGCTTTTATGACTGAATACGTTATCTGCACGGAATCCACGGCCGATCTTCCGCGTCATTATGCGTTAGACCACAACCTGATCGTGGTGCCCCTGTGCTATTCTTTTCAGGACGATATTGTTCACAGTGAAGACGAGTCCGCAGACCTGAAAGAGTTCTATAACCGGATGCGCGCAAACGAGCTTCCGAAGACGATGGCTTCGAACATCGATACCATCTGTGAGAAGCTTCGCCCCGTGCTTTCCGCCGGAAAGGATGTATTATACATTGCATTTTCCTCGGGTCTTTCGTGCTCCTGCAACAACGCCGAGCTTGCCGCGAGAATGTTAAAGGAAGAATTTCCGGACCGCACCGTTTTGGTTGTAGATTCTCTCTCCGCTTCCCTCGGCCAGGGCTTTTTGGTTGATGCAGCTGTCCGCAAGAAGGACGAAGGCATGGGCCTTACCGAACTCAGGCAGTGGGTTGAGGACAACAAGCTTCATGTATGCCATATGTTCACGGTTGACGATTTGAAATACCTGAAGAACGGCGGCCGCATCAGCCGTACCACCGCCATTCTCGGCACGCTGATCAATGTTAAGCCCGTTCTCTGCACCGATGACGAAGGTCATCTGATTCCGCTTCTCAATGTTCGCGGCCGCAAGAAGGCACTTGCAACACTTGTTGACAAGATGGCCGAAACGGTTGGTGATTACGTAAACGATCACGTATTCATCTCCCACTGCGACAGCCTCGAAGATGCCCAAACCGTAGGCCGTCTTGTTACGGAACGTTTTGGCATCAGAGACATCATGTACGGTGAAATCGGAACGACCATCGGCGCACATTCCGGTCCCGGAACCATCGCCCTTTTCTACTTCGGACGGTCCCGTAAATAAATCATTTATACAGTCTCCCGGTCAGCGACCATTCCGGTCTTGTCAGGGAGGCTGTATTTTTTGCTGAACGGGTCGCGGTTTCTGCCGGAGAAGAGCCCTCTCATCTCCTCATACCGAAGCACCTCCGTGCTCCTTTCGACGCGCATGACGGAAAATGCCAGGTATCTGATCTTCTGCATGACCTTCGATTCATAACCCGCATCCTTTCGCATGCATTCCGTAGCGGCGAATTCGAGCAGACGGCATTCCCGTACGGCTTCCTTCAGCTCTTCGGTAACGGGAAGAAACATCATCCTGTTCCGAAAAGCAGGATATTTCCGTTTCATCCGCCGAAGAAAACCGGAATCCGGATCGCCGTGAAATACGATGACTGCCTTTGACAGCAAGGAAGAATACCGTTCCATTACAAGGTCGGTCACCCACTCCGCAGTCGGCAGGCAGATGACGACCATCCGGCTGCTCTCAAGAACCAGTTTTGTGCTCAGATTTCCGAAGCTTTCGGTGTTGACGAACATGAAATCGAACCGGGCCTCACAATAATCCCGGATATCGTAGAATTCCCGTTCATAACCGTACTCGTAGATGTCGCTTCGAAGACTCTGGTTAAGCGGCAGAAAGTAAAGATGGTCAGGCACAATCTCAAGCGACCTGCCCATATAGATGTTTCTGCCGGTTTTGTTCCGCAGAAACCTGAGATAGGAATCTCCGCGCTCGTAGATGCGCGACTGCGACCTGTCGTATTCCCGCCGAAGGCCGTTATAAGCTTCCCCGATCAAGTGACGTCCGAGATTATCAACCCCGAGATAGTTTTCGGACATCACAACCTTGCACAGAAAATCCGTAGAGCCGGCATATGCGGTCAAAACGGACAGACTGCTGACGAATTCATTCTTTATCGGTGACCAAAATGATAACATCATGTCCCCATACACCTCCAAAGGAATCGTGGTCAGATTATAGGTAATCCGAACGGCCTTTGTAAAGTACCGAAAATGACACCCCCTGTCATAATGTGCAAAGCGTCTTCTTAAAAGAGACACCGGGGATTTTACGTCGCATTTTCCATCATCAGGGACAGATTCCATAAAGAAAGCCGCTTCCCGAAGCGCCGGGAAACGGCTTATTGTTTTACAGTACAAGGGAACCGCGTTCCGAAATCTCCTCAAGGAGCCTCTGCGCATCGCGCCTGGTCATTTCGGAAAGCCTCGTGTTTCGAAATCTGCGGTCTTCGGAGACGTCCTTTGAAAACCATACGGGAAGCGGAAGCGTCAGTGCATCCTCTCCGTCCGTATACTCAATCTCGGCAAAGACAAGCCCCTCGAGATTTCCGTGAAACACATCCACCTCAATCACGTGGTCGAGATACGGGATTTCGGTCCTAGTTTTCTTGACGAAACCGCCCTTTACAAGCTTTTTGAGCGCCTCGTAGGACTCCTCCGGAATCTCCGTTTCAAACTCCTCGTTCACAATCACGGAGCCCTCGTGGCCGCCGGGCTTCTGCTTCAGTGTCAGATAGCACGTGTCGTCGGATTTGCGAATCCGGAGCGTGCAGCCGTCCGTGATCAGATACCCCTGTTCCATCTCGCGGTGCAGGCAGGAATCAAAATCCTCCGGGAGTGAATTCAAAAGAAATTTTCGTTCGATTTCCATATGTTCTCCTGTTTCCGTCTCCAAATTCGGACGGGATATTGTTTCTGATTGGAAAATGTGATACGCTCTTTCAAAAGGAGCTGAAACGATGCTTACACTGTACTATGCTTTCCGCGATCCGGCAAGCGCTGATGCAACCGAATTCATGAAAACCCTTCAGTCGGAAGGGCTTATTTCGACTGTTCCCGTTTCGGCTGTTTCCGGGCCGGTTTCCGGTGTTTTGCTGACAAACATAAACGGTCTCGCGAAGGAATGGGAGCAAAACGGCGGTAAGGTCATCTGGTATGAAAGCACCGATGCTTCACACGGCTTTAAAGAGGCGGTTTCCGACATCCGGGAACTTGATTCCGAGGATGTTTCGGAAATCATCTGTCATCTTTGTGAGCTCAGTCATCCGGCTTTTTCGGCGGACGGTTTCACATTTGTCACACTCGGCTTTGATGATTACAAAACCATATATAAACTGCAGCAGGAAGAGCCTTATCTTCTTCCCGAGCGGATTAAGAATCTTTCGGAGCCGGAGCTTCATGAGCGGTATCAAAACGAGCACGAATTCGGGCGTTTGCATCCGCTTCTTCATCCGTACGGAATTGCCGGTGCGGACGGTTCGCTGATTGGCTATGTTGCCGTCGAGCAGTCCGACCTGCTT
>JAFYYS010000034.1 GCA_017546025.1 Lachnospiraceae bacterium | reverse complement strand
TTCCGCTCCATGGACATCCCGGTCCGTACACTTGAGTGTTGTTCCGGCGACCTCGCCGATCTGAAAGTTAAGAGCTGTGATGTTGAGGCATGGTCCCCCCGTCAGAAGAAGTACTTCGAAGTCGGTTCCTGTTCGACGCTCGGCGATGCGCAGGCACGCCGCCTGCAGATCCGTGTTCAGGCACCCGACGGCAGCAAATACTTTGCTCACACATTGAACAACACGGTTGTGGCTCCGCCCCGCATGCTGATTGCTTTCCTTGAAAACAACCTGCAGGCTGACGGTTCCGTAAGAATTCCGGAAGTGCTGAGACCTTATATGGGCGGGAAAACGGAATTACGTTAGAAGATTTGATTTTGATGGATATATAGAGGAGACTTTTTGTTTATGAAGACAGCTATGAAGAGAACCCTTTCGATCTTGGTTATTTTTGTCTTACTTCTTTCAAGCAGCAGCCTCGGAGCTTTATTTGGACTCAGAGGTGTTGTTTCCGCTGCTGAGGCAGAAGACGAGTATAAGGGCGACCTCCCGGAAAATCAGTGTATCAATGAGGGGCAGGATGCCAATAAGCGTGAGCTTATGAACTTCTTGAAGGTCGCTTATATTTCGACTGCTTTGAAAAACGGAAACGACAGTTCTTTTTACAACGGAATAAACAATAAATACGGCAGATTGGGTTGTACCGATTTGTATACTGTAAAAACAGCTACCCAATACCTGGATGAAGCCGAAATAACTAAAGAAGGGTATCAAATAGAACTTCCTTCTGATGAATACCGGGCAAAGCTATACGGGTTTTCAGGGGTAATTTTATCGTTGGGGCAGAGAAATTCGACTCTTCCGCGGAAACGGTTCATCAGATTGAAAGACGCGGTTGCATCCTACATTCCGGGTGAAACAAACCCGGCGGCCGATTACGACGGATGCTATGTAATTACCGGTTTCGAAAAGTCCGAAGCTGTGGCTGTGAGACACAAAATCGGCGGCACCGGTTTATGGCAGGTTGCTCCTGATGGCCCCAGACAGTTTGATAGCGAGGAGAAGATTGATTCTTTTCACCTCGATTATATGGCTCGTTTGATGTTGATTCCGCAGGAACAGAATTTATATGATTATCTTAAAGTAGGTAATACATACTATCGTTTTAATAAGGTTTCCAAGCTTTATGGGGTTCCCGCGTCAGAGATAAACACCAATCTTCTTGCTGATGTTGAACGTTATCCCTATGTGATTTACGATGATTCACTATTATATAATCTATATGATTCAACAAACGATACTCGTTTGAAAATTGTAAAGAACAATATACAGTATGAATACCGGGAGGAAGGCTATCTTCCGGATGACGAGCATATGTCAAACTATACTCCGTATTTTACGGTGCAATATAGTAAGATGGAAATCTCGTCAGTTCTTTCACATAATTACGATGATGACTCATTATGGATTGGCTTGACTGACAGCCATGATGATTGGCCTGCAGATGTGAATACCACTTCTTATCATCGTATATATGACACTAAGTTTTTTGCTCCGAATGCCAAATATACAATTACATTTAACAATTTTGACGATACTCTGCTTAAGCAATACAAGAACCTTCCAATTGGAAGGATTCTTGTTGGTGTCTATGATGGTGATACACCGACTAAAACAGTTAACGGAATAGCCCAAGTATTTGTTGGTTGGAAGGATTCAAACGGAAATGTATATGCTCCGGATGAACTGCCTGTTGTTTCAGGCAATGAGACTTACACAGCAGTATTTGAGGAACCCAATCCCAGTATTAGTGTAACTTTGAGCAGTTCTCCTACAAGTGATTTAAATGTCGGAGATACAGTTACTTTTACTTTTACAGTGACAAATACCGGTAATGTTTCGATTTCAGACGGAACAATTGAGAGTGGGCTTGTCGATCTTAGTGATAAAACTTTCAGTCTGAATCCCGCTGAAGGACATACGATTACCTATACTTACAGTGTTACGCAGGCTGATTTCGATAAAGGTATTATCAAAGATACTGTAAAAGCCAGTGGAACGTCGGTTACGGGCACTGTCGAAGATTCTGACAACGTGGAAATAACGACAGCAGAAGCGGGGGCAGGTTTAACTGTTTCTGCAACGGCGAGTCCTTTGTCTGGTGTTGAAGTCGGTGATACGGTTACTGTTACTGTTTCTGTTTTAAATACCGGAAACGTTACAATCACTGACGGAACCCTTGAAAGTAATCTTGCAGATCTCAGCGACAAATCCTTCAGTTTGAGTCCCGCTGACGAGCAGACGTTTATTTATACTTACGAAGTTACGCAGGCAGATGTAGATGCAGGTAAAATTGTGGATTCCATAAGTGCTTTCGGTAAGGATCCGTCCGGCGCTGAAGTAACTGCAGAGGGCAATGTAACGATTGATGCTGTCGATGCAAGTTCTGTAATCACGGTTTCGCTGGATGTCAATCAAACGTACGGCGTTAAAGAGACAGATATTCTTTCTTTTACAGTGATAGTGACCAACACGGGAAATGTGTCGCTTAAGGATGGAACTCTCATCAGCAGCTTAACAGACCTCAGTGATAGATCGTTTAATTTGGCTCCGGGTGAGTCTGCGACTTTCATTTATACTTATACAGTAACAGAAGAGGATGTGATTGCAGAATCTATTGATGAAACCGTGAATGTAGATGCTACTGCAGATAGAGGTGATGACCCTGAGACTGTGAGCGCTACAGTTAAAATTTCTACGGAAAAGTTACTTCCGGTTTGCATTACTTCATCAACAAAGAGTTGGATGTACGACGGTACAATTCATACGGATGAATCATATACAGTTACTTATGGAGGAGAATCCGTTGCATCAGATTCAACCGGTAAAGTGTTTACCTTGCCTACCGGCGATAAAGTTACAATTTCTGCAACTGCCGAAGGTGTAACGATTGTTAATCAAGACTATAACGAAAACAATACATTTGAATACTCCATCGAAAACGCATCGCTGTACACCGATGTTACTGTAGTATGCGGCACATTGTCTATTGATGCTAATACCACAGCCTTGGTGATTACCTCCTCAACAAAGGAATTCCCTTATGACGGGGAAACGCATAAGGATGAAGTATATACTGTTTCCTTTGACGGCATTGCTGTTGAAGCTGATTCGACCGGCAAAGTGTTTACGTTACCTACCGGTGACACTTTGACAATTACCGCTACAGCAGAAGGTGTGAAGGATTATTCTGCAGAGTATAGTGAGAATAACTCTTACATATATGAGCTTGAAAATTCGACATGCTATAGCAGTGTTACAGGGAATTTTGGCACATTAACCATCGCTCCTAAGGAAGCCACCCTCGAGTGGACTGACACTGAGTTCCCGTATGACGGCGAGAACCATGTTCCGACCGCAACGGTAAGCAATCTTATTGACGGCGACGAATGTAAGGTAACGGTTACGGGCGAGAAGACGGAAGCCGGTGAGGATTATGTTGCTACGGCGACCGAGCTTTCCAATCCTAACTACAAGCTTCCCGAGAAAAATACGACGACCTTCTCGATTTACGGCTGTGTTGTTATCTTCAAGAATGAAGACGGCACCGTACTTTCGAAGCAGGGCGTTCCTTTCGGAACCAAGCCGGTTTATAACGGCGACGAACCTACAAAGGAAGCAACCGCGCAGTATACTTATGTATTTGACGGCTGGACGCCTGAAATTGTTGAGGTTGAGGCCAAGGAGACGGTTTACACGGCAACCTATCAGCAGAATATCAGAACCTACACCGTAGAGCCTTCTGATCTTCCTGAGGGCGTAAAGCTTTCCATTACCGATAAGAAGACTGTTGATGCGGGCTCTGACATCACATTTACCGTTTCCGTTGATAAAGGATACGATAAGAACGACAGCTTTGCCGTGAAGGTTAACGGTAAGACGGTTACTCCCGATGCGGACGGAAACTATAAGATTTCCGGAATCCTTGAGGATGTCAAGATTACCGTAAGCGGTGTTGAGAAAGTTACCTATAACGTTGTAGACGGCGACAAGACGAAGCATGTCATCGGTGATAAGAATGTCGCTAAGTTTGTATTTAAGCGCAATGTAAACGACGTCGAAACCTTTGGCAAGAATACCGCAATCCTGCTTGACGGTAAGGAAATGACAGACGCTCAGTACACGAAGTCTTCCGGAAGTCTGATTGTTGAACTGAAGGCTGATTTCATGGATACGCTTTCCGTGGGAGAGCATATTCTTACGGTTCGCTTTGATGACTATGACGGAGACGTAAAGGCAACCCTGATCATCGAGAAGGCTGCAGATCCGGCTCCTACTACCGGCGATTCCGGAAATCTGACGCTTTGGATTGTCATCGGTGTTGTATCTCTGGCTGCATTCGTTGCACTGTTCCTTCTGATCTGCAAGAGAAGAGGAGACGAAGAGGAAGAAGAGATTTAATCCGTCTGATTGTTCAAAGACAGGATAAACAATTTAAAAACTAAAACCAATTAAGAAAGCGGGCTGCCAATCGGCAACCCGCTTTTTGTTTCATAGAATATGTGTTCAGATGATTCTTATCGAAGCATTAGAACTTGCCTGCGTTAGCAGCTTCCTCGATGGAAACGGCAACTGCAACAGTTGCACCAACCATCGGGTTGTTACCCATACCGATCAGACCCATCATCTCAACGTGAGCCGGAACAGAAGAGGAACCGGCGAACTGAGCGTCGCTGTGCATACGGCCGAGCGTATCGGTGAAACCGTAGGAAGCAGGACCTGCTGCCATGTTATCGGGATGAAGGGTACGTCCGGTACCGCCGCCCGATGCTACGGAGAAGTACTTCTTTCCTGCCTCGGTGCGCTCCTTCTTGTAGGTACCTGCAACCGGATGCTGGAAACGGGTCGGGTTCGTGGAGTTACCGGTGATGGAAACATCAACGTTCTCCTTCCACATGATTGCTACGCCTTCCGGAACGGAGTTAGCGCCGTAGCAGTTAACCTTTGCACGAAGACCTTCGGAATAAGGAGTGCGGCTGATTTCCTTAACCGTGTTGGTGTAAGGATCGTACTCGGTCTCGACAAATGTGAAACCGTTGATACGGGAGATGATCTTAGCAGCGTCCTTTCCGAGACCGTTCAGGATAACACGAAGGGGTTTCTTACGAACCTTGCTAGCCTTCTCGGCAATACCGATAGCACCTTCAGCAGCTGCGAAGGACTCATGGCCTGCAAGGAATGCGAAACAGTCGGTGTCCTCTTCAAGAAGCATCTTGCCGAGGTTACCGTGACCGAGACCTACCTTACGGGTATCGGCAACAGAACCGGGGATACAGAAAGCCTGAAGGCCTTCGCCGATTGCTGCAGCAGCATCGCTGGCCTTGCGGCAGCCCTTCTTGATAGCGATTGCAGCGCCTACGGTGTAAGCCCAGCAAGCGTTCTCGAAACAGATGGGCTGAATCTTCTTAACCTGCTCGTAAACATTCAGTCCGGCGTCCTTGGTAATCTTTTCTGCCTCTTCGATGGAGGAGATGCCATAGCTGTTCAATACGGAATTGATAGTATCAATTCTTCTCTCATAAGATTCAAATAATGCCATTGTCGTTTCCTCCTACTTCTCTAACTCTTTGTCGGTTCTCGGATCGATGATCTTCACCGCATCCGCTACACGGCCGTACTGACCGCAGGCCTTTTCGTAAGCGGTATTCGGATCGTCACCCTTCTTAATGAAGTCGGTCATCTTGCCGAGGGAGACAAACTTGTAGCCGATGATTTCGTTGTTGGCATCAAGAGCGATACCGGTAACATAACCTTCAGCCATCTCGAGGTAACGGGGGCCCTTCTTGAGCGTTCCGTACATGGTACCTACCTGGCTGCGAAGTCCCTTACCGAGATCTTCAAGGCCGGCACCGATCGGAAGTCCGTCTTCGGAGAAAGCACTCTGGGAACGACCGTAAACGATCTGCAGGAATAATTCTCTCATAGCGGTGTTGATGGCATCGCATACAAGGTCGGTATTCAAAGCTTCCAATACGGTAAGTCCCGGAAGAATTTCAGAGGCCATAGCGGCAGAATGTGTCATACCGGAGCAGCCAATCGTCTCAACGAGAGCTTCCTGAATGATGCCCTCCTTAATGTTCAGAGACAGCTTGCATGCACCCTGCTGAGGAGCACACCAGCCCACACCGTGTGTGAAACCGGAGATGTCCTTTACTTCCTTCGCCTGAATCCACTTTGCTTCTTCAGGGATAGGAGCGCAACCGTGATGCACACCCTGGGCAACCGTACACATCTTTTCTACTTCCTGAGAATAAATCATACGAGTAAAACTCCTTTCATCTGGAAAAATTCATCGTCCATTATTTTACCATACTGTATGGGAAAATACTATACAAAATTTGGGGTTTTTGTGTGTGGATTTTTACTGATATGTGTGGTACTATAGTTCTTGATTTAACAGGAAGGACAAGGACGAAATGGTTCCCGATCAGGACGAACTGCTTCTTGACGAAGAGAAAGAACTGCTTGATGAAGAAATAGAACTTCTTGACGACGAAGAACTCCTCTTTGACGAGGACGAAAAGCTCACGGAAGATCTTCCGGATGAAGACGCAGAACTCTTAGAAGAAGCAGAAGAGCTTTCGGCAGAAGACGAAGCTGTCGAAGAAGCAGTTGTAAAAACGAAAAGACCGATTGGTAAGGGCGAGCGTATGCAGGCATTCGTCCTTGATTTTCTTACGTTCATTTTCGGAGCAGTGTTCATCATATGCCTGACGGAGATCATCTTTTATTATGCGGGAAGCTACCGCTACCGGAAGGATATCGACAAGCTGAACCAGGCCATCGGCGGCGGTATCGCAACCGAGCTGAATTACGACCTTTTGTGCAGAAACCATGACATTCGCATCTTCCCCGATGAAAAAGCACACGATCTGGTCGGGTATGTGTCCTCATTTTCCACGGAAATAAGCAGCGAATGGAAGGAAAAGTATAACGTTCTTGTTTCCACAAACAAGGATTGTTTCGGCTTTATCGAGATTCCCGACACCGTTATGTCATATCCGGTCATGTTCACGCCGGAGAATTACCAGAAATATCTGAATCTCGGCATGAACGAGAAGTTTGACATCAGAGGGCTTCCGTTCATGGACCTTGAGACGAAGCCCGGGCGCAGCCAGAACTATATTCTGTACGGCCATAATATGCTGGACGGAACAAGCTTCGGTGTGCTTCGGGATTATCTGAAGCAGGATTTCCTCGATACACACCAGTATGTTTTCTTCAATACGGCGTTAAGCGAAGGCGTCTACCAGGTCATGTACGTATGCCGTTCGAGGATTTACGCGAAGGATTACAAGGGGTTTAAGTATTATAAATGCGGCGGCGTGCTGACGGAAGAGCAGTTCAACACCTATATTACCGAAATGGAGAAGCTGGCTCTTTTGAAGACCGGTGTCACCGCCACATGGGGAGATGAGCTGATTTCCCTTTCCACATGCGACCATTATGTAACGAACGGACGTCTGATCATTGTCTGCAAGCGAATTCAATAATTGGGGGTAGCCATGCCGATCTCTGTGATACGACCGGTAATCGAGCCGGGCAGAAGAATCATCGTCATCGGGGACATCAACGGAAACGATGAGGCATTTACCAAGCTTCTGGCCAAGGCCGAATACTCGAAAAAAGACATCCTGATCATTCTCGGAAACCTCGTCGAGGAAGGCCCCGACAGTTTGCGGACGCTTCGTCATGTCATGGAGCTTTCGCAAAACGGGGATGTATACTGCCTTCTCGGAAGCAGTGACGTCATCGTCAAGGAGCTCCTTCGAAACGACCGGAACGAAGAGCTTTTGCAGCACATTTTGAAGAATGAAAACTGCATCATCGCGGATATGCTGAAAACGTGCGGAATCCCGCTTAAAAAGGATTCCAACATGTTTCTGGTAAAACAGTCGCTCCGCGTGCTTTACGAGCGGGAAATCGCATTTGTGTGCGCTATGCCGCATATTCTGGAGACCGAGCACTTCATGTTTGCGCATGCGCAGGTTTATCCCGGCAATCCCGAGGATATGAAGCCTTCGGAGGTCATCCGCGGCGATGCGTTTTTGAATAAAGGCTTTTCCTTCCGCAAGTACGTCGTTGTCGGTCACTGGCCGGTCATGCTTTACGGCGGAAAGCTTCGAAAAGCCAATCCGATTGTCAATTCGACCAGAAAGATCATCTGCCTAAACGGCGGTATCTCCGTACAGCGCGACGGACAGCTGAACGCTTTGATTATTCCGGATGAGAGCTCGGAAGAATTTTCCTTCATCTGCGAGGATATGCTTCCGAAGGGAAGAGTGCTGAACAGCCAGATGGCGGGAGAAACCGCCAATACGCTTACCTGGCCCAATAATGTCGTCATTCCGCTTGAGCGGACCGGCGATTTCGTATACTGCAAGCAGGATAAAACCGACCTGAACTTCTGGGTTCCGGAAAGCTTTCTCAAGTGCCGCGACGGCGTTTGGTATTCGGAGGACGTGACCGATTACCAGATTCCGGTTTCGTACGGCGAGATAGTTTCCGTCATCTTAAAGACAAGCCGCGGTTATCTTGTAAAGAAAAACGGCGTTGCCGGCTGGTATTACGGCATGCTTGAGCCGCTCGGGAAGGAGTAATTCTTTTCATGGAAAATGCCATCACGCTTGCCAATCAGGTGTTCATCATGTTCTTGATCATGCTGATCGGCTTTATCCTTTACCGGAAGAAGATCGTGGCGGAACGGACGGCGGACGATATGACAACCGTTTTGTTGTATATCGTTACCCCGGCACTGATTCTGAAGACGTATCAGAAGGCATACGTCGCGGAGGATGCGAAAAAGCTTCTGTCCGCATTGCTTCTTGCGATTATCGCCATGTGCTTCGGCATCATCATATCGTTTCTTTCGAGAATCGCTTCCAAAAAGGAGACTGCCGATGTAGAGCAGTTTGCCGCATGCTTCCCGAATAACGGGTTCATGGGAATTCCGCTTATTATGGCGGTAGCCGGTACAACCGGCGTGTTTTACAGCAATACCTACCTGATGATGTTTCAGCTTGCGGTATGGACGTTCGGCGTATCGCTTTTACAAAAAGCAAACGGAACGAAGTTCACGCCGAAAACGGTGCTGAAGCTGTTTGCAAATCCGACAGTCATCAGTGTTTTCATCGGACTTGCGTGCTATTTTCTTCGGATATCGTTTCCGAAACCGATTACAACGACCTGCAGCTATCTGGCCGACATGAATACACCGCTTGCGATGCTTGTCGCGGGCATGCTGATTGCGAAGGTCAACCTGCTCGGAAGCTTTTTGCGGCTTCGCAATTACTACATTGTATTCTTACGGCTGATTGTGTTTCCGATTTGCCTGATCGGCCTGTTTCTGTACCTGCCGCAGCCGCACGACATCAAGGAATACATTCTGATTGTGACCTCGTGCCCGACGGCAACCAATACGATTCTGTTCGCAAGAAAGTTCCGGCGCGATGTGGAGACAGCCTCCCAGATTTTTGCGCTGTGCACGCTTTCAAGCATCATCACGATACCTTTGATCATTGCTTTGTTTGAATGGATTGCATAGAAAAAGCCCCGTATGAACGGGGCTTTCTTTTTTACCTGATTCCGACGCCTTCCTTCGCACGTTTCTGTGCTACGGAGAGCATCAGCTTGATTCGGTTCAGCTGGTTTACTTCGCTGGCGCCGGGGTCGAAGTCGACGGCCACGATGTTGGACTCGGGATAATGCAGCCGAAGCGTTTTGATGACACCCTTGCCGACGATATGGTTTGGCAGGCAGGCAAACGGCTGTGCGCAGACGATGTTCGGAGTACCGGACTGAATGAGCTCAACCATCTCCGCGGTGAGGAACCATCCTTCACCGGTCATGTTACCGGACGAAACAATGGGAGAGGAAAGCTTCTCCATTTCGGCAATCGGATGCGGCGGCTCAAAGTGTTTGCTCGCGATGAGAGCCTTTCTCGCTGCCTTTCTGTAGTGCTCCATGATGCTGATGGCCCAGTTGTTGTAACGTGTCATTTTCCTGCCGGTACCGAACAGGCGGTATTTAATCTCGTTGTCGTAGCAGGTGTAGAAGAAGAAATCGAGAAGGTCCGGACATACCGCTTCGGCACCTTCCTGTTCGAGCAGTTCTACCAGATGGTTGTTCGCGGTCGGCAGGAACTTCACGAGAATCTCACCGACGATTCCGACACGGGGCTTCTTGAGCGTTTCGTCAATCGGAAGCGCATCGAACTCCTCAATCATCTGCTTGCAGTTCTTCTTAAACTTCGAAACGGAAGCCTTCTTCAGATCCTCCGCAATGATTGCATTCCAACGCTCATGCAGACGGTTCGTGCTGCCGGGCTCAATCTCGTAAGGACGCATCCGGTATACAACGCGCATCAGAATGTCGCCGTAAATCAATGCCTGCAGACAGCGCATCAGAATCTTCGGCTTATACTGAAGACCGGGGTTCTTCTCGAGTCCGCTTGTGCTTAAGGAGATGACCGGAATGTAGTCCATGCCGGCCTTCTTTAAGGCTCTTCTGATAAATCCGATGTAGTTCGTCGCACGGCATCCGCCGCCGGTCTGCGTAATCAGGATGGCGACCTTATGAAGGTCGTAACGCCCGGTGAGAAGCGCGGACATGAACTGTCCGACAACAATCAGAGAAGGATAACACGCATCGTTGTTTACATATTTCAGGCCGACGTCGATGGCGCTTCGGTTATCGTTATCAAGCACCTCGAGCTTATAGCCGGAATAGCGGAACGCAGGCTCTAAAAGCTTGAAATGAATCGGGGACATCTGCGGCGCGAGAATCGTGTAATCCTTACGCATTTCCTTGGTAAATACGACACGTTCGTAACGCGCGCTGCAGGTCGTGCACGTATAATTCTTGCGCTTTCTGTCCTTCACGGCGGACAGAAGAGAACGGACACGGATTCTGGCCGCGCCGAGGTTGTTGACTTCATCAATCTTTAAAACGGTGTAAATCTTGCCGCCTGCCGTCAGTATGTCATTTACCCCATCGGTCGTAACGGCGTCGAGTCCGCAGCCGAACGAGTTCAGCTGAATCAGCTCAAGATCCTTGCGGGTCGTTACGAACTGAGCGGCATTGTAAAGACGGGTATGGTACATCCACTGGTCGACAACAATCATCGGACGCTCTGCCTTGCCGAGATGGCTGACGCTGTCCTCGGTCAGAACGGCAACGCCGTAAGAGCAGATCATGTCCGGAATGCCGTGGTGGATTTCGGGGTCGATATGGTAAGGTCTTCCGGCAAGCACGATGCCGATTCTGCCGGTTTCCTCGAGATACTTAAGTGTTTCCTCACCTTTTTTACGGATGTCCTCGCGAACCTGATTCAGTTCCCCGTAGGCAAGCCTTACGGCCTCGGTGATTTCTTCCTCCGGAATGCCCTTCTTTGAAAAATGGCGAACGAGACCTCTTGTAATGACCTCAAGCGATTCAAGCGAGAAGAATTCGTTCTCGTAAACGATATCGGAGCCGCGGAGTTCGTCCACGTTATTCTTGATGTTCTCGCCGTAAGACGTAACAATCGGGCAGTTATAATGGTTTCCGGAATTCGGGTCTTCAATCCGCTCGTACGGAATGCACGGATAGAAGATATACGGAACGTTCTGCTTGATCAGCCACGAAATATGGCCGTGTGCAAGCTTGGCCGGATAGCACTCCGATTCACTCGGGATGCTTTCGATGCCGAGCTCGTAAATCTTACGGTTGCTGAGCGGAGACAGGATGACGCGGTAGCCGAGCTTCGTGAAAAATGTGAACCAGAACGGATAGTTCTCATACATATTCAGAACTCTCGGAATGCCGACCTTGCCGCGTTTTGCTTCCACCTCGGAGAGAGGCGTATAGTTGAACGTTCTTTTTAACTTATAATCAAACAGGTTCGGAATGCCTTCGGCGTTCTTTTCCTTGCCGAGGCCGCGCTCACAGCGGTTTCCGGATACAAACTGACGGCCGCCCGAGAAACGGTTCACGGTCAAAAGACAGGCATTCGTACAGCCCTTGCAGCGGGCCATTGTCGTCTCAAAACGAAGTTCCTCAACCTGCTCCTCACTGAGCATGGTTGTCTGCTGGCCCTCATAATGCTCTCTGGCAATCAGAGCGGCACCGAAGGCACCCATGATGCCCGCGATATCGGGACGGATGACTTCAACGCCTGCAATGCGCTCCAGGCTTCTCAAAACGGCATCGTTATAAAACGTTCCGCCCTGCACGACAATGTTCTTGCCGAGCTCGGACGCATCGGTTACCTTGATGACCTTATAAAGCGCGTTCTTGATGACGGAATAAGCAAGACCGGCGGAGATGTCGGCAACCGTAGCGCCTTCCTTCTGGGCCTGCTTAACCTTGGAGTTCATGAAAACGGTACAGCGGGAACCGAGATCAATCGGATTCTCCGCAAAAAGGGCAATCTCCGCGAACTTCGAAACCTCATAATCGAGGCTCTTCGCGAACGTTTCGATGAATGAGCCGCAGCCCGAAGAGCAGGCCTCGTTCAGCTGAATCTTATCAACGGTATGATTCTTAATCTGGATGCACTTCATGTCCTGGCCGCCGATATCGAGAATACAGTCGACGGATGGATTAAAGAACGAAGCGGCATAATAATGCGCAACGGTTTCCACCTCGCCCTCATCAAGCATCAGGGCGGACTTTACCAAAGCTTCGCCGTAACCGGTCGAGCAGGTGCGGACGATTCTTGCGGAATCCGGAAGAAGGGAATAGACCTCCTTGATGGCCTTTATGGTTGTCTTTAACAGGGAACCGTTGTTGTTGCTGTAGAAAGAATAAAGAAGCTTGCCGTCTTCACCGATCAAGGCGAGCTTGGTCGTTGTGGATCCGGCATCGATGCCGAGGTAGCAGTCACCCTCGTAATCCTTTAAAGAAGCCTTGCCGACCGTATGTACGGCGTGACGCTTACGGAATGCCTCATATTCTTCTTTCGTGGAGAAGAGGGGCTCCATGCGGGATACTTCAAACGCCATTTTGATGCCGTGATCGAGCGTCTGAAACATCGACGAAAGGGTGGTCTGTCCTTTTCCTTCGCCGGCCATCGCGGAACCGATGGCAGCAAACAGGTGGGAGTGCTCCGGCGCGTAAATCTGCTCGTCGGTAAGCTTTAACGTACGGATGAAGGCCTGTCTGAGTTCGGTCAGGAAATGAAGCGGACCGCCGAGGAAGGCAACATTGCCGCGGATCGGCTTACCGCATGCAAGACCGCTGATGGTCTGGTTTACAACCGCCTGGAATATGGAGGCGGAAAGGTCCGGCTTTGTCGCGCCCTCGTTGATGAGCGGCTGGATATCGGACTTCGCGAATACGCCGCACCGGGCCGCAATCGGATAGATTTCCCGGTAGCTCTTGGCATACTCATTAAGACCGGAGGCATCGGTCTTCAAGAGACTGGCCATCTGGTCGATAAAAGAACCCGTACCGCCGGCACAGATTCCGTTCATACGCTGCTCAATGCCGCCGGTGAAGTAGATGATTTTCGCATCCTCGCCGCCGAGCTCAATGGCAACATCGGTTTTCGGTGAATAATAGGAGAGCGCCGTCGATACGGCTACGACTTCCTGAACAAACGGAATGTTCATCTGTCCGGCGATGGTGAGTCCGCCGGAACCTGTCATGACGGGGTATACCTCACGGTCCCCTAAAGAATCCAAAGCCTTTTTAATCAGCCCTGCCAAAGTGGATTGTATATTTGCGTAATGACGCTCATATTCGGCAAAAAGAACGGTATTGTCCGGATCCAGTATAGCAACCTTAACGGTTGTGGAACCGATATCAATTCCCAATCGCAAACCAGTCATAGCGTTCCTCCGTAGCAATTCGCGGCCCCCAAGTCCGCATACAAAGTTGATTTTACCATCTAAAGCCGAAAATGGCAACTCAATATTCATTGAGAATTAAGAATTATAAGACTTTTCGGGCGTTCTTTTCTTGACTTGCGCGTTGTTATTGCATATAATGAATTGACTCCGAAACGGAGAGAATTGCGGAAAATGCCACACGGCATTTTCGAAACAGTTTCACGCATGAAAAAGGAGATTGCGATGGAGTATTCTAAGGCATCGGTTGTGTCGGTAAGAGAAATCGCGCCGTCAATTTATGACATGCTATTAAAGGCCCCGGGAATCGCAAAGGAAGCCCGTCCGGGACAGTTTATCTGCTTATACAGCGAAGACAGCGCACATCTGCTGCCGCGTCCCATCAGCATCTGTGAAGTCTTTCCGGACCATGTGCGTCTTGTATTCCGGATTGCAGGCTACGGCACGAAGGAGCTTTCCTTGAAGAAGGAAGGCGAGACCGTTACGGTGCTCGGCCCGATCGGAAACGGATATCCCGAATTTGAGAGCGGAAAGAGCATTACGGTTGTCGGCGGCGGAATCGGCATTCCTCCGATGCTTTATCTTGCAAGAAAGCTTCACGAAAACGGCAATGAAGTGAATGTTGTTCTCGGCTACCGCGATGCCGGTCTCTTTTTGAACGAAGCCTTTGCCGGATACGGAAAGGTATATATTGCAACAGATGACGGAAGCGTCGGTTATCACGGCAACGTCGTAGGACTGATTGAAACCGAAAAGCTGCCGGTTGATACAGTCTGTGCATGCGGTCCTATGCCGATGCTTAAGGGACTTGCGGCTTATACGGAAGCAAACGGCGGTAAGGCCTATATCTCTCTTGAAGAAAGAATGGCCTGCGGTGTCGGTGCCTGCCTCGGCTGCATCACGAAAACGAAAGAAACAGACGGGCACAGTCATGTAAAGAATAAAAGAATATGCACGGAGGGACCGGTTTTTGATTCCTCGGAACTGGATTTCGGAGGTGCAAAGAGATGAATACATCGGTAAGCCTTGCAGGCGTAACACTTAAGAATCCTGTCCTTACGGCATCCGGTACCTTCGGGTCCGGCATGGAATTTTCCAGATTCGTTGATCTGAATAAGCTCGGCGGCGTGGTTACGAAGGGCGTATCCGTTGTTCCGTGGGAGGGAAATGCGACGCCGCGTGTTGCGGAAACCGCATCCGGCATGCTCAATGCCATCGGCCTTCAGAACCCCGGCCTTGATGTGTTTTTAGAGCGCGACCTCCCGTTTTTAAGTAAGTTTGATACCGTTAAGGTGGTCAATGTGTGCGGCCATACGGAGGAGGAATACCTCGGCGCCGTGGAGCGCTTAAATGACAGCATTGCGGACCTTCTTGAGATCAATATTTCCTGCCCGAATGTCAAGGCAGGCGGCATCACGTTCGGAACCGATCCGGTCATGGTGGAGAAGATTACGAAGGCGATTAAGGGAATCAGCAAAAAGCCGGTTTTCATGAAGTTGAGCCCGAATGTAACCGACATTACCGAGATTGCAAGAGCTGCTGAAGCAGGCGGTGCGGATGGCATTTCGTTAATCAACACGCTGATGGGCATGAAGATTGACATTTTGAGAAGAAAGTGTCTCCTTGCCAATAAGACGGGCGGCCTTTCCGGTCCTGCAATTAAGCCCGTTGCAGTCAGAATGGTATACCAGGTTTCGAGATGCGTGAACGTTCCGCTCATCGGAATGGGCGGCATCGCGAGTGCGGAGGATGCCATCGAATTCATGATGGCAGGTGCTACGGCAGTCAGTGTCGGAACGGCCAATTTCCACAATCCGCGCGTGACGGAGGAAATCGTTTCGGGCATCGAAAGATTTATGAAAGAACAGCATATAGAGGATATTCGCGACATCATCGGATGCGCGGAATAAACGGAGGTAAATATGGAACGTTATCAGGAAGAATTCATTGATTTCATGGTGGAGTCCGACGTACTCAAATTCGGTGATTTCACCTTAAAGAGCGGCAGAAAGTCCCCGTTCTTCATGAACGCAGGCTGTTATGTAACGGGCGGCCAGCTTAAGAAGCTCGGTGAGTACTATGCAAAGGCCATTCATGACAAATTCGGAACCGATTTCGACGTGCTTTTCGGACCCGCTTATAAGGGCATTCCGCTCAGCGTGGCGACCGTCATGGCATTTTCCGAACTGTACGGAAAGGAAATCCGCTACTGCAGCAACCGTAAGGAAGTGAAGGACCACGGCGATGTCGGAATTCTTCTCGGTAGCAAATTAAAGGACGGAGACCGCGTTGTCATCATCGAGGATGTAACGACGTCCGGCAAGTCCATTGAGGAGACGTTCCCGATTCTTAAAGAGCAGGGCAACATCAATGTAATCGGTCTGATGGTTTCTTTGAACCGTCTTGAGCGCGGCAAGGGAACAAAGTGCGCGCTTGATGAAATACATGACCTGTACGGCATTGAGACCGGCGCCATCGTTACAATGAAGGATGTTGTGGAGCGTCTTTATAACCGTGAGATTAACGGGAAGACCGTCATTGACGATGCCATGCTTTCCGCTGTTAAGGCTTACTTTGCCGAGTACGGCGCAGAAGGAATGTCTTTGTAGGAGCAACATGAAAACAAGCGATTTTTACTATGATCTGCCGAAGGAACTGATTGCGCAGGATCCGCTTACGGACCGTACCGGTTCGAGGCTGATGGTTGTGCACAGGGACACCGGAAAGACGGAACACCGGCATTTTTATGATATCATCGATTATCTGAATCCCGGCGACTGCCTTGTCATCAACGATACGAAGGTCATTCCGGCAAGACTGATCGGCGAACGGCTTCATAAAACGGACGGTCCGATTAAGGAGCCCGAAGGTCCGGGCGCCCGCGTCGAGGTGCTTTTACTGAAACGTCTTTCAGACTGTCAGTGGGAGACACTTGTGAAGCCCGGAAAGCGCTGCCGTGTCGGTGACCGTGTCAGCTTCGGTGACGGCAAGCTTTTATGCGAGATTAAGGAAGTGCTGCCGGACGGAAACCGGATTGTCGAGTTCAGTTTTGACGGCATCTTTGAAGAGATTCTCGACTCCCTCGGCCAGATGCCGCTTCCGCCTTATATCACGCACGAACTGCAGGACCGGAACCGTTACCAGACCGTCTACGCAAAATACGACGGCTCCGCGGCCGCTCCTACGGCAGGGTTACATTTTACAAAGGAACTGCTTGCCCGGATTGCGGAAAAGGGCATACAGATTGCGCATGTCACGCTTCACGTCGGGCTCGGTACGTTCCGCCCCGTGAAGGAAGAGAATATTCTTGACCATCAGATGCATACCGAATGGTATCGGGTGCTTCCCGAGGATGCAGAGAAGATGAATGCCGCGAAGGCAGCCGGGAAGCGCGTCATTGCAGTCGGCACGACGAGCTGCAGAACGCTCGAGACAGTAGCCGATGAGAACGGTCATATGGAGGCTGCAGAAGGAGAGACCGGCATCTTCATCTATCCCGGATACCGGTTTAAGGAAGTGGATGCTTTGATTACGAATTTCCATCTGCCGGAGAGCACGTTAATCATGCTTGTGTCCGCATTTGCCGGACGGGAAACGGTGCTTAAAGCTTATGAGGAAGCCGTTTCCAGGCGGTATCGCTTCTTCAGCTTCGGCGATGCCATGATTTTGATCTAAACCGTAAAAATACCGAAAGAAGTCATTTGTGTTGCTTCTTTCGGTATTTTTTCAATTTAGGACTGTATTTTCTGCTGATTGGGATTGTTTCGCCCGTGACCAGTTGTATTTCCCATTCGCCGATTGTTTCGGCATATTCGAGGTTGATGAGATAGCTTGTATGGCACCGTATGATACCGAAGCAGGTCATGTCCGGAAGGCTTTTAATCGGGTGGTTGACGGTCCGGGTGTACTCCGGAAAATGGAAGTAAAGCTTTCGTTTCCTGCTCTCGATGTACATCACATGGTCCGTTCTGACCGAGAACATCGGCGTTATCCGTGCAACGAGGATCCGCATCCGGACGAAGGTGTACATCAGGTCGATGATTGGGATTGTTGTCACCTCAGGAAAGCAGAAGCGGATGTGCACGGCAGCTTCCTTCTGTTCGGCATCGCAGATGACCAGGATGCAGGGTTCCGAGCCGTTATGCCTCCTTAGATGCTCCAAAAGTTCACCGGTTTTCTGAAAGGTAACGATCTCATTTTCCATGATGAACGCAGGCAGTGTCTTGGTTTCCTTCTTGGGCAGATAAACTCTCATAGGCGCCTCCTTTCCGTGAAAAAGGGTATAAAAATACCGGACAGAAGCTTGTTCCGTCCGGTACAGGGTTCTTATTTACAGCTGTTCAGGAATTGCCGTTCGAATTCGATGGCCTCTTTTATGGCCTCGGGTCCGGGGGCTCCGGTTGTGTTCCTTCGCCGCACGCATGTGTCAAGGCTGATAGCCTCGTAAATGTCCTGCTCGAAGACGGGGCAGATTTCCTTATATTCGGCGAGGCTTAAGTCGTCCAGCGCGCAGCCCTTGTCGATGCACAGAAGAACGAGTCTTCCGATGATGCCGTGCGCATCGCGGAACGGAACACCCTTCTTAACAAGATAATCCGCAGCATCGGTTGCATTCGTGAATCCGCCGACAGCGCTCTTTCTCATAACGTCCTTACGGAAGGTTGTCGTGGCGATCATGCCGTCGAAGAGAGAGATGCAGCCTTTGATTGTATCAATCGCGTCAAAGGTTAACTCCTTGTCCTCCTGCATGTCTTTATTGTAGGCAAGCGGGATGCCCTTCATCGTCGTCAGAAGAGAAGTGAGGGCACCGTAAACGCGGCCGGTCTTACCTCTGATCAGCTCGGCAATGTCCGGGTTCTTCTTTTGCGGCATGATGCTCGAACCGGTGGAGTATGCGTCATCGAGTTCGATGAAACGGTACTCGTTCGAATTCCAGAGAATCATCTCTTCGCTGAAACGGCTCAAATGCATCATGATGGTTGCGCCGGCGGAGAGGTATTCAATCAGATAATCGCGGTCCGAAACGGAATCCATGCTGTTGATCGTAGGGCCGTAAAAATCAAGGAGTTTAGCGGTATAAGCGCGGTCAAGCGGATACGTCGTTCCTGCCAAAGCGCCTGCGCCGAGAGGACAGTAATTCATCCGCTCATAAATATCACTGAGTCTTCCGTAATCGCGGCGGAACATCTCAAGGTAAGCGCCGATATGATGGGCAAGCGTAACCGGCTGAGCCTTCTGCAGATGCGTGAAGCCCGGCATATAGGTGTCGGTATGCTGTTCCATCAGCGACAGGAGAGTTTCCATCAGATGCTTAACCAGGGAACGGGTAGCAAGCACTTCGTCTCTTGCATAAAGACGCATATCAAGAGCCACCTGGTCGTTACGGCTGCGGCCGGTGTGCAGTTTCTTTCCGACATCGCCGATCCGGTCAATCAGATGGGATTCCACAAAGCTGTGAATGTCTTCGGCATCGGAGTTCAGGGAAAGCTTTCCGCTGTCGATATCCTGCTCAATGCCCTTAAGTCCTGCGATGATGGCATCGCGCTCCTCGTCGTTAATTATGTTCTGTTTGGCAAGCATCGTGACGTGCGCAATGCTGCCTCTGATATCCTGATGATAGAACCTTTGGTCAAAGGGAAGGGAAGCATTGAAACGATTCACCAGTTCATCGGTTTCCTTCGTAAAACGTCCGCCCCAGAGTTTCATGGCAAGTCCTCACATTTCGTTTTTCTTTATCATATCACAGATTCCCGTTTTCGCAAAGCATTTTCGGGGGAATTCTTGCATTTTCCGCCTATGAATGCTATAATAATTCGAGTTAGGCAGTCACATTTTTCAGGGAGGTTTTCTCATGTCAGAAAAGAAGATTATGCTCGGTAACGAAGCCATCGCAAGAGGCGCTTACGAAGCCGGTGTGAAGGTTTCCGCCGCATATCCGGGAACACCGAGCACGGAAATCAGCGAGAATGTTGTCAAATACGATGAAATCTATGCGGAATGGTCACCGAATGAGAAGGTAGCCATGGAAGTTGCCATCGGTGCTTCGATGGCCGGCGTACGTTCGCTTGTTTCAATGAAGCATGTCGGCGTGAACGTAGCATCCGATCCGCTATATACCGTTTCTTATATCGGCGTGAACGGCGGTCTTGTCATGATTGCCGCCGATGACCCCGGTCTTTATTCCAGCCAGAACGAGCAGGACAGCCGTGCGGTTGCCAGAGCCGCAAAGGTTCCGGTTCTGGAGCCTTCCGACAGCATGGAAGCGAAGGAATTCGTTAAGTACGCTTTTGAGCTTTCCGAGCGTTACGATACCCCCGTCATGGTCCGCACGACCACAAGACTTGCGCATTCCCAGGGTATTGTGGAGCTTTGCGAGCGCGAGGAGCGTCCGGACAAGCCTTATGAAAAGAATATCCGCAAGAACGTTATGATGCCCGGCATGGCGAAGGCAAGACATCTGCATGTAGAGGACCGTGAGATCCGCATGGCAGAGGATGCCGAGACCTTCCCGGTTAACCGTGTTGAAATGAATGACACGAAGATCGGTGTTATCACCTCCGGCATCCCGTATCAGTATGTAAAGGAAGTGCTTCCGAACGCATCCGTTTTGAAGCTCGGCCTTGTAAATCCGCTTCCGAAGAAGATGGTGAAGGAATTTGCCGCTAAGGTGGAGAAGCTTTACATCGTTGAGGAGCTGGATCCGATCATTGAAGAACAGGTTAAGGCTATGGGCATTGCCTGCATCGGTAAGGAAATCTTCACCGTTCAAGGCGAATACAGCGCGAACATGCTTCGCAAAGCCATCCTCGGCATGGATCTCGACATTGAGAAGGCCGCTGAGGTTCCGAACCGCCCGCCGATTCTGTGTCCGGGCTGCCCGCACCGTTCAACGTTTTATGTTTTGAAGAAACTCGGTCTTCACGCAGCAGGCGATATCGGCTGCTATACGCTCGGCGCGGTTGCACCGCTCGGCGTTGTGGATACGACCGTTTGCATGGGCTCCTCCATCTCTACGCTTCACGGCATGGAGAAGGCAAAGGGTTCCGATTATGTACGTAACTGGGTTGCTGTCATCGGCGATTCCACCTTTATGCATACCGGTGTGAACTCTTTGATGAACATGGTATATAACCAGGCTACCGGCACGGTATTGATTCTTGACAACTCGACCACCGGCATGACCGGTCACCAGGACCACGCAGGAACCGGTAAGACCCTGAAGGGCGACATCGTGAATGCCATTGATGTTGTTGCGCTTTGCAAGGCCATGGGCGTTCCGAATGTTCAGGTTGTTGATACGTTCAACGTTCTCGAGCTTGAGCGCGTCATTAAGGAAGAGGTTGCAAGACCGGAGCTCAGCGTTGTTGTCGTAAAGGCTCCGTGCGCTCTGCTTAACAAGAAGAAGGTTACGGTTCAGTACCGTTCGAACAATGAAAAATGTAAGAAGTGCGGCATGTGCATGAAGCCCGGCTGCCCGGCCATCACGAAGAATGCGGACGGCACGGTAACCATCAACGATACGATGTGTAACGGCTGCAGCCTTTGCGCACAGCTTTGCAAATTCGGCGCAATTGAAAGAGTGGAGGTGTAAGACGATGGAGACGAAGAATATTATGATTGTCGGCGTCGGCGGACAGGGAACTCTTCTGACGAGCCGTATTTTGGGCGGAATCACCCGCATGGCAGGCTATGACGTAAAGCTTTCCGAGGTACACGGTATGGCACAGCGCGGCGGAAGCGTAGTCACATTTGTCAGATACGGTGAGAGAGTATTCGAGCCGATTGTAGAAGAAGGTCAGGCAGACGTTCTGATTGCGTTTGAGCGCCTTGAGGCACTCCGTTATGCGCACTTCGTAAAGAAGGACGGCGTCATCATCGTGAACGACCAGAGAATCGATCCGATGCCGGTTGTCATCGGCGATGCCACCTATCCCGAGGGAATTCTTGAGAATCTTGAGAAGAAGTACAAGGTGCTGAAGATTGACGCTTTGTCCGAAGCCCGCAAGCTCGGCAACACGAAGGCTTTCAACACGATTGTGCTCGGACTTGCCGCAAAGCATATGGATTTTTCCGAGCAGGACTGGCTGAACGTTATTGAGAAGACTGTTCCGCCGAAAACTGTGGAGCTTAACAAGCAGGCATTTTTGGTTGGTTACAACATGTAACCATATGGAAAATACGACGGAAAGGTAACGTCCCGATTCATGTGCAAGATTGAAACACACAGCCACACAAAAGAAGGTAGCGCCTGCGGTTATTCCGACGGGTATGAATGTGCAAGAGCTCGCAAGGAGGAAGGTTACGATGTTGTCATCGTGACTGACCATTTCTTCCGGGGCAACACAAGACCGAAACGCGACCTTCCCTGGGAACAGTATATTGAAGAGTTCTGCAGCGGATATGAGCATGAGAAAGAGGAGGGCGACCGAATCGGCCTCACGGTTTTGTTCGGCTGGGAAGACAACTATATGGGCGCCGAGTTTTTGATTTACGGACTTGATAAGGCGTGGCTTTTGAAGCATCCCGATATGATTCACTGGACGCCCCGCCAGCAGTACGAGGCTGTTCACGCAGACGGCGGTTTCATTGTACAGGCGCATCCTTTCCGCCAGCGCGGTTACCTGGAGGGAATCGGTCTTTATCCGAATTACATTGATGCCGTGGAAGGCATAAATACATTCAATCCGAAGATTCAGAATGACCGTGCGATGTGGTTCGCCGAGCAGTTCGGGTTCGCCATGACAGCAGGCTCGGACGTACACGGAATTCATCCTGCAGGCGGCGGAATCCTGACAGAGAAGAAGATTGTGACGATTCAGGATTACATCGACATGATCAAGAACCGTGAACCTTATGAACTGATTGACAGACATCTTGAGGACCTGACCCCGCCCGAAGGGTTTAAGAAATTCGGCTGATTTATGAACAGATTGATTGAAAAACTGGAATACGGAGTCAGTCCCAGAGAGACACTGTCCTCCATCGCGGATCTGCTCGGCGGAATGCTTCCGATTGAGGTCGAAAGCTATCATATTCCGCTGATGAATTTCGTGCCTGCATTTTTCGAAAATGAGGACGCAAAGACGCGAAAGAATGCCGCGCGCGTACTTGCATTTGTGAAGGACCCGCTTGTTCCCTCGATTCTGATCCGCGCCTTTCAGAAGGAAAAGGTTCTCTATATCCGCCCGCAGTATCTGAAATCGCTCCGCGCTTTCTCTTTGGAGGAGCCGATCGTGCAGATTCTGCAGCAGAGAAGAAAGGAGATTGTTTCCTCCGAGATTTCCGACGAGGAAAGAAAACACCTGAACGAAGAGCTGCAGCTGATAGACGAATGTCTCGGGGAAAATGTGACGAGCAAGCATTCCTTCATCGGTTGGGATTTACCGAACGAAGTGCTTTTCTTTACCGACCCGCCTTTCATGAAGCTGACCGAAGCCGCCATGGACGAATCGAAGAAAAAGGTTCTTCCGTCCGGCATCTATATGAAGACTTCCAATCTGATTCAGTACCTTCCGGTCAGAACCTACCGTGAGATTCTGTTTTTCCTGCCCGGGCTTAAGACGGTTGTCGAGGACCCTTATGCGGCAGCCATGCAGCTCATGGAAGCCGGATTTGTGAATTATCTGAAGGACCGCCATTCCGGTGACGGCGCTTTTGCGTACCGCATCGAGATGAAGGGTGTCGACGATAAGAAAAAATCTGTTTTGATTAAGCGGATTTCCGGTGAAATCCTCCGTCTTTCCGACCACCAGCTCGTGATGCGGAAGGACAATTACGAGGTTGAGCTTCGATTTGTTAAGAAGGAGGACGGCACCTACCGTTTCTTCTTCAAGCTGTTCACGCTTCCCGAGCCCCGCTTTTCCTACCGTAAGGAGGCGGTTGCCGCAAGCATTAAGCCGGTAACGGCTGCAGGCTTTTTGAAGCTTTGTGAGGATAAGCTCTCAGATGATGCCAGAGTTCTGGATCCTTTCTGCGGCGTCGGAACGATGCTTTATGAGCGGAATGTGCTTAAGAAGGTGAAGATTGCTTTCGGTGTCGATACGTTCGGCGAAGCCATTGACAAAGCGAGAAAGAACGGAAATGAAGCGGAGATGCCGATTTATTTCATCCACCGCGATTTCTTCGATTTCCGCCATGACTCCCTGTTTGATGAAATCGTGACGAACATGCCATTTTCCATGAAAGAGGATGACGGGCAGAAGATTGACACGATTTATTACCGCTTCTTCGGAAAGGCGAAGGAGCACCTGACGGCGCATGCCTATATGTTTATCCTGAGCCGGAATCCGGAGCTCGTGCGCAAGTATGCGCAGGCCGGATATCGGATTGAAGACACCTATCCCCTGAATGAAAAGACCGGTTTGACCGGCTTTGTGATTGAACGTTTGTAAGGAGAAGACGATGCTTTTAGGTTCCCATGTCGGAATGAGCGGCAAGGAAATGATGCTCGGATCGGTGAAGGAAGCCCTTTCCTACGGGGCCAACACCTTCATGCTTTACACCGGAGCGCCGCAGAACACGCGCCGCAAGGAGATTTCCGAACTGAACATCCCCGCTGCGCAGGAATTGATGAAGGAAAATGCCATCACGAAGTTCGTTGTGCACGCGCCGTATATCATCAACCTCGCCAACACCGTCAGCGCGGAAACGTATGACCTCGCCGTGACATTTCTCCGTAAGGAAATCGAGCGGGCCGAGGCGATGGGTTCCGATATTCTTGTATTGCATCCGGGCGCGCATGTCGGAGCCGGAGAGGATGCCGGAATTGCTTCGATTGTGAAAGGATTGAACGAAGTACTGACACCGGAATGCAAGGTGCATATCGCGCTTGAGACGATGGCCGGCAAGGGAAGCGAGATCGGTTCGAAATTCGAGGAACTGTCCCGCATTTATGACGGGGTACGGTGGAACGATAAGCTTCGCATTTGTCTCGACACATGCCACCTGAATGATTCCGGCTTTGATGTAAAATCTGATTTTGAGGGCGTACTTAAGCAGTTTGAGCGGTATTTTTCGTTAAACCAGATTGCCTGCATTCATCTGAACGATTCGAAGAATGATCAGGGCGCGGCCAAGGATCGCCATGAGAACATCGGTTTCGGAACAATCGGATTTGATGCACTGTACGGGGTAACCAGAATTCAGGAGTTTGATAATACGCCGATTATTCTTGAAACACCGTATCGCGAAATCGGCGGCAGCGCAGATAAGCTTGCACCGTATAAACTGGAGATTGCAATGTTGAAAGACGGCAGATTCAATCCGAATCTGTTTGATTAACAGTTCACAGGAGGTTGGGGGTTACTATGGGAGAGATAAATCAGAATCAAAAAGTTTTGGACGATATTTATGACAGAATCAGGCGGTTGATGAAACTGGTGCTGATTCATATCGGTATTATTCTTGTTTCACTTGTATTTGTCTATGTTATTTCCATACTTTCTCTTTTGGAAGTAGAGTTTGCTGAAAAAGTATCGGATTTCGTCAATAACAAGCTGCCCGTCATTTCAATCATTTCGCTTGCGTCTCTGGTTGTATCGGTATTGTACTATGTTGCCGTTTTGGATTTGGGAAGATATGAATACGGACTTCTGAAGACCGGTGTTATCGGTTTTGTGTATTTTCTCTTTTCCATGATTACTCCGGGCTCAGCCGATGCGGATGCCGCGGAATCAATCATCATTAAGACTTGCATTTTCGGGCTGTTCCTTTATTTGATGTTCATCTGGTCATACTGCGATTCGATGAGAAGACTTTCGAAGAGGGTGCTGAAGCGTTCTTCTGAGTCATGGAAAGAGTTCAAGACAAGTGCCAATGTGATTACGGCAATTTCCACTGTGGCCATGGTTTTCATGCTTGTCATCGTCAAAGTACTGAGCTACTATGAAGAGTTTGATTCTTCAAAGTACGATTATTACAGCGATCGTTTTTTTGATGAATACAGCCGTTATCTCGAGGCAGCCGAAAAAAGGACAAATGACATCCTGATTACTCTGTTGGTCGGCCTCGGCGTTCTTTCGCTGTGTACAATCATTTTGAAATTATACGAGTACAGATGTCTCAAAAAGACATTGCCGTCCGAAGAAGATGATTATCTTGCCGGTTTAGAGAACGGAGACGTCTGATTTTCCATAATCTTGAACATGAAAAAGCCCTGACAGATGTCAGGGCTTTGTTTGTTTCACTATATCGGAAGATTACTTGTTCTTCTCGATTTCGGCCTGCTTCATGGCGCGAACCTTGAGGGAGAGACCGAAGAGGTTGATGAAACCTTCGGCATCCTTGTGGTTGTAAAGGTCGCCGGTCGTGAAGGAAGCGATGCTCTCGTTGTAGAGGCTGTACGGAGAGGTCGTTCCCTGCTTGATGATGTTGCCCTTGTAGAGCTTCATCTTAACTTCGCCTGTAACGAACTCCTGGGACTTCTCAATGAAAGCCTGCAGGGACTCACGAAGAGGAGTGAACCACTTTCCTTCGTAAACAAGGTCTGCAAAACGGTTGCTGATGATCTTCTTGAAGGCCATCATGTCGCGGTCTGCGATAAGCTCCTCGAGCTGCTGATGTGCTTCCATGAGAATCGTTCCGCCGGGTGTTTCATAAACGCCGCGGGACTTCATGCCTACTACACGGTTTTCAACGATATCGATGATGCCTACGCCGTTGCGTCCGCCCATCTTATTGAGGTCGCGGATGATGTCGGCAACTTTCTTCTTCTGGCCGTTGATGGCAACCGGAACACCCTTTTCGAAGGAGAGGGATACATACTCGCCTTCCTCGGGAGCCTTCTCGGGAGATACGCCGAGAACAAGGAGATGATCGTAATTCGGAGCATTGGCCGGATCCTCAAGCTCAAGACCTTCGTGGCTGATGTGCCAGAGGTTACGGTCACGGGAGTAGCTGTTGTCAGCGCTGAACGGAAGCTCAATGCCGTGCTGTTTGCAGTACTCGATTTCTTCCTCACGGGAGCTCATGGTCCAGTAAGGGCTTCTCCATGCAGCGATGATTTTAAGATCAGGAGCAAGAGCCTTGATGCCGAGCTCGAAACGAACCTGGTCGTTTCCTTTACCGGTAGCGCCGTGGCAGATGGCGGTAGCGCCTTCCTTACGGGCAATCTCAACAAGCTTCTTGGCAATCAGAGGACGGGCCATGGAGGTACCAAGCAGGTACTTGTTCTCGTATACGGTGTTGGCCTGTACACAGGGAACGATATAATCCTCTGCAAATTCATCGTTTACATCCAAAATATAAAGCTTCTCGGCGCCGCAGTACTTTGCGCGCTCTTCAAGACCGTCGAGTTCGCTTTCCTGACCGCAGTCGATGCAGCAGCAGATAACTTCATAATCATAGTTTTCCTTAAGCCACGGGATGATGGCAGTCGTGTCTAATCCGCCGGAGTAGGCGAGAATAACTTTTTCTTTCATAATAAAATGCCTCCTTGCGAAATTTCGGAACGGTTATTCCGTTTATATTTATAAAAATACATCGCGACCATGAAAAATGCAATAGGAAAATACCATAAATAAGAGATTTTCTTTGACGGATATTTGTTCATTTCAACGAAAAGCGGAAAAAGCCATATTTTTCGGGCAAATGAGCGACGGAACGGGTTGCATTTGTCACAGTATTTCTATATAATGCAATGCGAGAAGAAATCCGACAGGAGAGCCCTGAAGATGCAGAATTGCAGCATTTATCTGGCCAGTCAGTCGCCGAGAAGAAAAGAGATCCTCGAAAGAGCAGGCATTCGCTTTACCGTATGTGAAAGCACGTACGAAGAGGGCGGACTCTGTCTGCCGCCGGCAGCGCTTGTAGAGGAGCTTTCGAAAGGGAAAGCAATGCAGGCTGTTGTTCCCGAAGAGGACTGCCTGATCATCGGGGCCGATACGGTTGTTTCCTTAGATAATCAGATTCTCGGAAAGCCCGCGGACGAAGAGGATGCGTTCCGGATATTACGGCTTCTTTCCGGCAGGTCCAGCCTTGTATATACGGGTGTCTTTCTGTTAAAGAAAGGAAAGGACGCATTCGCGGAAGGCTTCCATACGGTAACGGAAGTATGCATCGATGAATTAAGCGACAGCGAGATTCTTTCGTATATCCGAACCGGTGAACCGATGGACAAAGCAGGCGCTTACGCAATTCAGGGCATATTCGGAAAGCATATCAAAGGGATTGTCGGAGACTATTATAATGTCATGGGTCTGCCGGTCAACGAGCTGTATCGGAGACTGGTTTTGAAAAATATCATTTCCCTGTAAATAAGGGGTTGATTTTTTGTGTATTTGGTTTATAATTATGTAATACATCTGCATTATATGCATTTTGTATGAATAAAAGTTCATTCGGAGGAAGAAAACCATGAGAAAATTCAGCGGTAATGTAACAACCCCTCAGGGTTTTTCAGCAAGCGGCGTTAAAGCGGGCATCCGCAAGAAGAATAAAAAAGACATTTCCCTTGTTTACAGTGAGACTCCCTGCGTGGCAGGCGCGACATTCACGACGAACCTTGTTAAGGCAGCTCCTGTGAAATGGGACATCGAGCTGCTTCATAACGGCATGCCGAAGCATGCGGTTGTTTTGAACAGCGGAATCGCGAACGCGTGCATGGGCGAGCAGGGTGCCCGTGATAATAAAGTATTTGCAGAAAGCGTTGCCGAGCTTTTGAATATCAAGCCTGAACAGGTTTTCACCGCATCAACCGGCGTCATCGGACAGCCGATGCCGATGGATGTAATCGTTCCCGGCATTA
>JAFYYS010000033.1 GCA_017546025.1 Lachnospiraceae bacterium | reverse complement strand
CAGAACAACGGCCAGCAGGGTAATACTGAACAGGGTAATACCAATCAGGGCAATACTGAGCAGGGTAATACCGAACAGGGCAATACAACCAAGCCTGAGACCGGTGACGATAATGGCACTACGACGCAAACCGGTGATGATAACGGTACCACTACTCAGACCGGTGACGGTAACGGCACTACGACACAAACCGGTGATGATAATGGTACCACTGCACAGACCGGTGATGACAACGGTACCACTGCACAGACCGGTGACGGGACCAACGGACAGGCAGTCACTCCTGTTGAAGGCGGCGGAAACGGCAAGACCGAGCAGCCGATTATTGAAAACCCGAGCGGGGATGACAATGGTGACGATACCGGGAATAATGACACGACAAAGAATGTGGTCGTCTACTATGACTTTGACCCCGACGATCCGTCTGTCACAGAAAACCAGGAATATGATTCTGACGATGGTCTCGGCGACTTCCTGATTCCGGACAACTCCGAAGACTATATGTTCATGGGTTGGCTTGATGAAGACGGCAACCCTGTTGAGGTAATCCCCGGCGGTACAACCGGAACCGTCAATCTGTACGCGGATTGGCAAAGGTATTATCCGATTTACTTTGTCGTAAGTAATGATTTGACACTTGACGGCTATTACTTCCCCGGAGAAATAAGAGATTCCGACACCTTCCCTTCTGCAGATGAACTGAATCTTCCGAATGGCACGCGATTCATCGGTTGGGTTAACGAAGAAGGTGTCATTAGTAAGGGCATCTCTCCGGACACGACCGGTCCGGTAACACTATATGCCCTTACGGAAGAAATCCGCACCATTACATACTATCTTGACCCCGATGTGCCTTATGATGCCGGCGAGGAATACGCGACCTATGTTGTAGGAGTGGGAAGAGGCTATGGCAATCTTCCCGTAGTTACAATAGATAAAAGCAGAACCTTTATAGGATGGTCTACGCAAGCCTATTCTGATGTCCCCACCGATATCGGCTCCGAATACGACGTAGATGTAGAACTCTATGCTGTTTGGGAGTATACCATCACCTACTACTCCGGCGGTTCTTTGGCCGGTACGACCACTTACAGACCGAAAGATCACTCTTACCTGTTAGGTAGCGGCGAAAGGAATTGGTACCTGCCCGGACAGTATGAAAACACGCTTACCGACACCGATACATTCACAACAGGTGGAAACAAGATTCTTTATGAGAATCTTAACGATGATACTGTTTACATTGTTTACCTGAATGCGGACGGTACATTGTACGACTCTGACCAAACAGTCTACGAAGGAGTGATCGCTGTAATGGAACCTCCGGAGGGATATACAACGTGGTACGGAACCAATGGAACAAGCGTAACCATCGATTATTATACGATTTTGGCAGATGACGGCTTCGTAGAACACAATTGTAATTCCGACATGTTCCTCATTGCCGGTAACTAAACTGTTTTGTTTTTTACATCCCGGGATGACACGGTCTCCCGGGATGTTTTCTTTTGCGCCTGATTACATTGATGATATTACCGATAATATATTGACAAACCCTGCCGTTTGAAATATCATTTTCCCATATCATACCAACTAAGAAAGAAGGTTTTTCTTATGAAAATCCGTACCAGATTCGCCCCGAGCCCGACCGGACGCATGCATGTCGGAAACCTGAGAACCGCGCTGTATGAGTTCCTGACCGCGAAGCACGAGGGCGGCGACTTCATCCTCCGCATCGAGGATACCGACCAGCAGCGCTATGTGGAGGGCGCTGTGGATATCATTTACCACACGCTGAAAGAGACCGGCCTCGTTCACGACGAAGGTCCCGACAAGGACAAGGGCTTCGGCCCGTACGTTCAGTCCGAACGCCTTCAGACCGGTGTTTACATGAAATATGCAAAGGAACTCATTGAAAAAGGAGAAGCCTATTACTGCTTCTGCACGAAGGAGCGTCTGGAGAATCTTCCGGGCGTAAAGGATTCCCAGGGCAATGAGATCAGCAAATACGACAAGCACTGCCTCTCCCTTACCAAGGAAGAGATTGAGGCCAATCTCGCAGCCGGCATGCCTTATGTCATCAGACAGAACATTCCGACGACGGGAACCACCACATTTACCGATGCTTTGTACGGCGACATCACGGTGAACAACGACGAGCTCGATGATATGATTCTCATCAAGAGCGACGGCTTCCCGACCTACAATTTCGCCAACGTCGTAGATGACCATCTCATGCAGATTACACACGTTGTGCGCGGTAATGAGTACCTCAGCTCCACACCGAAATACACGAGACTCTATCAGGCCTTCGGCTGGAAGGAGCCCGTATACATCCACTGCCCGCTGATTACCGATGAGAACCATCAGAAGCTCAGCAAGCGGTGCGGTCACTCTTCGTTTGAGGATCTTTTGGAGCAGGGATTTGTCCCCGAGGCGATTGTCAACTTCATCGCGCTTCTCGGCTGGAGCCCCACATCCAATGAAGAAATCTTCTCTTTGCAGGAGCTGATCGAGCAGTTCGACTACCACCATATCAGCAAGTCTCCGGCAGTCTTTGACATGACCAAGCTTCGCTGGATGAACGGCGAGTACATCAAGAAGATGGACAACGAGCGTTACTACGAGTACGCTCTCCCGGTAATCAAAGAGACGGTCAAGAAGGATTACGACCTCAGGAAGATTGCCGATCTGGTGAAGACCCGTATCGAGGTGTTCCCGGACATCACCGAGAAGATTGATTTCTTCGACGAGCTTCCGGATTATGACATTGAGATGTACACGCATAAGAAAATGAAGACCAACAGCGAAATTGCCCTGGCTGTACTGAAGGATCTTCTGCCCCGCTTTGAGGCGCTTGACGACTACAGCATCGAGGGAATCGAGAAGGTCTGCATGGACTACGTTGCCGAGAAGGAAATCAAAAACGGTGTCTGCCTGTGGCCGCTTCGTACCGCGGTTTCCGGTAAGCAGATGACGCCCGGCGGCGCATACGAAATCATGAACATCTTAGGAAAGGACGAGAGCCTTCGCCGCATCCGCATCGGAATCGACAAGCTCTCCGCTGCCCTTCAGTAAAGGAGTACCATTTGAACAGCAATCCCGCCCAGGCGGAGGCAATCCGCCACGGGGAGGGACCGATGCTTGTTCTCGCCGGCCCCGGCTCGGGTAAGACTTATGTCATTACCCGCCGGGTGCGGCATCTGATTGAACAACTGAATGTCCGCCCCGATCAGATTCTTGTGATCACCTATTCTAAAGCCGCAGCCGACGAGATGCGCGAGCGGTTTCTGAACTCTCCCGGAGAACGATACTCCGGAGTCACATTCGGCACATTTCACGCCGTATTCTTTCATATCCTGCAAATCGCATATAACCTGAATCCTTCGCACATTCTGCGCGATGCCGATGCTTTGTCCGTCTTTCGTGACATTTTCGCCGATCTGGCTCCCGAGCTTGCGGAAGAACCCGACATGATTCGAAGCGTCCGCGAGGAAATCGAACGGTATAAAAGCAATCTTCCGCCGGGCAAAAAGCCGGGCGACCCTGACGTACGGCGATATGAACCGCTCTCCTGCAAGAAGGAACTCTTCTATCCGGTCATGGACCGTTATCTTGATACGATGCGGGCCCGCAAGCTTGTGGACTTCGACGACATGCTTTCGCTGACCTACAGCCTCTTCGTGCATCACCCCGACCATCTTAATTTCTGGCGGGAACGCTTCCGCTATCTGTTAATCGACGAATTTCAGGATATCAACCCTCTTCAATACGAAATCGTAAAGCTTCTTGCCGCGCCGCGAAACAACCTCTTCGCCGTCGGAGACGACGACCAGTCCGTGTACGGCTTCCGCGGCTCCTCGCCGGAAATCATGCTTTGCTTCCCAAAGGATTATCCCGGTGCCTCTTTGGTTCAGCTGTCCGAAAACTACCGCTGCAGCGCGGAGATTCTCTTTGCTGCGTCTTCCCTGATTGCGAACAATCCCGACCGTTACGCCAAAGCACATCATTCCGTGCGGGGACCGGTCGGTCACATCGCATTTCCCATCTTCGAGAATACGGAGGAGGAATGCCGCACTGTCGCGGCGGAAATCCGAGTCGCCATTGAAAACGGCGCGAGACCGGATGACTTTGCCGTTCTGTTTCGCACCAATTCGGAGATGCGCGGCATCATCCGGTTTTTGGAAAAGGAGAACGTTCCCTTCCGGTGTCACTCGATGCCGACCTCTTTATTCGAGCATTCGGCCGTGCTGCCGGTGCTCTCCTATCTGCGGCTTGCAGCAGGCGGGCGCGACCGGCGCGACTGGCTGATGGTTGTCAATAAGCCTGTCCGGTACGCGGACAGAAGGGCTTTCCCAAGCGCGCAGGTTGACCTCAGCGAAACGTATACGATTCTGAAGAAAAAGGAGCGCACGTACGTCATCGAGCGGCTGCAGAAGCTGGAGGCAGACCTCAAACGGATGTCTGCCATGAACCCGTATGCGGCGATTCATTACATCCGCCATGTCATCGGGTATAACCGGCACCTCACGGACACGCTGTCGGATGTCACGGAGGCGACGGATCTTTTAGATGAGATGATGGAGACAGCGAAGGATTTCCGGACGATTCCGGAGTTTCTAAACTATGTGAAGGAGGATTCCGCAAGACGTCAAAAGGAGCACCCTCTTCAGGATGCTCCCGGTGTTGCGCTGATGACCTTCCACCGCGCGAAAGGGCTCGAGTTCCGCAATGTCATACTGCTGAACTGCAACGAGCTGATTACGCCGCATAAAAAAGCGCTCCTGCCGGAGCAAATCGCGGAGGAACGCCGTTTATTCTATGTTGCCATGACAAGGGCGATTGAGCATCTGACGTTATGTCACGTCAGGAAGCGCCTGAGTCATGATATGCTGCCGTCCCGCTTTTTAGGCGAAATCAGGCTGCCGGAAAGCCTTCTGACTCCCGGCTCCGAAGTGGTTCACGTCCGGTACGGACCGGGAACCGTTGTCTCCCTTTCGGGCGATAAGCTCAAAGTCCGCTTTGCGGGGCGCCTGCTTCCGGTCACGCTGTCCGTAAGGCTCTGCCGCGAAGAAGGACATCTTATCTCAGCCTACTTCTCTTCGGGGAACTCTTCGTCAAGGTCTTCGTAATCATTCTCGTCCATGTACTCGTAGAATGCTTCGGAAACCTCATCAAACTCGTCATCGTCTTCGATGTTGTCAAGAATCGGGCTCGTCTCGTCGTCCGGATTCTCGGTGAAGCGGTACAGGAACACTCTGCCCTCCGTATCACCCTCCTCCTGTGGCGCAAGCGCGATATACTCGCCGTCTCTTGCCGGGAAGATTGCGATAACGTCGCACTCCAGCTCCTCGTTGTTGTCCAGAATAAGGGTCACGGTATCATGATCCAGATCTTCCTTGTAATCAGCCATTTAGTTTCTCCTTTGTCCTATTATGATAAATGATACGTCGATCACTACAGTTCGGGGTCATCATTTGCCTCATTGTAACAGTTTTACAGAAAAAAGGCAATAAAGCGTTTATGTAAACGTGCGGCGGTCTCTTCCGATTCTTGCAATAATCGCGAAAAGCAAGTAAAATGTGAATGATACCTTGTCATTTATGTTCCGCAAATGACGGAAAGGAGGCGCCGTGAAACTGGTTCTTTTTGACGATCGGGAAACAATCCCTATTCGCTGTTCCGTCCGGGACTTTGTCGAGTTTCTGTTACGTAACGGCGACCTCGACAACCGTTCCGCAAGGCGCGATCCGGATACGATGAAGGAAGGCGCCGAGATGCACCGCCGCATTCAGAAGGAGCAGGGGGCTTCCTACGCCGCGGAGGTGAGCTTAAGCCATACGAGTCTGGTGAGTCACGGACGCCACACATTTTCCTTAACCGTTGAGGGAAGGGCGGACGGCATCATCACGCTTGATCCCGAAACGAAATATAACCTGCCGAACGAGGCGCTTGCTTTCAGCGATGTTCCGGTCGCCGTCGACGAAATCAAGAGCATGGTTCGTGACGTCTCGAAACTCAATGAGCCCGTTCCCGAGCATCTTGCCCAGGCCAAATGCTACGCCTACTTTTACTGCATGAAGGAAGGTCTTGAGCGGATTGCCGTGCAGATGACGTATGTAACCTTAGACAGTGGCAAGCGGCGTTATTTCACCGAGTTTTATACGTGCGAAGAGCTTCGCGAGTGGTACAGCGACCTCTGTGACGAATATTTGAAGTTTGAAGACTGGACCGTGGAGCACTTGGAGGCCAGGGACGCGTCCGTTGAGGCGGCGGAGTTTCCTTTTCCGTACCGGCCCGGTCAGAAGGATCTGGCAAAGGGCGTCTACCGCACCATCATGCGCGAGCGGAAGCTCTTTTTAGAAGCGCCGACCGGCGTCGGAAAGACCGTTTCGACACTCTTTCCCGCCGTAAAATCGATGGGCGCCGGGCTTACCGAAAAGCTCTTCTATCTGACCGCCAAAACGATTACAAGAACCGTGGCAGAGGATACGTTCCGTCTGATGACGGAGCGCGGTCTCGTATTCCTCCCGATTACGATCACGGCCAAGGAAAAGCTGTGCGTGCTTCCGAAGCCGGACTGCAATCCCGAAGAATGTCCGCGCGCAAAGGGACACTTCGACCGGATCAATGCGGCCCTTTATGATATGCTCTGCTCGATGACAAGCGGCGTCTTCTCCCGAGAGATGATTCTCGAATATGCCGAAAAGCATCAGGTCTGCCCGTACGAAATGAGCCTTGACCTCGCGCTGTTCGCCGATGCGGTCATCTGCGACTATAACTATGTGTTCGATCCGGAGGTTTATTTCCGCCGGTTCTTCGCCGACGGCGCCAAAAAGAATTATACGCTTTTGATTGACGAGGCGCACAACCTTGTGGAGCGCGCCCGTGAGATGTACTCCGCAACGCTCGTGAAGGAGGACTTTTTGAACGCGAAGACGGAAATGTCCTTCTATCCACCTGCTGTCAGAGCCTTAAACGCCTGCAACAGGGCACTTCTGGCAGTCAAGAAGGAGCACGAAGGCTTTGCCCTGCTCGAGTCCTTAGACGCGGTTGTAATGAGCCTTGACAGGCTTTTAAACACGCTTGACCACTATACGGCGGATAACAACGGCAAGCTTCCCGAATTCACGCTCGAGCTCTATTTCGCCGTGCGCCACTTCGTCGCCATGCACGAGCAGGCCGACGACCATTACCGTTTCTATTGCGATTACCGCGACGACAACCGCTTCTACGTACGAATCCAGTGCATGGACCCGTCGCGCCCGCTTGATGAACGTCTGTCTTTATGCCGAAGCGCCGTCTTCTTCTCGGCGACACTGCTGCCGATCCGGTATTACAAGGACCAGCTTTCCGGCGGTCCCGAGGACTACGCGGTCTACGCAGAGTCTCCGTTTGATCCGGACAACCGGCTCGTCCTTGCCGTTAACGATGTCAGCACCCGCTACAGCCGCCGCGGCAGCGAGGAATACAAAAAGATAGCCGATTACATCTCTGCCTTCTGTGCCGCGAAAAAGGGAAATTACATCGCATTTTTCCCGTCCTACCGTTTCATGACCGAGGTCGCGTCACTGCTGCAGGGGAATGACTCTCTCCGCCTTCTGATTCAGGAAAATGCCATGACCGAACCGCAGCGT
>JAFYYS010000003.1 GCA_017546025.1 Lachnospiraceae bacterium | reverse complement strand
GGATGAAAGCCGGGCTGACCTTTGCGTGCCTAAATCTCAAAAAGCTGGCAAAAATGAAGGATAGGATGGGACTGTTAGGGGGTCCCAACGGTCTTTTTAAACGCAAAAACGACCGAACCCCATCCTGGCATAAAGAATAACGCGATTTTGGAGATATTCCAAAATCGCGTTTGTCTTCAGTCTGAGGGACCGATTAAATCGGTCCCTTTAGCGTGCATGAGAAGATTCGAACTCCCGACACCTTGGTCCGTAGCCAAGTGCTCTATCCAGCTGAGCTACATGCACACATTGCTTCGCAACAAAGTGTATTGTATCTTGCTTTATGAAAAAAGTCAAGAGCGAATTTCAGAATGTTTTCGGGGAAATAGATATTGTTTTGCATTCCTTTTTGCTTTATGCTACAATAACGGGAGTGTACGAAAAAAGGGAACTTAGTTTAGGAGACAGAATGAAGTACGAATTTATCGCGCCGTGTCATTTCGGGCTTGAGAGCGTATTAAAACAGGAGATTACCGAACTCGGGTACGAGATCACTTCCGTTGAGGACGGACGGGTTTCGTTTAAGGGTGATGAACACGCATTTTGCAGAGCCAACATCGGGCTTCGTACGGCAGAACGCGTGCTTTGGAAGGTCGGCTCTTTTAAGGCCGAAACCTTTGAGGAGCTCTTCACCGAGACAAAGGCACTGCCGTGGGCGGACATTCTGCCGGCGGATTCCAAATTCTGGGTGGCAAAGGCGACGTCCGTTAAAAGTGCCCTTTTCAGCACCTCGGACATCCAAAGCATTATGAAAAAGGCCATGGTCGAAAGCATGAAGGAGAGCTATCATATGGCCTGGTTCCCTGAGACCGGAAACGCTTATCCCGTGCGGGTTTCCGTCATGAAGGACATCTTCACGGTTTGCATCGATACGTCCGGCGAATCGCTCCACAAGCGCGGTTACCGGAAGCTCGTCGGCAAGGCACCGATCAGTGAAACACTGGCAGCGGCACTTCTTGCGCTGACACCATGGAACAGGGACCGAATCCTTGTCGATCCTTTCTGCGGCAGCGGCACGATTCCGATTGAGGCGGCGCTCAAGGGTCTTAAGATTGCACCCGGCGTGAACCGTCATTTCCAGGCTGAAGCCTTCCGCGAACGGATTCCGGCCAAGTTCTGGACCGAGGCCCGCGAGGAAGCCAGAAGTCAGGAGATCCATGATGTCAAACTGCAGATTCAGGGCTTTGACATGGACCGCGAGGCCATTAAGATTGCAAGACAGAATGCGGAGGCAGCTGGCGTCGCCGACCAGATTCATTTCCAGGTCAGACCGATGCAGGAGCTGTCGCACCCGAAGAAATACGGTTTCATCGTGACCAACCCGCCCTACGGCGAGCGTCTCGAGGAAAAGGAAGCGCTTCCCCGCCTCTATCAGGACATCGGCGAGACCTTCCGTAAGCTCGATACATGGTCATATTACATCATCACATCTTATGAGGATGCGGAGCGGTACATCGGCCGCAAAGCCGACAAAAACCGCAAAATCTATAACGGCATGATCCGCACGTACTTCTATCAGTACCTCGGACCGAAGCCGCCGAAGACAGGGGAGAAATAAGATGAAACTCATGGAGAGAAAGAACCTGATTCTTTTTGGATTGGCACTGCTTATGCTGCTCATCCCTGTGACAAATGCCACGCCCGCCCGCGCAGAAGAGCAGGATGGCGAAAGCAGGCAGGGCGAAGAGCTGGTGATTGATTTACGAAACGGGTATGCTGTTTTCCCGGATGAGGGCTGGTGTTATAACGCCAAGATTTGCGCGGCGGTCAGAAGCTGCGTGAAACTTTGTGATGAAAGCCCGTATTCCTGGAACATTTTCACGGCGGATATTGACGGGGACGGAACACCGGATATCCAAACCGACGGGTATGGATGGCCGGATGAAGAGTACCCGATGCCGTATGAATGGTTCATCATTCCTACGACGGAATGCAGTGTGCGCGGGACGGTTTCTCTTTCTGTCGGGAAGATAGATATTGAAACTTATCGGAAATATGATACGGTTACCTTTATCTTTCCTGAGGAAGCGTTCAAAAACGAGTATGTCATAACCGTTGAAAAAGGACATGCGGAAACGTATGACGGAAAAGTGATTACTTCGGCAGCCCCCGGAGATGTGGTTGTTCTTGTTCCCGATGCGCTTGACGGAGAGTATGTTGCATACTGGACTTCCACTTTGGTAGGTAAATTTTCAAGATATGACGGGTATTCCTTAAGTTGGATGAACGCCACTTCCTTTAGCATGCCTGCGTCGGATGTCACGATGAAAGCCACGACCGCGAAGCAAACGCCGATGATTTTTGATATGACAGGCGGAGTGTGCGTTGTGGATGAGGAATACTCGCAGTCACCGAACCTGAGCGACATTAAGATTCCCGCCACAGCCGTTGAATACAGTGAAAATCTTCGGACTGATGCTGTCAGAACGGAGAGAATCGACCTGGACGGCGACGGAAGCATGGACATTTCCTGCTTTATCGTTGACAGCAGCGAATACGGCGCGATCAAGGATGCAGGGCTCCCTCACCATGTATACTATATTCCGCTTCCGACGAGCAGTATAAAGGGAAAGTATACATATTACGAAGGGAAGAGTTCCCCGTATTGGCCGTATGAATTTGTCTTTCCGCAGAAACCCGCGGAGAAACTGTATCCCATTACCGTAGAGGGCGGTCATGCGGAAGACATTCAGGGAAGAACCATTACCGAGGCTGCGCCGGGAGAGCGCATCCGGATTGTTTATGACGGTGTTCAGGGAGAAATAGCCGGGTTTACGGCTTCTCCTTCTTATGAGAATCTCTACAGAAAATGGACGTCAACTCCCCAGTTGCGAAAAGAAGTCGATATGCCCGCCTGTGCGCTTTCCTATAAAGCGCTCCCGAATGAAGGCACGAAACTGAGCCTGCACTTCTTTTCTGCTAATACAGGTCGTTTCAGTGCAAATCTTTCCCAATCCGTAACGAATGCGTTAAAAAAAGACAGCGGTGCATTGGAAAAGGTACTTTGCATGTATGCGGGGATACCGGTTCAGATGGGCGACCGCATGCTGATAATGGATTATAACAGCAACTACGAGTATTATTCCCTGGAGTATACTCTGCCGGAACCGTTTATCACGGATGATGAGATATATACCACCGTAGAGGTCAAGTTCGGGGATACCTATCAGCTTTATCCGATAAACTGTACGGACGAGGCAATTGTTGTGTACTGGATGCAGAGCAGCCAATGCAACGCCCGAATTCTGGCCTCCGCAGCAGGACAATTGTTGTATGTCAATAAGGTGAATCTGGCGGAGCCGGAAGGCTATATGTTCTCCGGATTTGAAGCAAAAGATTTCTGGATGGGGTATGATGTTTACTGGCGTCTCACGATGCCGTCTCACGAGATTGAACTGAAGCCGGTGTTTACTAAGGTTGATGTCGATTCACAGACCCCGCTTGTGATTGACATAAGTGACGGTTCCTATCGGATTATGGACCATGAAATACTGGCTTCCATCGACAGGGCGGGGGTTCCCTACGACTACACTTATTACATGTATGATTTGAACGGAGACGGTGCCTGGGATGTGCATCTGATTCAGGGACAGAACATGCTCCAGCGTCTCACGGATTACAGCTGCGGTGAATACTTCACCATCGAAACGGGTAATCACGGGCAAAAATACTTCCCTATCACATTTGTCAATAAGCCGAAGGCGGATACGGGAACCGGTGTGACGCCGACGGTGACGCCTGCGAAAAATGATGAAAAGCCTTCGAAGAACGAGGCAACGCCGACCGGTGCGCCGGCTGCGGCGAATAACAAGTCGAAGAGTAAGAAGGGCGGCGCGCTTCTTGTTGTGCTTGCCATCCTCGCGATGATTCTTGTGTTCGGCGGTGTTGTGGGCTTCAATATTCTGAAAAACCGTAAGGAAGAAGAGCAGAGAGAGCTTCGGCGCGAAAAGATTGCGGCGCTCAGACGGCAGCGCGCCATGGAGGCCGAGGAGTATGAGGAGCCTTCTTATGAGCAGACCGCAGAACAGCCTAAAGAGCAGGAAGAACCTTCGGATGAAGAAGAGGAAGACGAAGATTATCTATAAGGACCAAGGTATGAAAAGACTGATTTTTGCAACAGGCAATCAAGGTAAGATGCGCGAGATCCGCGAGATTCTCGGGGACAGCATCCCGGAAATCCTTTCGATGAAGGAAGCCGGAATCGAGGCCGACATTGTCGAGGACGGAAAGACATTTGAGGAAAATGCCCTGATTAAGGCCCGCGCGGTCAGCAAGGCCGGAAACATCATGGCGATGGCCGATGACTCGGGACTCGAGGTGGACTGCATGGGCGGCGCGCCCGGCATCTATTCCGCGCGCTTCATGGGCGAGGATACATCCTACGACATCAAGAACAATTATATCATTGAGCAGGCAATGAAAGTGCCTTACGAGGAGCGCACCGCGCGATTTGTCTGCGCCATAGCCTGCGTCCTTCCGGACGGCCGCGAGTGGGTAGTGCGCGGCACCGTGGAAGGCCTGATCAACGACCGGCAGGCAGGAGAGAACGGCTTCGGGTATGACCCGCTCTTCCTGCTTCCTGAGCGCGGTGTCACAACCGCACAGCTGCCTCCTGAGGAGAAAAATGCCATCAGTCACCGGGGCAGAGCACTGCGTGCCATGCGCAATCTGTTAGAGCAGGAAGGAATCCTGTAAAAATATCATAGTGTGGGAGGAAAAAGATGAGAAAGAAACTGTTTTGCGTCGTATTTGCCATCATTCTTTTGCTGACGGCATGTACGGATGAGCCGGATCCGGTTCGGAAGGGAAAGACCAGAAAAGTGCCCGAAAACAACCGGAATCATTCGGAAGAGGTAACGCCGACTTCGGATGCGGATTCAGATGAAATTGTCATCCGCATGTGGTGCACGGCGGGAGAGTATGATTCGATGCATCCTGCTTATGTTCAGGCAATTGAAGATATGCAGTACATGTATCCGGATATCCGCTTTGAGTGGGAAACCTTTCAAAGTGATGACTACAGAATAAAAATCAAAGCAGCCATGTCTGCCCCGGAAGCCAATGTGATGCCGGATATCTTCTTTACCTTCGGCGGTCATTTTCTGGAGGATTTTGTCCTGGCTGACCGGGTGTATTGTCTGGAGGACACGTATGAGGGTTTCTCGGATTTTCTCCCGAAGAATACGTGTCGGAATCTGATTGTTGACGGAGAACTTTACGGCATTCCGACCAACTACAATGCCGTTCTGCTGTATTCCAACATGGATATTCTCGCGAAGGCCGGTTACACGGAAGTGCCGTCGACGATCGAGGAGATGGAGGACTGCTGTGACAAGCTTCTTGCCCTGGGGAACACCCCGTTTGCTGTCGGGGCAGGCCCGTATCAGGGGTGGTGCATAGCCGAATACCTCGAGCCGATTATTCTGCAATCAATCGGCGCAGAATCCGTGAATGACATCCTCATGGGGCGGACAAGCTGGAATAATCCGGAGGTTGCAAAAGCGGTAGACAGGCTTTCCGGCATGATGCAGAAGGGTTATTTCGGTTCGCGTTGTCTTGAAATGGATAACGATGAGGCAAAATATGGCTTCATAAACGGCGAGTATGCGTTCTACATGAACGGTTCCTGGAACTGCGCTGACATCAGTCTTTCTTCGGATTCGGCGATAAATGTGAAGGTCAGCTCCTTCCCGGTAATCAATCAGGATAAGGGCTCCCCGAATGCTTTCATCGGCGGGCCGACGGACGGGCTTGCCGTGTATAAGGGATCCCCGAATGCGGAAGTTGCCGCGCACTATGCCTTTGAGCTTTCCCGTCGCATCAGCCAATACGCCTATCTGTACGGCTGCGGCTTTCCCGCGTTCAGCATGAACTGTGAGAATGAAAATATAAACGGACTCACCCGTCAGGCTGCGAGAATTCTTTCCGGCGCGGAGTTTGTTCCGTACGCCGATACCGTCATGTACACGGAACTGACGGACATCTATTACCGGATTTTGCCGGATATTATGACCGGCAAACTCGACGGAGCCGGTTTCGTCGAATACATCCAAAAATACGAGAGACAAATACCATAACTTTCCGACTTTATCAGTGTAAATCAAAAAGCCCCGATTCTTCTGAATCGGGGCTTTCCGTATGCTTTGGTGTTATTTCCAGACTTCTTCGGCGATTTCCTTAACGAGCTTAAGCTTCGCCCACTGTTCCTCCTCGGTCAGTTTGTTGCCGATTTCGCAGGAGGCAAATCCGCACTGTGGACTCAGGCAGAGGCTGTCAAGCGGAATGTACTTCGCCGCTTCGTGAATTCTCGCTATCACGGCTGTCTTGTCCTCAAGCTTCGGGGACTTCGTCGTAATCAGGCCGAGAACAACCTTCTTGCCTTCGGGAACCTTGGCAAGCGGATCGAAGCCGCCGGAGCGCTCGTCATCGAACTCTAAGAAGAAAGCGTTCACATTTTCCTTCGCGAACAGGAATTCCGCCACGCCGTTGTAAGCGCCGGTGCTCGCATAGGTGGAGTGGAAGTTTCCGCGGCACACATGCGTGTTGATGACAAGGTCATCGGGTGCTCCTTCGATGACGCGGTTGTTGATGTTCAGGTAGGCTTCCTTGATGCGGTCTACGCCGCCGCCCTCGGCACCGTAGAAGAGATTTACGCGCGGGTCCACGAGCATGCCCCAGGTGCAGTCGTCAAGCTGCAGGTTGCGGCAGCCGGCTGCATACAGCTGGCGGATGACTTCCTTATAGCCTTTCACAAGATCCTCAAGAAGCTCCGCATCCTCTGCGTAGTATTTGCGCGTATTTTCTACGGCAAACGGCATCACGAGCTGCGCCAGGAACTGCGCCGGTGCGGGAATGGTCTGCTTGGCAATGGTATTCTCGTCCTCCAGTGCCTTCACGAAGCGGAAATGCTCCACAAAAGGATGCTCCTTCGAAAGCGAAAGCTTTCCGACTAAGAACGTATCGTCAATCATAGCCTGTTCGCCGTGGAACGGGAGACCGGTCTTCGTATGCTGATGCGCGATTCCGTCAAAGCCCCACATGAAATCGAGATGCCATGTCGCACGGCGGAATTCGCCGTCCGTAATGACATGATATCCAAGTTCTTTCTGCTTTGCGACAAGGTTAAGGATGCACGCATCCTCCGTCTTCTTCAGCGCCGCCTTGTCAATCTTCCCCTGCTCATAATCGAGTCTGGCCTGTTTCAGCTCGGCAGGTCTTAAAAAGCTGCCGACGTAATCATACCGAAACGGTGTTTTCAAATCTGCCATCGGTAATTCCTCCTTGTAGGTATTATGGTGCAAAGTATACGCCTACTTCTCCGGTAGGTAAAATATATAACTTTTGCATTTTTCAATAGATTTTTCCTATGGACAATGCTATACTATACAAGACACCTATAGCAGAAGGAGATGGAAAATGACACTCAGACAGTTGCAGTATGTCGTAACGATAGCAGAAACCGGAAACATCACCGAGGCGGCGAGAAAGCTTTTCTTAGCGCAGCCGAGCCTGACGGCGTCGGTGCATGAACTGGAGAAGGAATACGGGATTACCATCTTTGCGCGCTCCAACAAGGGCATCGAACTGACACCGGAGGGAGAGGAGTTCCTCGGGTATGCGAGGCAAATCATCGAGCAGGCAGACCTGATTGAGGAAAGATATACCGGAAAAGCATTCGGCCGCCAGCGGTTCTGCGTTTCGTCGCAGCACTATTCGTTTGCCGTGGATGCCTTTGTGCGACTGTTAAAGGAGAACGGCGGTGACCGCTACGAATTTCATATGCGTGAGACGCAGACGTACGAGATTATTGAGGATGTGGCGAGACTGCGCAGTGAAATCGGTGTACTGTACCGCAACCGTTTCAACGAGACCGTCATCAACAAGACGCTTCGGGACAACAATCTGATCTTTGAACCGCTGTTTACGGCTAAGCCGCATGTGTTCATCGGCAGAACCAGTCCGCTGGCGATGAAAAATACCATCTCTCTTGAGGATCTCAAACCATACCCGAGGCTTTCTTATGAGCAGGGAAGCCACAATTCGTTTTATTTTTCAGAGGAGATTCTGAGCACGATGGACTGCGACCGCGAGCTTGTCGTCTGTGACCGCGCGACGCTTTTCAACATGCTGATCGGTCTGAACGGATATACCATCTGCAGCGGTGTCATCAACGAGGAACTGAACGGCCCGAATATCATCGCGAGACCGCTCGATGTCGACGATTATATGGAGGTCGGATATATCCTTCCGGCAGGAATCCGCCCGTCCGCGCTGACAGCCCGTTACATCGGTTTTCTGAAGGAGTCCGTCCGTTCCGAATAGGGGCAGAAAAGAAAAATAATGGTTGACACATGCCCTAACTTATGATAGTATCTCATTTGTGTCAATCAAGTGCAGTGTGTTGTTTGATACGCGCGAAAGCCTTTCAATGACGGGGTGTGGCCCAGTTTGGCTAGGGTGCTTGATTTGGGATCAAGAGGTCGCAGGTTCGAATCCTGTCATCCCGAGTCATACATCGTCAACAATTTAAATGCCTTATGCGGGTGTAGTTCAATGGTAGAACACTAGCCTTCCAAGCTAGACACGTGGGTTCGATTCCCATCACCCGCTCTTATCATTAGGGGGGACCCGCTTGCGGGGGGATCCTAATGACCCCGCGCCTTCGCGAAGCGAATTCTAATGGCGCGGTTGCCCGACTACCGGGATTACACCGGTAACTCATTTCAGAGCCCCCGCGGCTCCGATTTATTATGTGCCAGTAGCTCAGCTGGATAGAGCAACGGCCTTCTAAGCCGTGTGTCGGGGGTTCGAATCCCTTCTGGCACAATTGTTGTGAAACACAACTTTATATGGTGGGTATAGCGCAGTTGGTTAGCGCGCCAGATTGTGGCTCTGGAGGCCCTGGGTTCGAGTCCCAGTATCCACCCTGATACAAAGCCTTTTCTGTACATAGTAAAGGCTTTGTGTTATAATTGGGCTATCGCCAAGCGGTAAGGCACAGGGTTTTGATCCCTGCAGTCGCTGGTTCGAATCCAGCTAGCCCAGAACAGTAGATGCGGGCTGCTTTGCAGCCCGCTTTTTGCATTTCCCAGAAAGACCTGCCGGGACGGAAGAAGCCCGGCATCGGAGGAGTCATGGCAGCACCCGATCGCAGACAATATAAGGATTTTGCCGATACGATCCGACGCGCGGACATAGAGGTCGGACAGGTAGCAAGAGGCTACGGTTTTCTCGTTTCCGACGTGCAGACCGAGTACCGCGCCCTTCGGGAAGCCATCGCAGTGGACCTTTTGAAAACGCACGATGTCGAGGAACTGAATACCGGCAAGGAGGGCATCCGCGTCAAGGCGCTTAAGGACGCGGGAATCCGCACCGTTGCCGATGTCTGCAGGGCTTCGCAGCGCACGCTCGAGTTCGCGCCGGGAATCGGCGCGGTCATGGCGGCAAAGGCGAAGAGAAATGCCGATGCCATCCGCATTGCAGTCGCCAGAACCGTCCGTGTGCAATTAGATGCCGAGGATAAAAGACTGGAGCAGAGCAGGCTCATTCTCGCGCTTGCTAAGCTTATGGCGGCAAGACCGTACACGGAGCGGGCCGCGGATTTGTATTCCCGAAGCCACGGCGGAATCCTCACGAGACTGGAGGTTTCCTCCTGTATCGGAAGCACGCTTTCCTGGCTGTTTGCGGGCTCCGAGAAGAAGCAGCAGGCATTGCTTGCTTATGACGAGTTGCGGCAGTATGTGGCTGAAACCTATGCGGCGGAAACGACCGAAATCATCGACGGATACCAGACTGCCGTCAACAAGGATCTCGCCGGGGCAAAGGCGGATTTCACTGCGAATGCGGCGGCCTTTTATGCCCTTTTATTCGCCGTTGTCGAGGGCAGTACCGAGGCACAGTCCGATTACGGCGGAATCCCGGAGGAGCTGGTCAGCCGCGTAAACGAAACAGAACTTCATACGGACGGCCTGAAGGCCGATTTACGGCGTTATCAGGTGTTCGGCACCAAATATATCCTGTACGGCAAAAGAGTCCTTCTCGGCGACGAGATGGGCCTTGGAAAGACCGTGGAGGCCATCGCGGCGATGACACATCTGCGCGCGGAAGGAAAGACGCATTTTCTCGTTGTCTGCCCGCTGAGCGTGCTGGTGAACTGGCAGCGCGAGGTCGCCAGATTCAGCAACATTCCCGTCGACGAAATCTACGGTTACGACCGCACCGAGGAGCTTTCCGCGTGGATTGAAAAGGGCGGCACCGCCATCACGACTTACGAAACCTGCTCGAAGATTGACCTTCCGGACGGCTTTGCCGTAGACATGCTTGTCGTCGATGAGGCACACTTCATCAAGAATGCCTCGACCATCCGGAGCCGCGCCGTGCGCCTGTTGATCGAGCGCTCGCAGTCGGTGCTTTTCATGAGCGGAACGCCGCTTGAAAACCGGGTCGATGAGATGCTTACTCTAATCGGATTCCTGCAGCCCGAGATTATGGAAAAGGCGAAGCATCTGACCGGTCTTTCTGAAGCGGAACGCTTCCGTAACGTCATAGCGCCCGTCTATCTTCGAAGAACAAGAGAGCAGGTGCTGACCGAGCTTCCCGACAAGGAAGAAATCCAGGAATGGAACATGATGAGCGCGGAGGAGACGGAAGCCTACAAAAACGCGCTTGCAGGCGGCAATTTCATGGACATCCGAAGGGTTTCGTGGAACGTGCCTGCAGTCCGTTCCGGAAAGGCTCTGCGGCTTAAGGAAATCGTGGAGGAGGCCGAGCAGGACGGAAGGAAGGTCCTCGTATTTTCCTATTTCCGAAATACGCTTCAGAATGTGGCTGCACTTCTCGGAAACCGGTGCGCGGGTGTCATTGACGGAGCACTGCCGATGAAGGCAAGGCAGGAGGTTTTGGACAACTTTCGGGAGAATCCCGATAAGACGGTTTTAATCTGTCAGATGATTGCCGGCGGTGTGGGATTGAATGTTCAGGAAGCAAGTGTTATTATTATTTGTGAGCCGCAGTTAAAACCTTCCATGGAGGAACAGGCAATCGGAAGAGCCTACCGGATGGGACAGAGCCGGAAGGTTGTCGTGCACCGTCTTCTGACGGCGCAGTCCGTGGATGAGCGGATCATGGAAATCCTGTCCGAGAAGAAGGAGACCTTCCTGGCATTTGCCAACGAATCCGTGGTCGGAAACATCGATCAGGAGAGGGCAGTCGGGGAGGCGGCAATAGAGGAGATTATCGAAGCGGAGCGTAAACGCTACGGGGTCGGTTCGGATAAGGACGAAAAGACGGATGATGATGAATGAAAAGAAGAACAGCATTGCTGATGATAGTTGTTCTTACGGTGCTTTTATTCGGCTGCGGTAAGCAGGAGCCGAAGAAGGGGCCTTATGAAGTGCGCTTTGAGATGAACGGCGGTTCCCGCGTATCGGGAAGCCTGCATCAGGAGGTTGAGCACGGAGAGGCGGCTGTTGCGCCGAAGCTTGAACGCGAGGGCTACGAATTCGATGGCTGGGACGGCGAGTTTGATGAGATTACCGAGGATACGGTCATCAAAGCCAAATGGAAGAAGACCATCGAAGTAACGTTTGACTTGAACGGCGGCGAGCTCGTGAGCGGCGCGGCAAAGGCTACGCTGACGGCCGGACAGAAGCCGGTTGCGCCGGGCGTGAAGATGGAAGGCTATACGTTCCTCGGATGGGAGCCTGCAATTTCGGAGGTTGACGAGGATACTGTTTATAAGGCAAAGTGGGAGCGTACCGTATTGACGCCGGACGGCATCTACGAGAAGCTTTCGGCCAGCATGGTGGAAATCCACACATTTGACAAAAACGGGCAGGGTCTCGGACTCGGCTCCGGATTCTTCATCGATGATAACGGTACGGTGCTGACCAACTTCCATGTGATGGAAGGTGCCTGCTCCGCGGAAATCATCACCTATCATGACGAGCGTTTTCAGGTATCCGCTATTGAAGGTTTCAGCAAGGACATCGACCTTTGCGTCGTGAAGACCGATGCAGGGAAGACCGTGGCAGCAGCGCTGTTTGACGGTGATGTGAAAACCGGCGAAAGCGTTTATACAATCGGAAGTTCCATCGGCCTTACGGGAACCTTCTCCGACGGTATCGTTTCGACGGCATCAAGAGTCGACAACGATGTGGAATACATTCAGATTACCGCACCGATTTCCAAGGGTAACAGCGGCGGTCCTCTGGTGAACCGCTACGGCGAGGTCATCGGCGTCAACACGTTCCAGTTTACGGACGGACAGAACCTGAACTTTGCCGTTTCCATCAAGGAACTTGCGAAGATTGACCGCTCGGTTTCGACCGAGATTAAAAAGTTCGGCGAGGATACCGGAAAGGGCACGGGCACGGGTGCGAAGGGCACTGTTGTGCAGACCGGTGACGAGGGTGAGTTCGTATATCAGTTTGCGGCTTATATCGAGCAGGAACCGAATGACTCGATCGAAGGCGGCAATAAGCTTGTCAACGGCGAGCTGACGGCAGGCCACCTGGATCCGCAGAAGGACCCCGGCGATGTTTATTCCGTGAAGATGGACCGCGCCGGAACGCTTGATGTTTACGTCATGGCATATTGGGAAGACGATGACTATCTGATGCAGTCGTATCTTCTTGACCAGAGCGGAAAGCTCATGGGCAATGCCGTTACCGGGCGTGATGCGCTCATTGATTATCAGGATTATGATACCGTGGATAAGTATATGGTTGCATCCTTCCGGATTCAACAGCCCGGAACCTATTACGTCTATGTGACGATTCCCGGGGATTTCCCGTATCCGAACGGATGCTATTATCTGGTCGGCGCAGAGTGGTATTGATGACTTGGGGGAGCCGTCTTTACTCTGCATTGAAACTGTGCTCTAAATAATCAGATAAAGAGAGGTGTTTTGTATGAACTGGGAAGTATTGGCATTTGTTGTCTACTTTGTACTGGTCATCGGAATCGGCGTGTACTTCTTCGTGAAGTCGAAGACCGGCGGCGAGAAGGATTATTTCCTCGGCGGCCGAAGCATGAGCGGTCCCGTTGCGGCACTTTCGGCCGGTGCATCGGACATGAGCGCATGGGTTTTGATGGGCCTGCCGGGCGCAATCTACGCATCCGGACTGAGTAAGAGCTGGATCAGCATCGGGCTCTTAATCGGAACGGTGCTGGCCTGGGTTTTTGTGGCTCCGAGACTCCGCACCTTCTCCATTGCGGCGAAGGACTCCATCACAATCCCGCAGTACTTGAACAACCGTTTCCTGAGCAAAAACGTTGCACTGCAGGTTGTATGCGCGTTCGTATTCATCATCGTTTACTGCATCTATTCTGCTTCCAGCATTTCCGCATGCGGCGACCTGTTCCAGACCGTATTCAAGCTGGATGACGGCGGACGCACGACGGCCATGGCAGCAGCTGCCATCATCATTGTTGCATATACGTTCCTCGGCGGCTTCAATGCCGTTTGCTGGACCGACTTCTTCCAGGGTCTGTTGATGCTTGCAGCCCTGATGATTGCCCCGATTGCCGCCGTAGCGGTTATGAAGGGTGCCGATTTCGTTGCTCCGGCAGCCAATCTCGGCGAATATCACTATAACCTCCTGAGCTCCGGCAAGCTGGATACCGCCGCCATCGTTACGATTCTGAGCGGTCTCGGCTGGGGCCTCGGATACTTCGGCATGCCGCACATTCTCGTCCGTTACATGTCCGTCAAGTCCGAAAAAGAGATGAAGCGATCCCAGAAGATCGGTATCCTCTGGACATTCCTGATTCTTGCCACGGCTACTGTTGTCGGCATTGTTGCAAGACAGTATCTCGGCGATGAGCTTGTAATCTCCGGCAAGACCAGCACCGTATTCATCCACGTTGTCCGCAGCGTATTCCCGGTTGTCATCGCAGGTGTGCTGCTTTCCGCAATTCTTGCAGCATCCATGAGCACCGCCGATTCGCAGCTGCTGGCCAGCAGCTCGGCTTTCTCAAGTGACATTTATAAGCCGGCAAGAAAGAATGCAAGCGACCGCGAAGTTATGTGGGCCGGCCGTATTGTAGTAGCTGTAATCTGTGTCGTCGCATTTTTCATCGCATGGCTCGGCAATAAGAGCATTATGGACCTCGTTGAAAATGCCTGGGGCGCCTTTGGTGCCGCCTTCGGTCCGGTCATTCTGCTTTCGCTTTACTGGAAGCGTCTGAACTATGCGGGTGCCATCAGCGGTATCATTGCAGGCTTCGTAACCGATATCGGTTATGCGGTTGCAAGAGGCAATATGATTATCACTAAGGAAGATGCCATCATCACCGGAAACCTCGGCGAACTGTACGAAATCATCCCCGGCTTCCTGGTAGGCCTGATTGTCTGTGTCATCGTGACAAAGCTGACGAAGGCTCCCGGTAAGGAAGTGGAAGACATGTTTGACAACGGCGTACAGCTTCTTTCGAAAGAAGACTAATCCGATCCGTGAATAAAACAAAAACGCAGCCTCAAAAGGGCTGCGTTTTTTGTTGCCGGGAAGCGGCAAAGTCTGCGGATAACAGGATTTGAACCTGCATGCTTGCGCACCGGAACCTAAATCCGGCGTGTCTGCCAATTCCACCATATCCGCAATTGCACTAATACTACCACACAAATCGGGGGAAAGGCAAGTTTTTATTGAGTTTCCTGCTGATTTTTGGTATAATAACATCTACTATGAAAATAGGAGCAGTATGAGTAAAACATGAAACTGAAGTATGATTTCTTGTTGCGTGATGTGGGTGACCGGGTGGTTGCCGTTGCAGTAGGAGAGGGTTCGGAAAGCTTTCAGGGAATCATTACCATGAACCGGAGCAGCAAAGCGATTTTTGAGCTGCTGCGGGAGGAAACCTCGGAAGAGGAGATTCTTCTAAAGCTTATGGAACAATACGAAGGAACCGAGGCATTTTTCCGGGAAGAGATCGGAAAGATGGTGCTGAAGCTCAGAAACGGAGGCGTTCTCAGCGAATAAAAAAAGGTCCGCAGGGCGGACGATGGGAGGAGCAATATGGCGAAAAGAGTAAATTACTCCGATATCACGGATGATATCCGGAAACTGACCGATATCTGTCTTGAAAACAGCAATATCGATCCTGAACTGTATAACCGCTACGAGGTAAAGCGGGGACTTCGCGACCTGAACGGCAAGGGTGTTCTTGCGGGTCTGACGGAGATCTCCGAGATTCGTACGCTTAAGATAGAGGACGGCGTGGAGAAGCAATGCCCCGGCAAGCTTTTCTATCGTGGCATCAATGTAGAAGACATTGTGAAGGGTTGCGTTGCGGAGAACCGCTTCGGGTTCGAAGAGACCGTATACCTTCTGCTGTTCGGCAAGCTTCCGACCAGGGAGCAGCTTGCCGAGTTCACAAAGCTTTTGGGATACTACCGGACACTGCCGAGCAGTTTTGTCCGTGACGTCATCCTGAAGAAACCGAGTTCGAATATGATGAACGGTCTTTCGCGGAGCGTTCTGACGTTATATTCCTATGATACCAATCCCGAGGATACGTCGCTCGAGAATGTCATGCGACAGTGCATCCAGCTGATTTCCATCTTCCCGATGCTGACGGTTTACAGCTACCACGCACACCGTTACTACTACAAGGATGAGGCGCTGATCATTCACCGGCCGAGAACCGACCTTTCGGCAGCCGAGAACATCCTGCACCTGCTTCGCGCAGACAGTCAGTATACCGAGCTTGAGGCCCGCGTTTTGGACATCGCACTGATCCTTCATGCGGAGCACGGCGGCGGCAATAACTCCACATTTACCACGCATGTTGTGACTTCGTCCGGAACCGATACGTATGCGGCCATGACTGCGGCGCTCGGCTCGCTGAAGGGACCGAAGCACGGCGGCGCGAACATGAAGGTTGTCGAGATGTTCGCCGACATGAAGGAGAAGGTTTCCGACTGGACCGACGAGGCGGAAGTGGCGGAGTACCTGCGCGCACTGCTTCATAAGGAGGCGTTTGATAAAGCCGGCCTGATCTACGGCATGGGCCACGCGATTTATTCTGTTTCCGACCCGCGTGCCGTAATGTTCCGCGGCTTCGTCGAGAAACTGTCCGAGGAAAAGGGCATGCATAAGGAATTTGCCCTCTATCAGCTAGTTGAAGAACTTGCGCCGAAGGTAATTGCTTCGGAGCGTAAGATGTATAAGGGCGTCAGCGCGAACGTTGACTTCTACAGCGGATTTGCCTATCAGATGCTCGGGCTTCCCGAGGAGCTGTACACACCGATCTTTGCGGTAGCCCGTGTCGCCGGCTGGAGCGCACACAGACTGGAAGAACTGATTAATGCCGGCAAGATCATCCGCCCGGCATATAAGAGCGTTTGTGACGAGCGCGAATACGTTCCGATTGCGGAGCGATAATACCGTTTCGGATTCGAAACGTGTCATTTCAGGGGGGAAGATATGAATAACCGCAAACCACTTGTCATTATTGCCTTGGCCGTACTGCTGTGCGGCCTTTTGGCGTTTCGCGGGGCGACGGCGGTGCAGACCCCCGGCGAAGCAGATTCTTCGAAGAACGCAGAGGATGAAAGGAAGGGCGGTTTTGACCCGTTATATGTAATGATTCCAATCACTGTGCTGGTGCTTGGATTTGCAGTGTTCACATTTGTCAAAGAGGGAAAGAAGAGACGATGAAAACGTTTACGAAAGTTGTGTCCGTTGCTATCCAGGCTGTTCTTACCGTCACGTGCCTCATTGCATTGATTGTCGGTGCGAGAGGCTGCTGGGAGGAGAGCAGAATGCTGTTTGAGGAGCCGGAGTACAAGGAAGGAATCGGGATACTGGCGCATTATGTTTCGAAACCCGTCATCGTTCTTATCGTGCTTGTTATTATGGCGGCATGTGCAATTCTGGTTATTGAGAACATACTCCTGATCAGATGGCTGGTTCGTGCGATTAAGGAAGATACGTTTCCGTTTTACCGGAAATATGCCCTGAGCGCAGTCATTGCCACGGTTGTCAATTTCTTCATCTTTTTCATGATTACAACGATGGGCATAAAAATCACGACGGAAGAGGCTGTTAACAAAGAGCTGAACCGTTGGATGCTTTTGTATCTCGTCGTATTTGTCTTTGATATTGTTATTTTGATTATGTCCAACAAGGGCAAAAAAGAAGGACAGGGATTCTATTAAAACGGAGGGGGAAAATACTATGAGAAAGCTTGGTGTACTTCTGATTATTTGCTTTATGGCAGCAGGATTGACGGCATGGTCCGGGACGGCATGCGCGGAGAACGACGGAACGACCGGCGAAGCCGGCGACTCCACTTTGGTGTTCGATTTTCCGGACGGAGTCTGGTACGGAGAGGACATAGGCAGCCGATTGGCACATCTGTTTTGTAACGTTTCCGATTCCGGTGATGTAGTTGATCTGGACGGAGACGGTTCCTATGACATTCGGTATCAGTCCGGCAACTCGGAGATAGGGTACAGTGCTTATATTGCCCATCTTGGAGAAAGCAATCTGTCCGGAACATATAACTGGAGTATTCGGTTTTCGGAAGACGAATATTCGTATACGGAGTTTGGATCCGAGGCTACTGTAATATTCCATTTTGACGAATTTCCGTCTAAGAAGGAGTACTCGGTATCTGTTGAAGGCGGTTATGCCGTAAACGGAGCCGGAAACACGGTGACGAAGCTGGCTGCAGGTGATAGGTTAATCCCTGTTCCGAATGCTTTTGAGGGAAAGTACGTTTCCGGTTGGGAGACGAATTTCAAACAGGGACACGATGCCTACGGTGATTGGAGAATGCCGCGGAAAGATGCTGTTATCAAGGCGGTTGTTAAGGAACAGACGCCTTATACGATTGACCTCTCGGAAGGATTCTTTACGAGACAGTCGTATTATGATGAGGACTCTTTCATATTGAGCGGCTTGGAAGAATCGTGTCGTTTGTCATCGGAAGGGTACTCGTCAGGGTCTTATGATTTGGACGGAGACGGAACGCTTGATATAGCGCTGGCAAAATACTATGACGATGTTAATTATAATTTCCAACAGTTTCATATTATTCCTCTGAGCACAACGAATCTCCGGGGTGATTATACTGTGAAGGGACTCAACACCTCACCGTATTGGCCGATTACAATCCGGTTCCCGGAGAAAGCACCGGACAGTGTGTATTTCCTGACTATTAATGGGGGATACGCGGAAAATGCAAACGGAGAGATTGTTGAACAGGCAGCGCCCGGTACGCCGTTAAGACTTTACCCTGACGACGGGGAAAAATGGTTCAACAAAGTTGAAGACAATGAATACTACGGGTATGGTTCCAATCTTGTAAGCTATTACTGGGCGGGCTTTCCCCAGATGAATTACGCCAATTTCGTTATGCCGGCATGCGATTTATCATTAACCATTAAAAAGGGGTTCGACGATACGCCGACCGTTACACCCACGCCTACCGTCATACCAACCCCGACGGAAACAGTGCCTACTCCGACTGAAGCAGTGCCTACCCCGACCGAGGAGCAAAAGATTACGGAAGCGGCTACGCCGACGCCTGCAGGGACAGAGAAACCCGACGGCGCGGACAAGGAAAAGGAGACGGTTTCCGAGGACAGTGAGAAGAAAGAAAGCAATAAGCTTTGGCTGATTCTCATTCCGACTTCCGCGGCGCTCTTTGCGGCGATTGCAGCATTCATTGTGGCGAACAAAAAGAAGCCGGAGAAGCCGGCTCAGGAAGAAGAATAAGAAAAGGAGAAGACATTTATGAGTGAGAGCAAAAAGAACAGTACTTTAAAGGCCGTATTAATCGGGATTGGGGCCGTCGTGGCATTTGTCATGGCGAATATCGGAGCAATGCTGTTGATGCTTCGTAAGAACGTGAAGAAGATTAAAGGCAAGGAAAGCCAGAACAACGCCGTGCATTCCATCGGTCTCGGCAAGGGTGCCGTCGCGCTTTCGGGCGACACGAACAATGCATATCTGTCCTGCCTGAACGGACGGCTTGATATCACATTTACCGAAGCCCCGACACATGATGTGAACATGGATCTGACCTGTATTTGCGGTAAGGTGAATGTTACGGTTCCCGCTTCCATGCGTGTCATCAGCGAGCTGAAGCCCTGCAGTGGAAAAGTGGACGTTGTATGTGAGAATTCCGACGATGAGAACGCGCCGGCGCTTCGTCTGACCGGAAAGACGTGTCTCGGAAAGGTCGTTGTGCGCAAGTAAGGGCGTAAGAGAAGAAAAAGAGGGAGAATTATGGGAAAGAAGAATCATGACCGCCAGGGGAACAGCATAAAACGGATTTTGATTGCAGTATTGGTGTTGCTGTGCTTCCTTGCAGTATTGCGCCCGGAGGCTTTCGCCGTGAGCGGCGAAGATGATTCCGATACGTACGAGGTGCATATATGGTCAAGAGGAAGCATTAAAGACAGTGATGGTGGGACAAAAAGCGATACCCCGAGTGATTCCCTGCTTCTTCGGATGGAATCCGGGGAAATATATGAAATGGGATTCTACATAAATAGCTTAGCCGCAAAACCGGGCACCGTCTTTTATGTTTCGGGGCGTAATTTGAAACGATACACTTTTTACGAAGCTTATACCCTGGAAAAGCGGGGCGGCACGAATTGGCAATATCTTTCAAAAGAGGAGATTGCGGCGATTAACAACGGAGAGGAACTGCGGTTTACGATGCCGGACGGCCCTTTCCTGCTTTGCTTTGTTGTACAGATTGATGAAACCGTTCCGATGCTTATGACGCCTACCCCGACCGTAGACCCGAAAGCACAGTGGCAAATCAATGTTGTAGGCGGCCATGCGGAAGACGTAAACAGGAATGTCATCACCGCCGCAAAGGCAGGCACAACGGTTATCATAGTGCATGACGGCGTGCCGGGGAAGTACTTTAATACCTGGGTGGAAGCCAACTATCCTGTTCCGAAGAATACGCCCGTTTTCAGCTTTACCATGCCGGCGCAGGATGTCTCTTACTATGCAGCCACGACCAGGACTCAGCATGAGGCCGTATTGACTCTGGATGCTTCTCCGAAGGTGATTACGGAGGATTGGGAGCTTGTGCTCAACGCCTTGATCTCGTTCGATCATTACAGTTATCCCTATTATGATTTGGACCGTGACGGTCATAATGATATCCTGGTTCAGAATAACGGGGACGGGTTGACCATTTACAAGGAGGAAGGCTACAGTCTCGGAAACGAATATATCTGGGAAGGCTCCCTTGCCTATCTCGGCCCGATTACCATCAAGACCAATAAGAATGTTCAGACAGTCCTCACGCCTACGCCGGAGCCGGTTGATTCGACAGAGCCTGCGCCGACGGATTATCCGTTGATTTTTACGCCGACAGCAGGCGCGGAAAAAGCCGACGACGACTCTGACGGAGGGACGTTCCGTTACAAAATCCTGCTCGGCGCACTCGGTGCCGTCATCGCGACAGCAATCATTATTCTGCTCGTCAGAAAATCAAAGAAGGACCACCCTGCAGATCCGGGCAACGGCTCAAATGACTGGAGGAAGGAACGGGTCATCCTGAATGCGAGCAACGGTGAGTCGACCGTAATCAAGGAAGATCGGGGAAACTTCTCCGGAAAAGGAGAAGACGACAATTCGGGCGGCAATCCCGAATAAAAATCATGGGGAGAAAAGATGAGAAGAGTGTTTAGAAGAAGGCTTTCGGTTATGGCAGCAGGGCTCATGCTTTTGTGCCTTCTGTCTTCACTGACCGGAAAAGCACTTGCCGAAGGCAGAGAGGACAGCAGGAACAAAATTTCGATTTGGGCGAGAACGGAAGAACCTACCAGCGGAGTGTCCAAAGAGTCAGAGCTTCCGAGTGATGCCCTTGTGCTGACCGTGAACGGAGAGACACAACCGGTTGGCTTTCTTTTAAGAAATGAGCCGTATGCGGATTACGGAACGGTATTCTACGTGGAAGGCAGAAACCTGGAGAAGTATTTCTTTATCAGCGGGTACATCCTGCACGGTCCGGGCGGTGCTTTGGTCAGAGATATTACGCAGGCAGAACTGGATGCTCTGAACAACGGCGAGGCACTGGAATTCACAATGGAGGACTATGAGTTCACCATGTGCTTTGTCTTTGACTTCAGGGAAAATATCACACCGACGCCCACGCCGTCTCCGACACCGACGCCGGAGCCGACTCCGACACCGGAACCGGAAGAGGTTGAGCCGGAACCGGACAACAGCGCCGGTACGATTCTTTGGATGTTTCTCGGCATGTTCCTGATTCTGGCGGCTATCATCGTTTTCGTATTCTTATTGGTTAGGTGAGAGGAAGTTATCATGAAGAAAAATGTGACACGTTTTTTTCTTGTTGCAATCATTTTTCTGTGCGTGCCGCTTTCTTTTCAAAGCAGCGCCCGTGCGGAAAATGATAAAGAATACAAAATCACCGTCATCGGCGGTCATGCCGAGGATTTGAACGGCAATGTCATTACAGCTGCCAAACCCGGCACTTCTTTTCAGGTCGTTCCCGATGACGGAAACGGCAGGTATTGGACAAAGTGGGAGTCAGAGGAGCAGATTAAAGAGAACACTTATATCTTTTGGCATATCATGCCCAATCATGAAGTGCGATTCACGGCACAGACGGTAAGCAAGCGAAAGGATATTGTTATTGATTTGACTGTGCCGCAAGTTTCATTCACCGGCGAGGACGCTGCGCTTTTGAAGAATGCCCTGATTGCATATGCAGGTACAACAGCAGCTTTCGGTACTTATGATTTCGACGGAGACGGCACTTCGGATGTGAGCATTGAAAACCGGAAGGGTGAAACCGTGTGGGTTACAAGGGAATCGAATGTACGGGCAAGTTATGACGCAGGTATTGCACTGAAGTACAGCCTCGGAACAGCCTATACAATCTATATTCCGCATGGAGAGGCCGAAACGATTCGGTTAGTTGTAAATAATGCGAAAAGCGAATACCCGGTTTTGGATCGTACTTCGAAGCCTTATTCCATTACGGTGGACAATGAAAGAAGCAGTAGGACTGATGAAGCAATTCCCGGTGAATTTGTAACGGTAACTTCTTTGTCTATGCCCCCACAGTTTTATTTGAAAGAAATCCTGGTCACGGGAATTCCGAACCTTGCCCCTTCTGTCAGTTATACCGGCAATTCCCGCAAAGACGAAATCAGTTTTCTGATGCCGCCGCGAAATGTCACGATCACATTTATCACAGCGGCACAGGAACCTCTTTACGTTTACTTCGACGAGAAGTTTCAATGGAAACCGGATGATCTCGGGGAAATAGAAGAGGCAATAAAACAAGCCTCGGGATGTTTGAGCAGTGTCAGAGGGGGAATATACGGATTTGACTTTGATGACGATTTCGTTGTGGACATTGAAATAAACCGGGAAACCGGAGCGGTCATCGCGCACAGGACTCCTTATACCGAAGAGACCAGAAGAAGGTATTTTGAGAAAACGGTGTCAAGAGGAAGAACAATGTATTGGCCGGTAACGATTGTATTCCCGGATTATGAAATCATTCCGGTAACCCAGGCACCGACTGAGGAGGCGGCAACAGTAACACCGTCACAGAGTGAGGCGCTGACGGCGACGCCTTTTGAGGAAGCCGTTTCGACTCCGACGCCTTATGTGAATGAGAATAAGAGCAAAGAGAATTCGAATCATTCCGTACTCAAGGGAGTTCTGATTGCCTGCGGCGTGCTTTTGTTCTGCGCACTGTTTGTCTGGCTTATCGTGCGGCTTAAAAAGGACGGGTCCCGGAACCAGGCCGGTTCATACGGCGATTGGAACGAGGACCGGGTCATCATCAGTTCAAGCAGCGGCGCGACAACGCATAAGAGAAAAACGACGGATGAATCGGACGATCCGTGGGACGGAAATAATAAGTAAAGCATGGCATTTGCCATAGAGAAGTAACATTTGTGCAGGGAGGATTCCTCATGAAAAATGTGATTCGCCTTTTGGGCGTAATGGTGATTCTTGTTTGCGCTTTCGCGTTGTTTCGAAGCGGCGCAAGCGCCGGAGCGTCCGGAAATGCGAAATATAAGATTACCGTGAACGGCGGGCATGCGACGAACATGCTCGGCGAGACGGTTACCGAAGCTGCGCCGGGCACGGAAATCATTGTCTATCACGATGTGACGCCGGGGAAATACTGGAAGAGCTGGTCGTCCAGTGTCACACTTAAGTCGAATACAGTTATCTGCCGGTTTACAATGCCGTCTGAAAATGTGACAATCACGGCGGAAACGGTAGCAACGCAGAAATTGTATACCCTTGATCTGACGGAAGTGACGCCGAAGCTTTCGAACGCAGACCTGTATCTTTTGAAGAATGCTTTCATCAGTTGGAAGAATACGACGGATATTGAGTATCTGGATTTCAATAACGACGGGCATATCGACATTCAATACACAGATTATACGTATTCGAACAAGCTTTCCAGATTCGGACTCAGCAATTACAGTCTGGGAACGTCCTATGAAGTAAAGATTCCGGACGGTGAAATCGGAACGGTGAGGATTATCGTGGACAACGATAAGACTTCGACTCCTGTCCGCGTGGAAGGCGCCAAGCCTCACAAAATCATCGCACCGCAGGGGACGGTTTATCTGGAAACGCACGCACAGATAATGGGTAGTTACAATTATGAAGAAATATCGGAATCCACCCCGGGGGAGAGTATTCAGGTGCGGCTGAACGGTGTACCGGACGGAAAGTATGTCAGTGGGATTATTATTGACGGTGCGGTCAGCCGGTCGGTGTTTACAACAGGTTCGCGGACAGTATCTTTTTACATGCCGCCGAGAGACGTGACAGTAGAGTTCGTCTTCGCGGAGCAGGTTCCGCTTACGATTGATTTATCCGGGGGACGGTTGGCATTCAGCCAATCGGATTTTAATGATTATGCGTCGGCGATTACTTCAGCTTACAGTGGGGACGCGTTCGAGAGCTATAATCAGGGAATAGACTTTGATCGGGACTATGAATTTGACATTGTTTATTCCCGGTCCGGTTCCACATATTACATGGAGGCAAATCGAACCCCTTACACGGAAAAACATGCCGAGGTCACATTTTCCAAGAAAACAACCGGCATGTACCGGCCGGTGACGATTGTCTTTCCGGATTACGCAAGTATTCCTGCGACACCTACACCTACACCGAGTGAGGCACCGACTGCCACACCGACACCTACCGTAGCTCCGACGGCGACCCCTGTCCCGACGGCGACTCCCGCCCCGACACCGGCACCGTATATTGAAGAGGCGGAAGCGGACGGCGGAGACAAGACGCTTCGCATTATTCTGATTATCGCCGGCGTGCTTGTTATCGGGACGATGGCTGTTGTGACCTTCATCCTTCTGAAAAAGGATGCACCCAAGCCGCCGCACAGCGTTTACAATGACTGGAACAAGGACAGAGTGACCATCGATGCGAGCAGCGGCGCGGCTTCCGCATCTGATAATCCGGAAACGCCGGACAGCCCGGACGGTCCGGATCAGAATCCGGATGATAAGAAAGAGTAAGGAATGACAGGGCAGTATCGTTTAAGCCATTGTATTTGCCAAAGGAAAGAAATAAGATAAAACCATCAACTGCGTAAAAGGAGGATTTCCCTTGATTAACAAGAATCTGTGCATCAACACTGCCAAAAAGGGCGCAACGATCCGCAAGGAGATTTACGGACATTTTTCAGAGCATCTGGGACGCTGCATTTACGGCGGCATCTATGTCGGTGAGGACTCCGATATTCCGAATACGAGAGGACTTCGTAACGACGTTTTAAAGGCTTTGAAGGATATGGCAATTCCGGTGCTGCGCTGGCCGGGCGGCTGCTTTGCGGACGAGTATCACTGGCGCAACGGCATCGGCCCGAAGAATGAGCGTGTGACGATGATCAACACGAACTGGGGCGGCGTGACCGAGGACAACAGCTTCGGTACGCACGAGTTCATGGATCTCTGCGACCTGATCGGATGTGAGCCGTACATCAGCGGCAATGTCGGAAGCGGCACGGTGCGCGAGATGTCGGAGTGGATTGAATATATCACGAGCGGCAACATCTCCCCGATGACCGACCTTCGTAAGAAGAACGGACGTGAGGAGCCATGGCACCTGAAGTATCTCGGCATCGGTAACGAGAACTGGGGCTGCGGCGGTTTCATGACGCCTGAGTACTATGCAAACCAGTACCGCCAGTTCCAGCAGTTCTGCAAGGATTACGGCGATAACAAGCTTTATAAGATTGCGTGCGGCCCGAACGGCGGTGATACCGCATGGACCGAGAAGCTGATGAGCATGATCAATCCGATGATTGCCGGCGCCATCAGCCTGCATTTTTACACGATTCCGACCGGTGACTGGAACAACAAGGGCAATGCGACCGGTTTCAGCGAGGAACTGTATCACAGCACGATTCGCGAGACGCGCAGAATCTCTCCGATCATTGAGAGCCACCTTGCTGTTATGGACCGCTATGATCCCGACCACAAGATCGGCCTTTGCGTAGATGAGTGGGGCTGCTGGTACAACGTGGAAGAGGGCACCAATCCGGGCTTCTTATACCAGCAGAACACGATGCGTGACGCCATCGTTGCTTCCGTGAACCTGAATATCTTCAACAACCGCGCAGACCGTATCGTCATGGCCAACATTGCGCAGGTGGTAAATGTGCTGCAGTCCGTCATTTTGACCGAGGGCCCGAAGATGCTTAAGACACCGACCTACTATGTCTTCAGCATGTACAAGGAACATCAGGGTTCTACGCTTGTAGAATCGTTGCTTTCCGATTCCACTTTCGACCACGAGGGCATTGCGTATCCGGACCTTTCCGTTTCTTCTTCGATGAAGGAGGACGGCACGCTGTTCGTTACGCTTTCGAATGCTAACCTGAAGGAATCCTACAAGATCAATACGCTGATCGATGCTTCCTATGGCAAAGCTGACGCGAGAATCCTGACCGGCAGCATGAACGACCACAACACCTTTGAGAATCCCGATGCGGTTGCCGATGCTTCCTATGACGGCGTTACGCTTCAGGGTGACCGTGCCGAAATCACGCTTCCTCCGTGCAGCGTCGTAACGGTTACGTTCAGAAAGTAATCCGGGGAAGAGAAGATGGACGGGACCGGTGCAGATTTGAAATCCGTTGTCCAAAAGATTCCGTGCAGACGCTGTCTGATGGAAGGCGTTAAGAAGGAGGATATTCTTCAAAAAATCGAAGAGTACCTGAACGCCCTGCCGCCTGAGGAGAGAACTCCTGCAGAGCAGTATCAAAGGCGTCTTACGGTGTGCGAGACGTGCAGCCGGATGGAGAACGGCCTTTGTAAGGAGTGCGGCTGTTTCGTTCTCTACCGGGCCGGAAAGAATTCTTCGGACTGTCCGTCCGGACGTTGGAAACTGTCTGACAATGACGGAAAATACGACAAAAAAATAACATGAAAAATCCATCAAACCCGCTCGGGAATGCTATTGTCTTTTATACAGGGATATGATAGTATTGCAGAAATTACGTTTTGAAGCGAGGGAGATAACATGGCGAAAGTTTATGTTTTTTTGGCTAACGGCGTAGAGGAAATCGAAGCACTTGCGGTTGTTGACATTCTTCGAAGAGGCAGCCTTGATGTCGTAACGGTTTCCGTGACCGGAAAGAAGGAGATTCAGGGTTCCCACGGCATAGCATTTTCCGCAGATGCCCTTTTTGATGAGGACGGCTTTGAAGACGGTGACATGGTAGTTTTGCCGGGCGGCGGCAGAGGAACCAACGCTTTGATGGCGCACGAGGGACTTCGGAACCTCCTGATGGCTTACCGTGACGAGGAAAAGTATATTACGGCAATCTGTGCAGCTCCGAGCGTGCTCGGAATGAACGGCCTTTTAAAGGGACGGAAAGCGACCTGCTACCCGGGCTTTGAGGACAAGCTCCTCGGCGCGAAGGTAAGCACCGATCCGGTTGTTCAGGACGGCAACATCATCACCGGAAAAGGCATGGGCGTTGCGATTCCGTTCGCACTGAAGCTTCTGTCCGCATTTTCCCGGAGGAAGCCGAGAAGGTCGGAAAAGCGATTCAGTACACTGCCTGATTAGCTGAAACACCCGAACAAATTGTAAACCTATTTGTCAGAAAAGCAAAATCCCGCGGAAATCGGAGAGTTTAATCCCGTATCCGCGGGATTTTTGTGTCACTATGGCGAAAACTGTTGGATTTTCCGTTCCGAATGGTGTATGATAAAGGATAAGATACCGGTTTTCCCCCGTAGGGGGAAATGTCACGGGAAAACCCGGGCGCAGGCACCTGTCTGTGACGCGGGAATGATCGGAGAAGGGAAACAAAATGGCTAATACGGACAACGGGGAAAAAAGAATACAGCAACTGGAGCAGCAGCTGGAGATTGAACGGCAGAAATACCGCATCATTTCCGGCATGGTGAAATGCGGTCTTTGGGAGTACACCGTTTCCACCGGCATTCTGGTTCAGTGCCGGCTCGGGGAAGGAATGGGAGAGAAGGACCGTCTCCGCATTGCCAACTTCCGCGAAAGCATGCTGAACGCCGGCCTGATTTATGCAGACGACCTTCCGGTGTTTGAAAGCCTTTGCAACAGCTTACAGAACGGAGACGAAGCATTCTCTTACGACATCCGCTCCTATGTGGATGCCGGCAAGACGGTGTGGCTCCGTTACGAAGGATATACGGTGTTCAACAGCAAGGGCATTGCGGCCAAGGTCATGGGCCGTACCCTTAACGTGGACGAAGAGAAGAAGAGCGAGATGGTTACGGTTAAGGAAGCCGACAGGGACAGCGTCACCGGCCTTCTGACCGAGAATGCCATCCGCGAGAAGCTTGAGGACTGGGTGAAACAAAGTTCCGAGACGGACCGCTTCGCATTTTTCTTAATGGGTGTGGATGAGTTCAGCGCGATTACGGATGCGTACGGTCACGCTTACGGCGAATATGTTCTTGAAAAGCTCGCAAGCGGTCTCGGTTCCGTATTCCTTGATACGGACGCGCTCGCCCATATCAACGACGAAGAATTCGTGATGCTTAAAAAGCAGATCCGTACCGCTGCCGAGGTTTATACGATTGCAAGAACCGTCGGCAAGATGGCGGAACGGATTGAACTGAAGAAGGGCGGCAACCTTGCGGTCAGCATGGGCGTCGCGATCTTCCCGAATGACGGCAGGGATTATACAACCTTACATAAGCGCGCCGAGGCGGCCCTTGAAGCCACCCGCCGCAATCCGGACAGCAACTGCACAATCTACGATGAATCGCTTGAGGTGCACAAGCTGTACCGTCCGGTGAAGGAACAGCCGAAGGCTGAGCCTGATAAGACTGAGGCCCGCAAGATCGTTGAGCACGAGCAGCAGGCGCAGTACGGTCCTGTTGAGCGGAACATCGTCAACCGCGTATTCGACATGCTCGCAGAAGGCGGCACCGGTGACGAGGACCTTGTGGAGATCTTCGGTGAAATCGGCAAATACTACGGTTACCGTCGCATTTATGCCGTCATCATTGACCCGCAGGAGCAGCAGCTGTCGCTCCGATACACCTGGGATGCGGAAGGCGCCGGAAAGGATAAGGCATTTGAGGAAGTGCTTCGCGGCTCGAGAAGAGAGCTGACGGACCGCTTCACGAACGAGCCCGCCTTCATCTGCACGAATTCCGCGCAGCTCGGCATTAAGTTCCCGGAAGAGCTTGCGGAGAAATATCCGGACTGCTCACTGTTCCAGTACGCTGTCATCGATCGGGCCGATACGTTCGCCTACCTCACATTTGTCAAAGAGGTGAACGGCAACTGGACCAAGGAAGAACAGGACATTCTGATTCATATCGGCAGACTGCTCGGTATTTTCATTGACCGTGCGAGAAGCCGCGAGCTGTTGGACCGTGAGGTCCGCTACGGCAGAGCCATCATCGAGAACCAGCAGATTACCAATTACGCCATCCGTCCGGATACGTTCGAGCTCGTTTATGTCGGCGATTATACCGGACGCCAGTATCCGGAAGCACATTCCGGCGAGCACTGCTTCGAAGCCATCATGGGACGGAGTGAGCCGTGCGCGAACTGCCCGGTGGCAGGTCTTACGAAGAAGACGAGAGTATTTACGACCGAGTCGTATTACGAAAAGCAGAAGCGCTGGATTTCGACAACCGCTTCCGTTGTGGAGGAAGAGGAAGGCGAGGAAGGCCATGTGCTTCTGTGCTGGTCGGATGTGACGGACTTCGTGGAGCGTGTTCGTAACCGTGACGCCCTGACCGGCCGGCTGACCATTGAAAAGTTTGAGGAAGAGGCCAACCGTTTCATCTCCGAACACAAGAAGGCGAGCGAATGCTTCGTTTCGTTTACGTTCCCGCAGTTCGGTGATTTGAACGATGTCTGGGGCTACTCCGTATGTAACGAGATTCTGAAGGTGTTCACCGGAACGCTGAATTCCTTCTTGAAGGCCGATGAGCTGTTTGCCCGCGTGAACGGCGCCGACTTCATGCTGATGCTCGGCTACGATGACAGGGAGCGTACCGAAGCCAGAATCTCAATGATGATGGAATCCGCGCATACCGCGGTCATCCGCCTGTATCCGGACATGCAGCTCAATGTATGGTGCGGCATCTACAAATTCGGTAACCATGAGGACAGCGTGCCCGAGGCCATGGACCGCGCGAAGATTGCAAGACGAAGCATCGGCAGCATGCAGGATGCTCCGACCGTGGCAGTCGTTTCGTTCACCGAAGACCTTAAGACCGTGAACAGCTTCCGCGATTTCGTGGAGAACTCGATGCGCGATGCGATGAGCAACCGCGAGTTCAAGGTATTCTTCCAGCCGAAGCGTAACAGCGAAGGCGAGATTGCCGGCGCGGACGCTTTGGTTCGCTGGATTACCGCAGAAGGCCAGGTCATTGAGCCGTGCTCGTTCCAGCCGATCTTTGAGGAGAACGGCTTTGTCACCGAGCTTGACTACTATGTGCAGAAGGAAACGTGCAGGCTCCTTCGCGACTGGCTTGACGGTGGCACGGAACCCCCGATGATTTCGTTGCATTTGTCATGGCAGTACCTGTTCAGCTCCGATTTCATGAGCCGTACAAAGTTCCTGACGGAGCGCTACAGCATTCCGGCCGGTTCGATTGAAATCGTCATTCCGGACGGCGAGCTGAATGCCGAGAACCTGAACACCGCGATGACGATTCTGCAGGGACTTCAGAACATCGGATTTTACGTGGATATCGATTCCTATCTGGCCAAATGCGCCATGAACGCGCTGCCGAAAGACCTGCCCGCCGGAATCGTTCGGCAGAACCCCACTTACGCGATGATTCTGCAGGCGATGGAGCAGAGAAAACTGAATGCTCCGATGCCTCCGGAGGATTTCGAATCCCTTCTTACCGACAGGAAAAACGCAGGTTCCCGCAAAGAAAAATAACGCTGGATTTTGTACGGGGCTTGTGCTATAATAATTATCCGTGAGTTTGAACAAGGAGGATTACCGTAATGGGTTATCAAGTTGAAGATTTGGGCAAGAACATGGTAAAGCTGACGATTACCTGCGCTGCCGCCGATTTTGAAGAGGCCTGCAAGAAGGCATTTCAGAAGAATAAGGACAAGCTGAACATTCAGGGTTTCCGGAAAGGTAAGGCACCCTACGCCATCGTTACCAAGATGTACGGAAAGTCGATGTTTTATGAGGATGCTGCCAATATCCTGATTCCGGAAGCATACGACGAGGCTGCCAAGAACTGCGGCATCGAAATCGTATCCCGTCCGGAGATTGACGTTACCGAGATCGGTGAGGGCAAGGATTTCGTATTTACCGCTACCGTAGCCAAGAAGCCGGAAGTAACGCTCGGCGAGTACAAGGGCGTAACGGTTGACAAGATTGAAATTTCCGTTTCCGACGAGGAGATTGAGGAAGAGCTGAAGAAGACGCAGGAGCAGAACGCCCGCGAGATTACCGTTGAAGACCGTCCCGTTCAGGAAGGCGACACCGCAGTCATCGATTACGAAGGATTCTGCGACGGTGTTGCATTTGCCGGCGGCAAGGGCGAGAACCATCCGCTTGTAATCGGTTCCCACAGCTTCATCGACGGTTTCGAGGACCAGCTGATCGGTAAGAGCATCGGAGAAGAGTGCGACGTTAACGTTACCTTCCCTGAGCAGTATCATGCCGAGGAGCTTGCCGGAAAGCCTGCAGTATTCAAGTGTAAGGTAAATGCCATCAAGGCAAAGGAGCTTCCGGAGCTTGATGACGAGTTCGCAAGTGAAGTTTCCGAGTTCGATACCCTTGCTGAGTACAAGGAAGACATTAAGAAGAACCTGACCGAGAAGAAGGAGAAGGAAGCCAAGACCAAGAAGGAAGACCAGGCTGTCGAGAAGGCTGTTGCCAATGCGACGATGGAGGTTCCGGAGGCTATGGTTCAGTCCACCCAGGAGCAGATGGCAGAGGATTTCGCATACCGCCTGCAGTCTCAGGGACTGAAGCTTGAGCAGTACTTCCAGTTCACCGGTCTTAACCAGAAGACGTTCCTTGAGCAGATGAAGCCTCAGGCCGAGAAGAGAATCAACACCCGTCTCGTGCTCGAAGCCATCGTAAAGGCTGAGAACATCACCGTTTCCGATGAGGAGATTGAGGAAGAGCTCAAGAAGATGTCCGAACAGTATCATATGGAAGTTGAGAAGATTAAGGAGTACATGGGTGAGGAGAACCTCAAGAACATGACTCTCGATCTTGCCTGCGGAAAGGCCGTTACGCTTGTAGCGGACAGTGCCGTTGAGGCGTAATCAGTCGTATTTTCCATAAAGGAGAAAGAGATGAGTTTAGTTCCCTACGTCATTGAACAGACGAGCCGCGGTGAGCGGTCCTATGACATTTACTCGAGACTTTTGAAAGACCGTATCATCTTCCTCGGCGAGGAAGTGAACGAAGTAACGGCGAGCCTTGTGGTTGCGCAGCTGCTGTTTCTGGAGTCCGAGGACCCGACGAAGGATATCTGCCTTTACATCAACAGCCCCGGCGGTTCCGTTACCGCGGGCATGGCAATCTACGATACGATGCGTTACATCAAGTGCGATGTTTCGACCATCTGCGTAGGCATGGCTGCCAGCATGGGTGCATTCCTTCTGGCCGGCGGAACGAAGGGCAAGAGACTGGCTCTCCCGAATTCCGAGATTATGATTCATCAGCCTCTCGGCGGAGCGCAGGGACAGGCTACCGAGATTGAAATCGCGGCGAAGCACATCCTGCAGACGAAAGAGAAGCTGAACCGCATGCTTGCGGAGAACTGCGGAAAGGATTATGACATTGTTGCTGCCGATACCGACAGAGACAACTGGATGACCGCAGAGGAAGCCGTTGCATACGGACTGATTGACAGAGTTATCACAAGCCGGTAGGCATTGATAAGGAGATTTCGAATGGCGAAAAAGGACACGACAGGCTGCTGTTCCTTCTGCGGCAAATCCCAGGACGAAGTCCGCAAGCTGATTGTGGGCCCGAACAATGTGCGCATCTGTGATGAGTGCATCGAGATTTGCGAAGATATCCTCCGCGAGGATACCTACACGGAGCGGGACAAGAGCAGCGCGTTTACCGAAGACAGCATCAATCTGGTGAAGCCCGTTGAAATGAAGGCTTTCCTCGATGAGTATGTCATCGGTCAGGACGAAGCCAAGAAGACCCTTTCGGTCGCTGTTTACAACCATTATAAGAGAGTTCTTGCAAAGCAGAATCTTGATGTGGAACTGCAGAAGAGCAACATTCTGATGATTGGTCCCACCGGTTCCGGAAAGACTTATCTTGCACAGACGCTTGCAAAGAAGCTGAATGTTCCGTTTGCGATTGCCGATGCCACGGCACTGACCGAGGCCGGTTACGTAGGCGAGGATGTTGAGAACATCCTGTTGAAGATCATTCAGGCAGCTGATTACGATATGGAGCGTGCTGAGCACGGCATCATCTATATCGACGAGATTGATAAGATTACCAGAAAGAGCGAGAATACTTCCATCACCCGCGATGTCAGCGGCGAAGGTGTTCAGCAGGCTCTTTTGAAGATCCTCGAGGGGACCGAAGCGAGTGTGCCTCCGCAGGGCGGCAGAAAGCATCCCCAGCAGGAGATGTATCACATCGATACAACGGATATCCTTTTCATCTGCGGCGGTGCGTTTGACGGTCTTGAAAAGATTGTCGAAGCCAGAATCGGACAGAAGTCCATCGGATTCGAAGCAGATGTGCAGGGCGGAAGAAAGGAGAACATCGGCGAGTTGTTCCGCCAGGTTCTTCCGCAGGATTTGGTGAAGTTCGGCATGATTCCGGAGTTCGTAGGCCGTGTGCCTGTCATCTCCGCGCTTGACATGCTTGACGAGGACGCTCTTGTGAGAATCCTCACGGAGCCGAAAAATGCCATCACCCGCCAGTATGAGGAAATGTTCCGCTTGGACGGTGTGGAGCTTGAATTTGATCCGGAAGCGATTCGGGAGATTGCTCACAGAAGCTTTGAGCGAAAGACCGGCGCGAGAGGACTCAGGGCCATCATGGAATCAATCATGCTTGACCCGATGTACGAAATTCCTTCCGAGGAGAATGTCGTTCGTTGCATCATCACGAAAGAGGCAGCCGACGGTAAGGAGAAACCCGTTATGATTCGGGTCGCTGAAGAACCCGAAAAACAGGACGAAACTGCATAACACGAAAGAGTCTGCTCTCAATCGGGCAGACTCTTTGCAACTTGTCGGATGGGTGTCATCCGAATACAGGGAGAGAAAATGGATTACGATATGAGCCAGAAAATCTATTCGCTGATTCCCTCGGCCGAGGTCGCATTTCCCGGAATCGTGATGTCGATGGAAGTCGACAGCAACACCGAGATCAATGCGGACAACCTCAAGAAGTACGTGGGACGGCATGTCTTTGTGACGCTTCGGAAGAACAAAACCTGGCCGGTGCATTCAGAGGATGTTTGCGCGACAGGCTGCGTGTCTTTGGTGGCAGGCGTTGAGAATCTGCCGAACCGTGTCTGCCGCGTCATTTTAAAGGGAGAATTCCGCGCGAGAAGCCTTCGCGTGTTTGAGGATACGGAAGAGCCTAAGGCTCTGGTCATTCCTTTTCCGATGGAGGAGAGCGACCTTTCCGACAACGAGAAGGAAGCAATGCTCCGTTCGCTTAAGGAGTATGTATACCGCTTTGTGAGCGTCGCGAAGAAGATGCCCGGTGAGACGAGAAAGCGTCTTACCGACAGCAACACGCTTGAGGATCTGATGGACCGGATCATTGCTTCGGTTCCGATTCCGCCGGGATTCCGGCAGGCGATTCTCGAGGCCGACGATATGAGCGAGCAGTTCCGCGTCATCGGAAAAGTGCTGCTTGACGAGACCGAGATTCTTTCCATCCGCCAGGATATCGACGCCAGACTGCAGCAGACGCTTGAGAAGAACCAGAAGGATTATGTGCTTCGTGAGCAGATGAAGACAATCCGTTCCGAACTCGGCGAGGGTACGGAAGAGGAGGCTGATATCTTCTTAAAGAAGACGGAGGAGCTGACCGCTTCCGAGGAAATCAAGAAAGCCATCCGGAACGAAATCCGGCGTTTCCAGAATATGGGACAGAGCAGCAGTGAGGGACAGGTCATAAGAAGCTACATCGAGACACTGCTTTCGCTTCCGTGGGATAAGACCGCGGAGGACAGCACCGATTTGAAGCGTGCCGAGGAAATCCTGGAGCGCGATCATTACGGCCTCACGAAGATTAAAGAAAGAATCATGGAATTCCTTGCGGTCAAGGAGCGCATCAGCAACGCCGAGGCACCGATTCTGTGCCTGGTGGGACCTCCCGGGACCGGTAAGACTTCCATCGCGAAAAGCATCGCGGAAGCGATGAACCGTCCGTATGTGCGCGTCTGCCTGGGCGGCGTCCGCGACGAGGCAGAGATCCGCGGACACAGAAGAACATACGTTGCTTCGATGCCCGGCCGTATCGTGAACGGCCTGAAGCAGGCAGGCGTGAAGAATCCTCTGATGCTTCTTGATGAGCTTGACAAGCTCGGAAGCGACTATAAGGGCGATCCGTCTGCAGCGCTTTTGGAGGTTTTGGACAGCGCGCAGAACAGCCGCTTTATCGACCACTACGTGGATCTCCCGGTCGACCTCAGCAACATAGTTTTCATTGCGACGGCAAATACGACGGATACGATTCCGAGACCGCTTCTCGACCGTGTCGAGGTGCTGGAGCTTGACAGCTATACGGAGAATGAGAAGGTCCACATCGCAAAGGGCTACCTTGTTCCGAAGCAGTTAAAGGCGCACGGCATCACGGCGAAGGAGGTGGCATTTTCCGAAGCCGCCATCCGCGATATGATCCGCTTCTTTACAAGGGAGGCGGGCGTGCGTGAGCTGGAGCGTGTCATCGGCAAGGTATGCCGCAAGGTCATCCGCAAACACGCCGGAGAGGAGAAGCCCGGTAAGGAGAACATCACCAGGAAGAACCTGACGGACTATCTGGGCATCTACCGCTACCACGACATTGAGCGTGTGAAGAAGCCGCAGGTCGGCATCGCGAGAGGACTTGCGTGGACGGCAGTCGGCGGAACGACACTGGAGATTGAAGTGAATGCCCTGAAGGGAACCGGCCGCATCGGCATGACCGGACGGCTCGGCGAGGTGATGCAGGAATCCGCAAGCGCCGGAATCAGTTACATCCGTTCCGTTGCGGACCGCTATTCATTGCCTGAGGATTACTTCGAAAAGCATGACATTTTCATTCATATTCCGGAGGGCGCGGTTCCGAAGGACGGCCCGAGTGCAGGTATCACGATTGCGACGGCAGTGCTTTCCGCAGTGACCGGAATCCCGGTGGATTCCGAGCTTGCCATGACCGGAGAGATTACGATGCGCGGACGTGTTCTGCCCATCGGCGGTCTGAAGGAGAAGATGCTTGCGGCCAAAAAGGTCGGCATTAACAAGATTCTTGTTCCGGACGATAACCGCGAGGATGTCAGTGAGATTTCGGAGGAGATTCGCGAAGGCATGGACATCCGTTTCGTGACGGATATGGGACAGGTGCTTAACGAGGCATTTGTCAGATAGAAAGGAGCAGCAGATGATTATCAAATCGGCCGAGCTGGAAACCGTATGCGGCGTAACCAGCAAGCTGCCTGACAATCAAATGCCGGAGTTCGCGTTTGTCGGAAGATCGAATGTCGGCAAATCGTCCCTGATTAACAAGCTGGTGAACCGGAAGGATCTGGCGCGTACGTCACAGCAGCCCGGAAAGACGCAGACGATCAACTATTTCCGGCTGAACGATGCGTTCTATTTCGTGGATCTTCCGGGGTACGGCTACGCGAAGGTTTCGAAGGAACTGCAGGCCAAATGGGGCAAGATGATTGAGCGGTACCTGCTGAAATCAAAGCAATTAAGAATCATCTTTCAGCTGGTGGACATCCGGCACGAGCCGAGCGCCGGCGATAAGCAGATGCACGACTGGATTTCGGCGAACAGGCTTCCGTCGGTTGTATTGGTCACGAAGGCCGACAAGGTGAGCCGGAGCCAGATCAGCAAGCAGCTTGCGATGATTCGCAAGGAGCTCAAGCTGAAAGCATCCGACCGCCTGATTGCCTGCTCAAAGGAAACCGGACTCGGCTTTGACGAGGTCTGGACCGTGATGGAAGAGTGCCTGAACGGGACCGGGACAGAGAGTCCGGAAGCGGGCAGAATTGATAATTGATGCAGGAAGACTAAGTGTGGTACCCATCGGAAGTGATTCTTCCGATGGGTACCATTTTTCATTGGCGGCGATGCAGTTTATGGAATCCATTCGCAGAATGGGAAGTTTAAGTACCAGGCTCTTTGGAAGAAATGGTACTCATATGTCGATATATGCGCGGAAATGCCATGTCTATATGTAGCTCTTTGAATCGGATGAATCGGGGTATGGCACTCAGCTGTGGAACAGACGGATTTGAATACCAATTCTGCCGGTGGATATGGTACTCAATAATCAAAACAGCGCATAGTGTACCACAGGAAACAGAAATTTGAATTAAATGACGAAATAATGATTGATTTCTGCAAAAGAAAAAGCGCGAAATCGCGTCAGCAATCCCCGCGAAAAAAAACGGGAAATCGCAGACGCGATTTCCCGGGCAGCATATTCAAACAAACTTCAATTCAATCTTTTAAATCTTTATTCTTCCGGAACATCCTTCTTGGATGCTTCCACAACACCGCTTGCAAGACCGGCAATGCCCTGAATCTCGGAAGGAATGATGATCTTCGTGGACTTGCCGTCAGCAGCCTTGGCAAATGCCTCGAGGCTCTTTAAGCGAAGCACGGGATCGGTAGGAGCTGCCTCGTTGAGGAACTTCAGACCGTTCGCATTCGCCTGCTGTACGCGGAGGATTGCTTCCGCCTGACCTTCGGCCTCGCGAATCGTAGCTTCCTTCTTGGCTTCCGCACGGAGAATGGCAGCTTCCTTTTCAGCCTCGGCTTCGAGGATGGCGGACTGCTTTTTACCTTCTGCGACAAGAATCGTGGACTTCTTTTCACCTTCTGCGATGAGGATTGTCTCACGGCGTTCACGCTCTGCCTTCATCTGCTTCTCCATGGCATCACGGATGGCGGTAGGCGGCATGATATTTTTCAGCTCCACACGGTTAACCTTGATACCCCAGGGGTCGGTTGCTTCATCGAGGGAGATGCGCATCTTGCCGTTGATGATTTCGCGGGAAGTAAGCGTGGCATCAAGTTCGAGGTCACCGATGATGTTACGAAGCGTCGTAGCGGTCAGGTTCTCGATGGCCATCATCGGGTTCTGCACGCCGTAAGCGAAGAGCTTCGGGTCGGTGATCTGGAAGTAAACGACGGTATCAATCTGCATCGTTACGTTATCCTTCGTGATAACGGGCTGCGGAGGGAAGTCCACAACCTGCTCCTTCAAAAGAACGCGAAGGGCGATGCGGTCGATGAAGGGCCATTTCCAGTGGAGACCTACGCTCCAGGTATCCTGGTAGGCACCGATTCGCTCGATGATGAATGCCTGCGCCTGCGGTACAACCTTCAGGCAGGAAGTAACAAAGATAATGGCAACAATTACAATCACGACTGTCCAGAGCGTCGGATTGCTCCAGTCAAATTCAGTCTCGGTCAGAAAGCTTAACATGAAAATACCTCCTTAGAATTTGTTCTTGATGACAAGCTTGACACCTTCCACCTTTTCGACCAGCACGAGATCGCCAACGGCAAATCCCACGTTGTCGTCGGTGCTGCGTGCAGCCCATTCCATGCCGTCAATCTTTACGCGGCCGGTCCCTGCGAAGTTGTCCACCTGCTCGATGACGCGCGCGGTCTTGCCGGCAACGGCCTCGACATTGGTTTTCACCCTTCTGCGGTTGAAACGCCTCAGGGCGGACGGCCTTACAAAGAAGAACAGGGCAAATGACACGACGCAGAAGACAATGATCTCTGCCGGTCGGTTGTCAAAAATCAGACTGACAACGGAAGCGCAGAGTGCGCCGCCTGCAAACCAGATTGTGGTCAGCGTGAAGGTGATTCCTTCGATGATTAACAGTACCAGGAACAAACCAAGCCAAAACCACGGATACATAACCCCTTACCCCCTTTTTCGTTTTCTCTTTACCTTTTATTGATCGGTCTTGCCGGACGGTGTGTCGCCGAGCAGGACGTTGATCACATAAGCATAAATGTCGGCATTTTTCTGCCGCCAGTGCGAACACACGGTGCGCGCGTTGTCTTCGGACGGAACGCTCAGCCGGATTTCAATCACCGGAGTGTCGCGCTCCACGACCTTCAGCTCGCAAAGGTATTCATTCTTGCGGACCTCGTAATAATCCGCAAAGTTGGAAACCTCCTCACGGAGAGAGTACTTCTTCTCGCTTAAGAACATGTCGATGTCGTCCCGGATGTTGCGGGAGATGTTCTTATAAAAGAAGGAGAGCGTTTCCTTTCCCTCGGCCGTGATGCGGTAGAGGGAGTTGTTCTTCGTTTCCTGCAGACTGATGTAGCCGTCGTCGACAAGATCCGAGAGAACCTGCTGCACCGTAAAGAAATTCGTGTATTCCTTCTCGGTGATGAAATCCGCGAGCTGGGAATTGGTCAGCGGAAAATCCACACGGTCCAGCATATAAAGAATAATCAGCTTATAAAGCATTAATGCTTCGGGTTGCATAGAAGACTCCTTCCGATAAACGGAATCCGGATATACAAAGAGGCTGTTGCACTAAGTACAACAGCCTCCGAATACGCTGGTTACTGGGGCAGTCCGGAAGGAGTAGACATTCCGAGGCTTGCCTTAAGAGCTTCAAGCTCAGCATCCACATTCGGATCGTTCACGTACTTGGCGGTGAGATCCTTGATGGAGTTGGTAGGATTGGAAGCGTTCAGCTCGGCAACGGCCTGAGCCTTGTCCAATCTCTTGTTTGCAAGCTGCTCATAACGCTCGAAGCTTGCGATGGAGTTGTTGGCGCTCGTAACACTGGAGGTCATCTCGTTGATGCGCTCCTGAGCCTTGGCAACGGCAATCTTGCCCTTGATCGTTTCCTTACGGAACTCGAGCTCTTTGATGTCGCTTGTGAGCTTATCGTGCATATCGCGCATCTTCTGGGAATTGTCATGCGCAATTGCGTAGTTAGCCTGAAGGTCGGTAAGCTTTGCCATAAGGCGGTTCTTCTCGGCGAGGAATCTTCTGGCATCATCCTCATTGCCTGCGGTAAGAGCCTTAACGGCGTAGCTCTGCATCTTGTCGATGCTTGCCTGACACTCATCAACCTGGCGCTTGCAGGCCTTCTCCTGTGCCATGACGGAAGCGGTTTCCTGCTTAACCTTAACGAGGTCGTCGTTCATGTTGCGCAGGCACTGGTCGATCATCTTCTCAGGATCTTCTACTTTATCAAGAAGAGCGTTGATGTTCGCAGACATGATGTCTTTGAATCTGGATAAAATACCCATATATACATTCCTCCAAAACGAGTCTTTTTGTTCGGAAAACCCGACTGTTATTATTTTAGTATATTTACGGTAGATAGTCAAGAGGAAAAAGGTAAAAATTATTTACACTTGTACCTGCAGTCATTCTGTTATATAATCTTACCGAGGAAAATGCCATAAGAAAGGCTTTACTATGTGGATTGCTGACGGATGGAAAGACTATGAGGTTTTGGATGCCTCGTCAAAAGAGAAGCTGGAGCGCTGGGGCGACTATATGCTGATCCGGCCCGACCCGCAGGTTTTGTGGAACACGGAGCGGAAACATTACGGCTGGAAGAAGCCGAACGCACACTACCACAGAAGCAGCAAGGGCGGCGGAGAGTGGGAGTTTTTCAACCTGCCGAAGGTTTGGGAGATTTCCTATAAAGAACTGAAGTTCCGCCTGCAGCCGTTCAGCTTTAAGCATACCGGGCTGTTCCCGGAGCAGGCAGCCAACTGGGACTGGTTCACAGAACTGATCCGCAAAAGAAAAGCACAGAATCCCGATAAGCCCGTGAAGGTATTGAACCTGTTCGCCTATACGGGCGGCGCGACGCTTGCCGCAGCCAAAGCCGGTGCGCAGGTATGTCATGTCGATGCCTCGAAGGGAATGGTGAACTGGGCAAAGGAGAATGCCGCAGCCTCCGGGCTTGCGGATGCCCCGATCCGGTATATCGTTGATGACTGCCAGAAGTTTGTGGAGCGGGAGATCCGCCGCGGCAACCGGTACGACGCCGTCATCATGGACCCGCCTTCCTACGGCAGAGGCCCGAACGGCGAGGTCTGGAAGATCGAGGACGCCGTATACGACCTGGTGAAGCTTTGCACGGAAGTCTTAAACGACAATCCGCTGTTTTTCTTAATCAATTCCTACACGACCGGCCTTCAGCCGGCGATGATGGCTTATATAGCAGGCGTGCTGCTTGTTCCGCGCTTCGGCGGAACGGTGCAGGGCGACGAAATCGGGCTTCCCGTTACCGCAACCGGGCTTGTGCTTCCGTGCGGTGCGGCATGCCGCTGGCAGAATGAGAAGAAGTCCTGAGGAGTAACTATGGAATTTGTCAAAAAATGGTACCCGCTTCTGCTGTTCGGTGTATTTGCCGTGGCGGGCATTGTCTGGCTGTTTGTTTCGATGAAGCCGAAGAGCGGCACGGGCGCGAGATATCTGGACGGCCGTGACCTGATGGAGGTCGGCGGCGTCGAGTACGCTTTGATCAATGACATCGAGACGAAGACGTTCATCGGAACCGAGGTCAGCGATGTCGTCAAGGCGATTCACGGCGAAGAGAAGGCGAAGATTCAGTCCGGCGGGCTGATGACGCTTGCCGTAATATATAAGGTAGAGGGCGACGAGGACGAGAACTACCTGATTGATTCGGCGGGCCGGCTTTACGCGAAGAAGGAGATTGCCGACCGCGAGCGGGCAAGACTTGCCGATCCCGCGAACTTCCCGGTGAAGAAGGTGGTCGGGACCGGAAAGACGACCGAAAGTCTCCGGGAGGTTGACGAAGAAACCTACAAGCGGATCTGCGCCGCCGAGAAGGATCTTTCCGACAACGTGCGCATTTCCGATGAGAACGTGACGGAATCGTACGGGCTTCGCCGCGAGATTCTCGCGTATACCGAGGACGGGCTGTTCAGCCGGGCGACCGACGAACTGTTCCTATATAATAACGAAGTGTATGTGACGGTTGCCTATCTTTCCGCAGAGACGACGCAGAACAAAAAGCCGATGCTTGTCGGCACGAAGCTGCCGGACGACCTGCAGGAGATGTTCCGGCCGCTGTTCGGGCAGTGAGAAGGTGTCACATTTTCCATGATGAAAGCGGGGATTTTGCAAGTTGTAAAATCCCCGAAATTTATGCTTGCATTTTGTTTTTCGTTGTGTTATAATCGGTTTCGCTGTGACGTGATAGCTGTGAAGCGTGAGGTTGCCGGCTTTGCCGGGTAATTCCGTGGAGCGAATGTCATGAGTTCATTCTGGCGACAAGTCACTGTACCGATAACATTTTCTGCCACGGAGGCAGATAAGACGTGCGAAACGACGTCACTCGGTATCAGAACCAAGCAGCAATGCTTGGTCTTATTTACCGGCTGGCAGGAAACACACGGTTGAGTGTACAGGCACCACTTGTCGTACTTTACCACTAAGTGCGAAAAGGAGGCGCTATTTTTATGGCAAGCAATGTAATGAGAATCACATTGAAGGCGTATGATCATCAGTTAATTGATGCATCTGCAGCGAAGATTGTGGAGAACGCAAAGAAGACCGGTTCCAAGGTCAGCGGACCTGTTCCGTTGCCGACGAAGAAGGACGTAGTTACGATTCTCCGTGCTACTCACAAGTATAAGGATTCGCGTGAGCAGTTCGAGCAGAGAACCCACAAGAGACTGATCGACATCCTGAATCCGGGCGAGAAGACGATTGAAGCTCTTCAGCGCTTGGAGATGCCTGCCGGTGTATTCATCGGCATCAAGATGATCACCAAATAAATCATCTTGTAATTTAGAATGACCCCGCACGGGGTCCGCTGTAGATTTAACAGGAGGTACTACAATGAAGAAAGCTATTTTAGCTACCAAGGTCGGAATGACCCAGATCTTCGCAGAAGACGGCGCATTCATTCCGGTGACCGTACTGCAGGCAGGTCCCTGCCCCATTGTTCAGGTTAAGACGGCAGAGAAGGACGGCTACGATGCGGTTCAGGTCGGTTTCGGTGACATCAGAGAGAAGCTGGTTAACAAGCCGATGAAAGGACTTTTTGCCAAGGCAAATGTTGCAAACAAGAGATTTCTCAAGGAGTTCCGTTTCGAGAACGCTGCTGAGTACAGCGTCGGCCAGGAAATCAAGGCTGACATCTTCGCAGCAGGCGACAAGATTGATGCAAGCGGCGTAAGCAAAGGTAAAGGTTATGCCGGCGCAATCAAGAGATTCGGTCTTAGCAGAGGACCTATGGGACATGGTTCCAAGTATCACAGACATGCAGGTTCCAACGGACCCGCAACGACCCCCGGCCGTGTTTTCAAAGGAAAGCACATGCCCGGACAGATGGGTAATGTGAACGTAACGGTACAGAATCTTGAAGTTGTCCGCGTTGACGTTGACAACAACATGATCCTTGTAAAGGGTGCCGTTCCCGGAGCAAAGAAGTCCTTAGTCATCCTGAAAGAAACCGTTAAGAGCGGAAAGTAATCTTGAGAAAGGAGGAACTGAATTATGGCAAATGTGAAAGTTTATAATAAAGAAGGCGCTGAGATCGGAACACTTGATCTTTCCGACAGCATCTTCGGAGTTGAAGTAAATACCCATTTGATGCATCTTGCGGTTGTAAGCCAGCTGGCTAACAAGCGTCAGGGAACGCAGAGCGCCAAGACCCGCTCCGAAGTAAGCGGCGGCGGAAGAAAGCCCTGGAGACAGAAAGGTACCGGACAGGCCCGTCAGGGTTCCATCCGTTCTCCTCAGTGGAAGGGCGGCGGCGTTGTATTTGCCCCGAAGCCGAGAGATTATTCCGTTAAGATGAACAAGAAGGAAAAGGCCGGCGCTATCAAGTCCGCCCTTACCTCAAGAGTAGCCGAGGACAAGATTTTCGTTATGGAGGATCTGAGCTTCGAGGCTATCAAGACGAAGCAGGTTAAGAACATTCTTGACAAGCTCGCTCTTGACAAGGCATTGATTGTTACCGCAGACAAGGATGAGAACGTAATCCTTTCCGCAAGAAACCTTCCCGGTGTTCGTACCGTAGCTTCCAATGCAATCAACGTATATGACATCCTGAAGTATTCCAACCTGGTAATCACCAAGGATGCGGTCGCTAAGATTGAGGAGGTGTATGCATAATGGCAGACCTTAAGTATTATGATATCATTCTGAGACCCGTCGTAACTGAGAAGAGCATGAACTCCATGGCTGAGAAGAAATATGCCTTCTATGTAAATCCCGATGCAACGAAGACTCAGATCGCCGATGCGGTTGAGAAGATGTTCGCAGGGACCAAGGTAGCCAAGGTTAACACGATGAATCTTGCCGGCAAGAACCGCGCCCGTAACACAAGAGCAGGCCGCATCGAAGGTTCTACCGCAGCGAAGAAGAAGGCCATCGTGCAGCTGACCGAGGACAGTGCAGATATTGAGATCTTCACCGGCCTGTAAAAGAGTGTAAACGAAAGGAGTTACAGAAATGGGAATTAAAAAGTTTACCCCGTATACACCTTCCAGAAGAAACATGACCTGCTCTGATTTCGCTGAAATCACCTGCAGTAAGCCCGAGAAGTCTTTGTGTGTTTCCCTTAAGAAGACCGCTGGCCGTAACAACCAGGGTAAGATCACGGTAAGACATATCGGCGGCGGCTCCAGAAGGCAGTATCGTATTATCGATTTCAAGAGAAAGAAAGACGGCGTACCGGCAGTGGTTAAGACCATTGAGTACGATCCGAACAGAACCGCCAACATCGCTCTGATCTGCTACGCAGACGGCGAGAAGGCATATATCCTTGCACCTCTCGGCCTTGAAGTAGGCCAGACCGTTATGAACGGTGAGACGGCTGAAGCAAGAACCGGCAACTGCCTCCCTCTTGCTAACATCCCGATCGGTGCTTTGGTTCACAACGTTGAGCTTTATCCCGGCAAGGGCGGACAGCTTGTTCGTGCAGCCGGTAACAGCGCACAGCTGATGGCTAAAGAAGGCAAGTATGCAACGCTTCGTCTTCCCTCCGGTGAGATGAGAATGGTTCCGATCATCTGCCGCGCAACCATCGGTCAGCTCGGCAACATCGACCATGAGCTTGTCAACATCGGCAAGGCAGGTCGTACGCGTCATATGGGCACTCGTCCTACCGTCCGCGGTTCTGTAATGAACCCGAATGATCACCCGCACGGCGGTGGTGAAGGTAAGTGCGGAATCGGTCGTCCCGGTCCGAGCACTCCTTGGGGTAAGCCTGCTCTCGGTCTTAAGACCAGAAACAAGAAGAAGGCTTCCAACAAGTTGATCATCCGCAGAAAAGACGGCAGCGTCATCAAGACGAAATAACAGGAGGTAAACCATAATGGCACGTTCTTTGAAAAAGGGACCTTTCGCAGACCAGTATCTGCTTGATAAGGTTGATGAAATGAACAAGAGCGGAGACAAGAGTGTTCTCAAGACCTGGTCTCGCCGCTCCACGATTTTCCCTACATTTGTCGGCCATACGATTGCGGTTTATGACGGACGTAAGCACGTTCCGGTATACGTGACCGAAGATATGGTTGGCCACAAGCTGGGCGAGTTCGTTGCAACCCGGACCTTCCGCGGTCACGGTAAGGACGAAAAGAAGGGTAAGAGATAATCAAACCCGATAACCGATATTTGCGCGAAATGCGCAGGAAGAATTATTAACGGAGAACCGTTACATGAAAAGGAGGTAAACATCCTATGGCAAAAGGACATAGATCCCAAATTAAGCGTGAGAGAAATGCCAATAAGGATACGAGACCGAGCGCTAAGCTTTCTTACGCCCGCGTTTCCGTTCAGAAGGCATGTTTCGTACTCGACGCAATCAGAGGCAAGGATGTACAGACAGCACTCGGCATTTTGGCATACAACCCCAGATATGCTTCCAGATTGATTGAAAAGTTACTCAAATCCGCTATCGCCAATGCGGAGAACAACAACGGAATGGATGCGACCAAGCTCTATGTTTCCGAATGCTTCGCCAACGAAGCTCCTACGATCAAGAGATTTCATCCCAGAGCGCAGGGCAGAGCTTACCATATTCTGAAGAGAATGAGTCACATCACCGTCGTGTTGGACGAGAGATAGGAGGAAGAGCATGGGACAGAAAGTAAATCCGCACGGCCTTAGAGTCGGCGTTATCAATGACTGGGATTCCCGCTGGTATGCAGAGGCTGATTTCGCAGACAACCTTGTGGAAGACCAGAAGATCAGAAAGTTCCTGAAGAACAAATTGGCTGCTGCAGCTATTTCCGATACGGAAATCGAGCGCACTTCCGATAAGATTAAGATCATCGTTCATACGGCTAAGCCCGGCGTTGTCATCGGTAAGGGCGGCCAGGAGATCGAAAAGCTGAAGGCAGAAGTGCAGAAGCTTACGACCAAGAAGGTTAACCTTGAGATCAAAGAGATCAAGAGACCTGATAACTGTGCTCAGCTTGTTGCTGAGAACATCGCACAGCAGCTTGAGAACCGTGTTTCCTTCCGTCGTGCCATGAAGTCCTGCATGGGCAGAACCATGAAGTCCGGCGCAAAGGGAATCAAGGCAATGGTTTCCGGACGTCTCGGCGGTGCCGACATTGCCCGTTCCGAGAGCTACAGCGACGGTACGATTCCGTTGCAGACGCTGCGTGCCGATATTGACTACGGTTTCGCCGAAGCTGATACCACTTACGGTAAAGTAGGTGTTAAGGTTTGGATTTATCACGGCGAAGTACTTCCCCGCAAGGGAAACAAGAAGGAAGGAGCGGATAAGTAATGTTAATGCCCAAGAGAGTGAAACATCGTAAGCAGTTTCGCGGAAGCATGAGAGGCAAGGCCCTCAGAGGAAATTTCATCTCGAACGGTGAGTACGGAATCGTTGCTACCGAGCCTTGCTGGATTAAGTCCAATCAGATTGAAGCGGCACGTATTGCCGTAACCCGTTACATCAAGCGTGGCGGTCAGGTATGGATCAAGATCTTCCCTGATAAGCCCGTTACCGCTAAGCCTGCCGAGACCCGAATGGGTTCCGGTAAAGGATCCACTGAGTACTGGGTAGCAGTTGTTAAGCCCGGACGTGTTCTTTTCGAGATTGCCGGCGTTCCTGAAGAGACGGCCAGAGAAGCACTTCGTCTTGCTACCTACAAGCTGCCCTGCAAGTGCAAGATTGTTAGTAAGGCAGACCTTGAGGGAGGTGCAAACTAATGGCAACTAAGACGAAAAACTATATGGAAGAGCTTAAGTCCAAGACCGTTGAGGAGCTTAACAGCGAACTTGTTGCCGCTAAGAAGGAGCTCTTCAATCTGAGATTCCAGAATGCTACGAACCAGCTTGAGAATACAAGCAGGATTAAGGTAGTTCGCAAGAACATCGCCAGAATTCAGACGGTTATCACCGCGAAGAATTCCGCCAATTGATCGGCTTGGAAAGGAGAATTCTCATGGAAAGAAATCTGAGAAAAGTACGTACCGGTAAGGTCGTAAGTGATAAGATGGATAAGACCATCGTTGTTGCTGTTGTGGATAACGTAAAGCATCCCCTTTACAACAAGATCGTTAAGAGAACTTACAAGCTGAAGGCTCATGACGAGAACAACGAATGCAAGATCGGTGATCGCGTTAAGGTTATGGAGACAAGACCCCTTTCCAAGGACAAGAGATGGAGACTTGTTGAGATCGTAGAAAAGGCAAAATAATCATTTTCGGGAGATCCCGAAGAGATTACGAAAGGAGATTTTCGCTATGATACAAACAGAAACCAGACTGAAGGTTGCTGATAATACCGGCGCGAAAGAACTGCTTTGCATTCGTGTTATGGGTGGTTCCACAAGACGTTATGCCGGTATTGGTGATATCATTGTTGCCGCTGTGAAGGATGCCGCTCCCGGCGGTGTTGTAAAGAAAGGCGACGTAGTTAAGGCAGTTGTTGTTCGTACCGTTAAGTCTGTTCGCCGTAAGGACGGATCCTACATCCGCTTCGACGAGAACGCAGCTGTTATCATCAAAGATGATTTGACCCCCAAGGGTACCCGTATCTTTGGACCCGTAGCAAGAGAGCTTCGTGACAAGAAGTTCATGAAGATCGTTTCCCTTGCTCCGGAAGTATTATAGGAGGTGTCAGCATGAATAAGATTAAAAAAGGTGACATCGTTAAGATTATTACCGGCAAGGATAAGGGCAGTGAGGGTAAGGTTATCCGTGTTGCAGACGGCAAGGTTGTTGTTGAGGGCTGCAATATGGTAACGAAGCATCAGAAGGCCAGTCAGAGTAATCCGAAGGGCGGCATTACGAAGATTGAGTCCCCGATTGACATTTCCAACGTTATGCTCGTAGTTAACGGAAAACCCACCAGAGTCGGCTTTAAGCTTGACGGCGGCAAGAAGGTTCGTGTTGCCAAGGCAACCGGCGATGTAATCGATTAATAGGAGAGGAGGTCTCAAACATGACAAGATTAAAAGAATTATATATGAATGAGATTTCGGCTGCTATGCAGAGCAAGTTCGGTTACAAGAATGTAATGGAAATTCCGAAACTCGATAAGATCGTTATCAACATGGGCGTAGGTGAGGCCAAGGAAAATGCCAAGGCTCTCGAGTCCGCAGTTAAGGACCTGGAGATCATCTCCGGCCAGAAGCCCGTTATCACAAAGGCCAAGAAGTCTATCGCCAACTTCAAGATCCGTGAGGGTCTTGCCATCGGCTGCAAGGTTACGCTTCGCGGTGACAAGATGTATGAGTTCGCAGACCGTCTCATCAATCTTGCTCTTCCCCGCGTTCGTGACTTCCGCGGTGTTAACCCCAACGCTTTCGACGGCAGAGGAAACTATGCGCTCGGTGTTAAAGAGCAGCTGATCTTCCCTGAAATCGAGTACGATAAGGTTGACAAGGTACGCGGTATGGACGTCATTTTCGTAACGACTGCCAAGACGGACGAAGAGGCGCGCGAGCTGTTGAGACTGTTCGGCATGCCCTTTGCTAAGTAAATAGGAGGATAATTTCATGGCTAAGACATCAATGAAAATTAAGCAGCAGCGCACTCCGAAGTTCTCCACCAGGGCATACACCCGTTGCAGACTCTGCGGCCGGCCCCACGCGGTATTGAGAAAGTACGGAATTTGCAGAATCTGCTTCCGTGAGCTTGCATACAAGGGACAAATCCCCGGCGTGAAGAAGGCAAGCTGGTAAGGCTGCCCACTGAGATAATAGGAGGTACAGAAATATGATGAGTGATCCGATTGCGGATATGCTTACGAGAATCCGTAATGCCAATACCGCAAAGCATGATACCGTAGATGTTCCCGCTTCCAAGATGAAGGTGGCAATTGCCGACATTCTTACGAAGGAAGGTTATATCCGCGGCTGGGAGATGGAGGATGCAGGTTCTTTCCAGAACATCCACATCACCCTGAAGTACGGTAAGGATAAGAGCGAGAAGACCATTTCCGGCCTGAAGAGAATCAGTAAGCCCGGTCTTCGCGTTTATGCAAGCAAGGACGAGCTTCCCCGTGTACTCGGCGGTCTCGGCATTGCAATCATTTCCACGAACAAAGGTGTTATCACAGATAAGGAAGCAAGAAACGCAGGCGTTGGCGGCGAAGTACTTGCTTATATCTGGTAATCAGAATTAAGGAGGTACGGGCATGTCACGTATAGGAAAAATGCCAATCGCCATTCCTGCAGGTGTAACTGTAGATGTGGCAGAAAATAATAAAGTGACTGTAAAGGGACCCAAGGGTACCCTGGAGCGCGTTCTTGCTCCCGAGCTTACCATTAAGGTAGAGGGCGCTGAGATCGTAGTTGAAAGACCGAACGACCTGAAGAGAATTAAGTCCCTTCACGGTCTTACAAGAACTTTGATTAACAACATGGTTGTCGGTGTTACGAACGGATACGAGAAGGTTCTCGAGATCAACGGCGTAGGTTACCGTGCAGCTAAGCAGGGCAAAGAACTCAACCTGACCCTGGGTTACTCCCATCCCGTAATCATGATCGACCCGGAAGGCATCGAGACGGTGCTTGACGGCCAGAACAAGATTACCGTTAAGGGAATCGACAAAGAGAAGGTCGGCCAGTACGCCGCTGAAATCCGTGCTAAGAGAGGACCGGAGCCGTATAAGGGCAAGGGTATCAAGTATGCGGACGAAGTAATCAGACGTAAGGTCGGCAAGACCGGTAAGAAGTAGAAAGGAGAAAAGTAATCATGGTTAGTAAAGAATGCAGATCTGACATCCGTGTGAAAAAGCACATGAAGATTCGTAATCGTTTCTCCGGCACTGCTGAAAGACCGAGACTCGCCGTATTCCGTTCCAACAAGAACATGTACGCGCAGATCATTGATGATATTGCCGGCAACACTCTCGTTTCCGCTTCCACTCTCGATCAGGATGTGAAGGCAGACCTTGAGTTCACAGACAATGTTGCAGCAGCAGCCAAGCTTGGCACTGTGATTGCAAAGAAAGCTTTGGAAAAGGGCATCGATACCGTTGTCTTCGACCGTGGCGGTTTCATATACGCAGGCAAAATTCAGGCATTGGCAGATGCAGCTCGCGAAGCTGGTCTGAACTTTTAGTCGAGGAGGGACAGTATGAAACGATATATTGATACAAACGGCATGGAGATGGAAGACAAGGTTGTCGCCATCAAACGTGTAACCAAGGTTGTAAAGGGCGGCCGTAACATGAGATTTGCCGCACTCGTTGTGGTAGGTGACAAGAACGGTCATGTCGGTGCAGGTCTCGGAAAGGCTGCCGAAGTTCCCGAAGCAATCCGTAAGGCTAAGGAAGATGCCATGAAGAAGGTTATTGCTCTTCCCATCGACGAAAACGGTTCCATTCCGCATGACTTCATCGGAAACTTCGGAAGCGCATCTGTTCTTCTGAAGAAGGCATCCATCGGTACCGGTATTATCGCAGGCGGTCCTGCTCGTATCGTTCTCGAGCTTGCCGGCTACAAGAACATCCGTACCAAGTCTCTCGGCTCCAACAATAAGCAGAACGTTGTTCTTGCTACGATTGCCGGTCTTGCCGAGTTGAAGACACCCGAGGAAGTTGCTGCTCGTCGTGGCATCTCCGTAAGCAATTTATAGGAGGGATTACGAAATGGCAGAGTTGAAAGTTACGTTAGTTAAGTCTACGATCGGTGCAATTCCGAATCATAAAAAGGTTGTTGAGTCTTTAGGTCTTCGCAAACTGAACAGCTCAAACACGCTGCCGGACAATGCAGCTACCAGAGGCATGATTGCCCAGGTTAAGCATCTTGTTAAGGTAGAAGAAATCTAATAAACGATAGGAGGTGCACACGATGAATTTGACAGATATTAAACCTGCTGACGGCGCAAAGCACAGCGATGCATTCCGCAGAGGCCGCGGACACGGCTCGGGAAACGGTAAGACCGCCGGTAAGGGTCATAAGGGTCAGAAGGCACGTTCCGGAGCTCCGAGAACCGGTTTTGAAGGCGGTCAGATGCCTTTGTACCGTCGTCTTCCCAAGCGCGGCTTCAAGAACAGAAACACGAAGGAAATCGTTTCCGTTAATGTTTCCATGCTGAACCGCTTCGAGGACGGTGCTGAAGTTACTATCGATTCCATGGTAGAAATCGGTCTTTTCAGCAATCCGAAGGACGGAGTAAAGGTTCTCGGTAACGGAGAACTTACCAAGAAACTGAACATTAAGGCCAATGCATTCAGTGCATGCGCTATTGAGAAGATTCAGGCCCTTGGTGGAAGTGCTGAGGTGATCTGATATGTTTAAGATGTTTATCAACGCTTTTAAGGTAAAGGAAATCAGAAAAAAGCTTTTTTTCACTTTCTGTTGCCTGGTGCTGGTACGTCTCGGCTCCTTGATTCCGGCTCCCGGAATTAACAATGCAACGGCTACGGAGTTCCTGAAGTTAAAGTTCGGTGGAAACGAAGGTTTCATCAACATGTTAACCGGGGGCTCTCTGACGAAGATGTCCATCTTTGCTTTGAGCATTTCTCCGTACATTACTTCCTCCATCATTATGCAGCTTCTTACGATTGCCATCCCGGCACTTGCTGAGCTGCAGAAGGACGGAGAGAGCGGAAGAAAGAAAATCGAGAAGATTTCCCGTTACCTTACTGTTGTTCTTGCCGTGATTGAGTCCGCAGCAATGGCTATCGGATTTAAGAATTCCTACAGCAACGTCATTCAGGACGGATGGCTCGGTGTCATCCTCGTTGTCCTTGCATTTACCGCAGGTTCCGCGTTCCTGATGTGGCTCGGGGAAAATATCACGGAGTTCGGCGTAGGAAACGGTATTTCCATCATCCTCCTGATCAACATCGTATCCGAGTTCCCCGGTGAATTCGGAAGACTGTTCCAGAATAAGGTTTTCGTGCAGGAGAAGTTCGCTGGCAAGTTCATGGCCACCGCACTGATTGTGCTCATCGTTCTGGTAACGCTCGTTCTGATTGTTATCCTGCAGGATGCAGAGAGAAGAATTGCCGTTCAGTACAGCCAGAAGATGGTCGGAAGAAGAATGACGGGCGGAAACTCCACCTACATTCCGTTGAAGGTTAACACCGCCGGTGTTATCCCGGTAATCTTCGCAGTTTCCATTTTCCAGTTCCCGATTGTCATTTCCTCCTTCTTCGGAGTACAGGCAGCGAGAACCGGTACGTTCTGGCAGAAGATCCTTTATATGTGCAACACGAACAACTGGTTCAAGTTTACCGGTTCCAATTTCGAGTTCAAGTATACGATCGGCGCACTTTTGTACATCGCCATGATTATCTTCTTCGCATATTTCTATACCAGCATTACCTTCAACCCTGTTGAAGTTGCCGGTAACCTGAAGAAGAGCGGCGGTTTTGTTCCCGGTATCCGGCCCGGTAAGCCTACCATTGACTTCCTCACCGGTGTTCTGAACAAGATCGTTTTCATCGGTGCTGTCGGCCTGACCATCGTTGCATTGATTCCTATCGTATGCAGCGGTGCGTTCAACGTTACGAACCTCGGCTTCGGCGGTACAAGCCTGATCATCGTCGTAGGTGTTATCCTTGAGACGGTTAAGCAGATTGAATCCATGATGTTGACGAGACACTATAAGGGATTCCTCAGTGAGTAAATCGGATTATTACGGGTGAGGCTCTGCTTCACCCTTTTTCCGTGAAATAAGAAAGGAAAATGCTATGAAGATTGTTATGCTCGGGGCACCCGGTGCGGGCAAGGGAACGCAGGCGAAGATGATCGCCGCGGAGTACGGCATTCCGCACATTTCGACGGGTGATATCTTCCGCGCGAATATCAAGGACGGCACGGAGCTCGGCATGAAGGCGAAAGCCTATATGGATCAGGGACTGTTGGTTCCGGATGAACTTACGCTTATGCTGATTATGGACCGCTTCACGAAGGATGACTGCGCGAACGGTTATGTTCTGGACGGTTTCCCGCGTACGATTGCACAGGCGGAAGCGCTTACCGCAAGCCTCAAGGCGAACGGAGACGCGCTTGACTATGCGATTGATGTGGATGTTCCGGACGAGAGCATCGTAAACAGAATGAGCGGCAGAAGAGCCTGCATCGCCTGCGGCGGTACTTACCATGTTGTATTTAACCCGCCTAAGAAGGAAGGCATCTGCGATTTGTGCGGCGGCGAACTCACCATCCGTAAGGACGATGTTCCGGAAACCGTACAGAAGCGTCTCAATGTATATCATGAGCAGACGCAGCCGTTGATTGATTACTACAACGGCGAAGGAATCCTCCGTACTGTAGACGGAACGCAGGATGTTGCTGAAGTTTTCGAGAGTATTAAGGCGATTTTGAATGCCTGACGGGGTTTTCATATGGTTACTATCAAATCGAAAAGTGAAATTGAAAAGATGAGAGAGGCGGGAAGGCTTCTTGCCCTTGTCCATGAAGAAATGGCCAAGCACATCCGCCCCGGAATCAGCACGATGGAACTGAACGATATCGGCGATAAGAAGATCCGCAGCTTCGGCTGCATTCCGTCGTTTCTCAATTATGACGGTTATCCGGCATCCATCTGCATCTCGGTCAACGACCGCGTGGTGCACGGGATTCCGAGCCGTCACGAGATCCTTCAGGAAGGCGATATCGTAAGCCTGGATGCAGGTCTGATCTATCAGGGATATCATTCCGATGCGGCGAGAACCTACGGGGTCGGAAAGATCTCCGCGGAAGCGGAAGATTTGATCCGTGTAACGGAGGAGAGCTTTTTTGAAGGAATAAAGCTTGCAAAAGCGGGCAATCACCTGTATGATATATCTGCAGCGATTGAAGATTATGTTGTGGCGCACGGCTATTCCTGCGTGCGTGATCTGGTCGGTCACGGAATCGGAACCGAGATGCACGAGGATCCGCAGATCCCGAACTTCCGCCAGAGACGCCGCGGTCTTAAGCTGGAGCCCGGCATGACGCTTGCCATTGAGCCGATGGTTAACATGGGAGAGTGGCAGGTATGCATCCTGGATGACGACTGGACCATAGTCACCGCCGACGGATCGTTATCGTCGCATTATGAGAACACCATCCTCATCACCGAGGGTGAACCGGAAATACTTTCACTTCTTAAACATTAACGGAGGATTTGCATGTCGAAAGCAGACGTAGTTGAAATTGAAGGCACTGTAGTGGAGAAGCTCCCGAACGCCATGTTTCGTGTGGAACTCGAGAACGGTCATATTGTTCTTGCGCATATCAGCGGCAAGCTCCGTATGAACTACATCAAGATTGTTCCCGGCGACAAGGTTACGATGGAACTTTCCCCTTATGATCTGACCAAAGGACGCATCATCTGGCGTGACAAATAAAACAGTGACACGGTTTAAGCCCGGCTTCATGCCGGGCTTTTTCATTGCCGTTGTAATTTGTTACAGTTACCTGTCTTTATTACAATTGTATTAAGTTTCCGCCGAAACTATTGCTTTTTGACGCGTTTCAAAGTATAAAAAAGAAAGAAACAGTAAGGGGGAAACAACTGTGAAAAAGCATCTTTTACTGATAACACTGTTTTGCGTTCTCGCACTTTGCGCATGCGAAAAGAACGGGAATGAAAAGAAGGAAAATGTGACACCGACGCCGACGGAAGAAGTGAGCGTAACGCCCACCGCGGACGTGACTGTGGAACCGTCACCTGAACCGACCGGACCGGCCGTCGAACTGCCGGAGGATTTTCCGGAATCGACGCCGCTTAAGCGCGATGCAAAGTTCACGCAGACCGAGCTGACGGACAAGATCCGCACCTCGGTACTGAATGAGGAACAGTATTGGTATCAGGAGACGACGGTTTATGCCGGGCAGATGACCTTGGAAACCACGGTCAACGGGAAACCTGCCACAGCTTCTTATGATGAAGTTATAAAGCTTTATGCCGACAAGTATGATCCCGATGCTCCCGCAGCGGTAAAGTATCTTTTGAACGGGGAAACGGTAGCAGAAGAGTATCACACGGCATACGGCACACTGACGGTTCTCGGAGGAAACCGCGAGTATGTTGCCGACTATTATGAAAGAGATGCCGAAGGAAATGTCCTTTATTTTCAGGCGGACCACAGTTTTTCCTATTCGGAATATGACGAAACCGGAAGGCTTGTGTCAAAGGCGGTGTATCAGCTGCCTACGACTACGGTCAAAACCGGAAATCTGTTATCTCTTTCACTGCAAGAATTCGATGATCACGGAAATGAAAGCAGGTACCTCACCTTTACGGTTGAAAATGATAAGCTTCAAAAGAGTTTGGACTATACCTACATCTACGAGTATGCAGAGGACGGCAACCTGAGTTTTTCGGACAGGAAAGAATCCACGGCCGGAAAGGTTTATATGCATCAGGTATACCGGTACGCCGTAAAGAAGGACGAAACGGGGCGCTTTGCTTCGGCAGTGTATACCGATGAGCTTACCGGCAAAGAGGCTCTTAAGCTGTTCCTGTTTTATCATGACGACGGCGCGGTTATGTTGATTGGAATCATGCATGATGCCGTTGATTCGGACGGTAATCCGATGGAAACGGTAAAGGGACTTTTGGTGTATCCGTCGGAAGAGGATGCAGAGAAGCTTCGCAATGGCATTTTCCTCGGAGATTTGAACCTGTCAGCAAACGGCAGGATTGTCAAAGAAGGCGAAATGAAGCGTGTGGCCGAAGGGAGACGGAGAACTGCTTCGCCTTTATCGAGGATGTCCTGTGGCATGACAATACGTATCAGAACGGCCGCCTGGTTCATGAAATCAACAACACGAAATCCGGATGTGAGTTCCGTTATGAATATGACCGGAAGGGCCGTGTCACGAGACAATACGGCCATGTCGGCGACGCGGGCAAGCTTGACTGCCGTTACACCTATGATGCGGACGGAAGGCTTGTAAAGGAAGTAAAGAGCTGCGCTTATAAGATCGGTTACGGCAGTGACTATTACGAGTTCGGCGAAGAAGAATGGTTTGACACGGAAATGCACATTACCGAAACAGTCAGCTATACCTTTGATGCAAACGGGAACCAAACCGGCATTGAGCGCACGGTCACAAGAGACGGCGCTGTTGTCGGGACCGAAAAGGACGACTATGAAGAAGACGGATATCCGAATCACACGGAAGCCGTGAAAACGAAGGACGGTAAGCAGGTCTTCAAACTGGTAGGGGAAAGAATCGCGCATAATGAGTCGTAAGAAGAGTAACGGAATCAATTTGTGGAAGGTCGCCGCTGTGCTGGCGTTCCTGGCGACCGGGGCGCTGATGTTCGTATTCCTGGTATCCGAGCATAACGGGCACCTGATCGGAATGGAATCTCTGTTGCAGGCAGGCATTCTGATCGCCGGCGTGGCATTTTTCGGAACATGCTTTCTGCTCGCGGGAACGACGCGCGCGAAGCGCCCTAAGGCGGCAAGGTTCGCCATGGCAGTCATGTTCGCAGTCTACCTGCTTGTCCTTTTGTGGCTGCTGTTCGGCGGCGAGCGGAACTATTACCACTGGTGGGCGCCGGAGGACAGGTACTCGCTGAAACCTTTTCAGACGATACGGCTTTATATCGACGCGTATCACAACCGTACGCTTCGCATCCGGCAGGTGGCGTCGAACCTGATCGGAAATGTGATTCTTTTCATGCCGATGGCATGGTTTGTTCCGTTCCTGTTTAAGGGAATGCGGAAATGGTATGTCTTTCTTCCGTGCATGCTTGTGCTCATCTGCCTTGTGGAACTTGTGCAGTTCGGGACCGGACGCGGAAGCATGGATATCGATGATGTGATTTTGAACTTTTCCGGAGTCATCCTCGGGTTTATCATCCTTTGGAACCCGCTTACGGTGAAGCTCTGGAAGAAAACCAATCTGATCGGAAAGAAGTAGGGAAACGGACCGTTCTGCCGTGTAAAACGGATAAGGTATCAACCGAAAATCAGGCACCGCTGCCGTCATGAAGACGGCAGCGGTGCTTTTCCTTATTATAAAAAGAGAGGAACCCTCGGGAAAGTGCTGAAAAGCCCCATATTTTCTTGCATTTTCCCGAAAATAATGCTTGCAATTTGCAAATCGTTCTGTTAGTATAGTATACGGACTTTTTTTGAGGAAAGGAGTGTATTTACTTATGAAAGTGAGATCTTCAGTAAAGCCCATTTGCGAAAAATGCAAAATCATCAAGAGAAAAGGGGCCATCATGATCATTTGTGAAAACCCCAAACACAAACAGAAACAAGGCTGATAACATCAGTACTTGAGGCGTTGTTCCGAAGAGTATTGGTGACTCGATAGAACAGCACTTGCTTTTTGTGTTGCAATCGTCGTTTTATTAACCCGTAAAACGGCAAACATTGTGATAGTGTGGACGAAGAGCGTCAGGCAAGGAAAGACGACTTGGTCTTAGTCCGTGAGTATCTACACGGGCTTTCGGTTCCGAGCATTCGGGCTGTCACACTTTAAAGCGGCTGGCCGGATAAACCGGCAGGGAGAGTACTCCCGGGGACTGCGGTCCCGGGCATTTGCCCGACATTATTTTATTATTTACGGAGGTTTTAGTACATGGCTCGTATCAGTGGTGTTGACTTACCCAGAGAGAAACGTGTCGAGATTGGTCTTACCTACATCTACGGTATCGGCAGAGTAAGCGCCAATCGTATTCTTGCCCAGGCAGAAGTGAATCCGGACACCCGCGTCCGCGATCTTACCGATGATGAGGTTAAGAGAATTGCCACCATCATCGATGAGACGATGACGGTTGAAGGTGACCTGAAGAGAGAAATTGCCCTGAACATCAAGAGACTTCAGGAAATCGGTTGCTACAGAGGAGTACGTCACAGAAAGGGACTTCCTGTTCGCGGACAGAAGACCAAGACCAACGCAAGAACGCGTAAGGGTCCGAAGCGTACCGTTGCCAACAAGAAGAAATAATATTACTTTGTGAAAACTGATTAGGAGGTTTCGTGATGGCTAAGAAATTAGTTGCACCGAAAAAGGGAGCAAAGAAGCGTGTCAAGAAGAACGTTGACCACGGTCAGGCACACATCCAGTCTTCCTTCAATAATACAATTGTTACCCTGACAGACGCCGAGGGTAACGCTATCTCTTGGGCAAGCGCCGGCGGTCTTGGTTTCCGCGGCTCCAGAAAGTCCACCCCTTACGCTGCTCAGATGGCAGCTGAAACCGCTGCTAAGGCAGCAATCCCTCACGGTCTTAAGTCCGTTGACGTTATGGTTAAGGGACCCGGTTCGGGACGTGAGGCAGCAATCCGCGCGCTTCAGGCAAGCGGTATCAATGTAACCAGCATCAAAGACGTAACGCCGGTTCCGCACAACGGATGCAGACCGCCTAAGCGTCGTAGAGTCTGATTAAGGAGGGAATAATAAAATGGCTAGAGAAATGGGTCCTGTTTTAAAGAGATGCCGTTCGCTGGGTATTGAGCCTTCCGTGATCGGCCTTGATAAGAAAAGCAACCGCACGAATTTGAGAGCGGGCAAGAAAGTCAGTGAGTATGGCATGCAGCTTCGTGAGAAGCAGAAGGCCAAGTTTATTTACGGTGTTCTCGAGAAGCCTTTCCGTAACAACTTCGATAAGGCTAAGAAGATGAAGCTCGGAACGACCGGTGAGAACCTGATGATTCTTCTTGAGACCAGACTTGATAATGTTATCTTCCGTCTCGGTTTCGCAAGAACCCGTCAGGAGGCTCGTCAGATTGTTGACCACAAGCATGTACTTGTTAATGGCAAGTGTGTAAACATTCCTTCTTATACTGTTAAGCCCGGCGATTCCATCGCCATCTCCGAGAAAGGCAAGAACAAGGCCGCTCAGAGATTCAAGGATATTCTCGAGTCCACGAACGGCAGAGCTGTTCCGGCTTGGCTTACCGCCGATTCCGAGAACCTTACCGGTTCCGTTAACGAGTATCCGACCAGAGACCAGATTGATGTTCCGGTAAATGAGGTGCTTATCGTCGAGTTGTATTCCAAATAATAAAGAGGAATATAACGGTTATACCCATAAGGAGGGGCACATATGTTTGATTTCGAAAAGCCTAGGATTGAGATTGCAGAGATTTCCGAAGACAAGAAGTATGGCCGTTTTGTTGTGGAACCCCTTGAGAGAGGTTATGGTACCACTCTGGGCAATTCCCTCAGAAGAATCATGCTTTCTTCCCTGCCCGGCGCTGCCGTAAGCCAGGTGAAGATTGACGGTGTTGTACATGAGCTCAGTTGCATCCCCGGTGTCATGGAGGATGTTACCGAGATCATCATGAACATCAAGAGTCTCGCGATTAAGAATAACAGTGATTCAAATGAGCCCAAAACCGCATATATCGAGTATTCCGGTGAAGGTGTTGTTACCGCCCGTGATATTCATGCCGATTCCGAGATCGAGATCATGAATCCCGATCAGGTTATCGCTACGCTTAACGGCGGCGCGGACAGCCGGCTTTATATGGAGCTGACCATCACCAAGGGCAGAGGCTATATCAGTGCTGACCGGAACAAGAAAGAGGATACCCCCATCGGTGTTATTGCCGTGGATTCCATCTACACTCCGGTAGAGCGTGTCAACCTTACGGTTGAGAATACCCGTGTCGGCCAGATGACCGATTACGACAAGCTTACATTGGATGTATTTACCAACGGAACTTTGGCTCCCGACGAGGCTATCAGCCTTGCAGCCAAGGTTTTGAGTGAGCATTTGAATCTTTTCATCGACCTTTCCGAGAGCGCTAAGACCGCTGAGGTTATGGTAGAGAGCGTAAGCAACGAGAAGGAGAAGGTTCTCGAGATGAACATCGACGAACTCGAGCTTTCCGTACGTTCCTACAACTGCCTGAAGCGTGCCGGCATCAATACGGTCGAAGAACTGTGCAATAAGACTTCCGAAGATATGATGAAGGTTCGTAACCTGGGCCGCAAGTCTTTGGAGGAAGTTCTGTCCAAGCTGAAAGAACTTGGATTGTCTTTGAACTTAGGCGATGAGTAATTTTCGCCATTACTAAATAGTGCCGCCCAAGCGGCAAGATGGAGGTTAACATGGCAGGCTACAGAAAGCTTGGAAGAACTTCAAATCAGAGAAAAGCCTTGTTGAGAAACCAGGTTACCGCTCTGCTTTCCAATGGTAAAATTGTAACGACCGAAGCCAGAGCTAAGGAGATCCGCCGGATCGCCGAGAAGTACATTACGATGGCTGCGAAAGAAAAGGATAACTACGAGACCGTTACCGTAACCTACAAGGTTGCGCAGAAGGATAAAGACGGCAGAAGAGTAAAGGAAGTTGTCGATGGTAAGAAGAAGGACGTCATGATTGAGGCGACCAAGACCATCAAGAAGGACAGCCCCAGCAGACTTCATGCAAGAAGAGAGATGCTTTCTTTCTTCTATCCGGTAACGAAATATGATGCCGAGCAGAAGGGCAGAAAGGCAGTTAAGGAAGTTGACCTGATTGCCAAGATGTTCGATGAAATCGGACCGAAGTATGCCGGCCGCAAGGGCGGTTATACCCGGATCGTAAAGATCGGCCCTCGTAAGGGTGATGCGGCGATGGAAGTTTTGATCGAGCTCGTATAAGTATTGCATGTGAGCAGCGTAGCCTTTTACCGGCTGCGCTGCTTTTTTATTCTGACTGTGGCAAATGCCACGCAAAAGGATTGTCATGGGAATCATCACTACGGAAAACTTAATCCATGAGTACATCAGACGGGACGAGAACGGTGACCGGATCGGGGAAAAGCGTGCCGTTGACGACGTATGCCTTGATGTGGAAAGAGGACAGTTCATTTCGATCCTCGGACATAACGGCTCCGGCAAGTCAACGCTTGCAAAGCATATCAATGCCCTGCTGCTTCCGACCGACGGACGTGTCGTTGTACTCGGCATGGATACAAAGGACGAGGACCGGCTTTTTGACATCCGAAAAGCCGCCGGCATGGTATTTCAGAACCCGGACAATCAGATTATCGCAACCGTCGTTGAAGACGACGTTGCCTTCGGCCCCGAGAATCTCGGCGTGCCGCCGAAGGAGATTGAAAAGCGCGTAGAGGAATGCCTGAAGGCTGTCGGCATGTACGAACGGAAGGACGATTCGCCAAATCGGCTTTCGGGCGGACAGAAGCAGCGGATTGCCGTTGCCGGCATCATGGCGATGAAGCCCGACTGTATCATCCTTGACGAGCCGACCGCGATGCTTGATCCGGACGGCCGGAAGGAAGTGCTTGCGACCGTAAGAAGGCTCAATCAGGAGGAGCACATTACCGTGCTTCTGATTACACACTACATGAACGAGGTCACATTTTCCGACCGAGTCATCGTAATGGACCACGGAAAGATTGCGATGCAGGGAACGCCGCGCGAGATCTTCAGAAGGGTTTCCGAGCTGACGGCGCTCGGGCTGGACGCGCCGCAGGCGACTGTTCTTGCGTACCGCTTAAGACAGAAGGGCTTCCCACTTCCCGAGGACATTCTGACGGAAGAGGAGTTCATCAAAGCGTATCACGAACTGCCCGAAGAATACCGTGTTTCGAACCCGTATGATTTGCTTCCTAAGAAGGTGCAGGAGTCCGTTACGTTATTATCGGAGCATGAGGCTCCGCTTATTGAGCTGAAGGATGTCACGTACCGGTACGGCACCGGCACCGTATATGAAAAGGTTGCGCTGAAGAACGTTTCGATGCAGATTCGTAAGGGCGAATTTGTCTGCCTGATCGGGCGGACCGGCTCCGGCAAATCGACATTAATCCGCATGCTGAACGGCCTCGAGAAGCCGTCCGAAGGGCAGGTGCTTTATAAGGGCGAGGACATCAATGCCGCATCGTATAACCGAAAGGAACTCCGAAGCCACGTCGGCCTTGTGTTCCAGTATCCGGAGGACCAGCTGTTTGAGGCAACCGTCTTAAAGGATGTCTGCTTCGGCCCGAAGAACCAGGGGCTTAGCGGGGAAGAACAGCTTGCCCGCGCGAGGGAAGCATTGGAACTCGTACAGGTGGACGAAGACATCTGGAACGACTCACCGCTTTCGCTTTCGGGCGGACAGAAGAGAAGGGTTGCGATTGCCGGTGTCATGGCAATGCATCCTGAAGTATTGATTTTAGACGAACCGACGGCGGGCCTTGATCCGCACGGCAGGGACGAAATTCTTTCGGCCATTGCGCAGATCAGGGAGCGTGCCGGCATTACGGTCGTTCTGGTGTCCCACAGCATGGAGGATGTGGCCAATTTCGCCAACTGGATTCATGTCATGGACAGAGGTAGCCTTTTGTATGCAGGAAAGCCCGAGGTGGTGTTCACGCATACGGAGGAGCTTAAGAGGGTAGGACTGGATGTGCCGCAGATCACGAAGATCATGCGTGGCATTTTCCATCCGCAGGAGAAACCCTCCATGGATTTCATAACGATTGAGGCAGCGGAGAAGGCGCTTCTTTCGGGAAAGGAATAAACACCGGTGTTACGGGAAATCACAATCGGACAATACTATCCCGTTTCGTCACTGATTCACAGACTGGACCCCCGGGTAAAGCTGATCGGCTGCCTGGTCTATCTCGTGAGTCTGTTTCTGTTTGACTCTTTTGCGGGTTTGCTCGTGGCGATGTGTTTTCTCGGCGGTGTCATCATCCTTTCGAAGGTGTCGCTTCGCTATATTCTGAAGGGACTCCGGCCGATTCTGTTCCTGCTTCTGTTAACCGTGATTTTCAATTTCTTTTTAACGCCCGGCGAGACGCTTGTCCGGTGGTGGATCTTCCGGATCACGAAGGAAGGACTGTACCGCGGCGCATTTGTCGGAGCGAGACTGATCTTTCTGATTCTCGGCTCGTCGCTTTTGACCTTTACCACGACGCCGATGCAGTTGACGGAGGGCCTCGAGCGGCTCATGTATCCGCTTACCTTCATCAAGGTGCCGGTGCACGATCTGGCAACGATGATGTCAATCGCGCTTCGGTTCATCCCGATTCTGATTGAGGAAACCGACCGCATCATGAAGGCACAGCAGGCAAGAGGCGCGGACTTCGAAACCGGCGGGCTCATCAAGAGAGCGAAGGCAATGGTACCGATTTTCGTCCCGCTGATTCTGGCGGCATTCCGAAGGGCCTTTGACCTGGCGCTTGCGATGGAGGCGCGCTGCTACAACGGCGGCAAAGGGCGCACGAAGATGCACCCTCTTACATTCCATGCAAGGGATTACGTGGCATTTTTGTACCTTGCGCTTTATCTCGCGACGGTTATCATACTGAGAAGGTGGTTATGAGAAGAATCTGCCTGACAATTGCATATGACGGCACCGAATATGCCGGCTGGCAGCGCCAGAACAGCGCGCTTGCCGTGCAGGAGGTTGTGGAAAATGCCATCGAAAAGCTGACGGGATTGGAAGCCGAGCTGCTCGGCGCGAGCCGGACCGATGCAGGCGTGCATGCGCTCGGGAATGTGGCGGTTTTCGATACCGAGGCGACGATTCCCGCGGAGCGGTATGCGCCGGCGCTGAATACGTATCTGCCCGATGACATAAGGATTATTTCGTCAAAAGAAGTTCCGGCAGAGTTTCAGCCTCGTTTCGATGCGCATCACAAGCTTTACGAATACCACATCCTGACGGGAGAGGTGTGCTCGCCTTTACAGTTCCGCTATGTGCATTTCATGCGGGAGAAGCTGGATATCGAGGCAATGAACAGGGCAGCGGCGCTTCTTACCGGAACGCACGATTATACGTCGTTCTGTGCTGCGGCAGCGCAGGTTAAGACGAAGGTCAGAACGGTTTCCGACATTACGGTCAGAAAGGAAGGAGACGAGATCATCATTTCCGTGACCGGCGACGGATTCCTTTACAATATGGTCAGAATCCTTGCCGGAACGCTTGTGCAGGCCGGCCTCGGACGGATGAAGCCGGAGGATATGCCGGGCATTATCGAGGGAATGGACCGCGCTTTGGCAGGTCCGACTCTGCCGGCAAAGGGGTTACGGCTCGTCAAAATATGGTTTTCTGAATGATTTTATGTAAAATGTAATGTCTGATATGACATTTTCCATAAACTTATGGAAAAGAATTGTTGACAGATGCATTTTTGTTCGGTATAATGCGGAAAGTGACCGCTTTCACAGGAAAGCAAATGAATACAGGAGGTAGACCAATGAAGACTTTTATGGCAGCAACCGCTAACGTAGAGAGAAAATGGTACGTTGTTGACGCGGAAGGTCAGACCCTCGGCCGTCTTTCTTCCGAGATCGCCAAGGTTTTAAGAGGCAAGAATAAGCCGATTTTCACGCCTCATATCGACACCGGTGATAATGTAATCGTTATCAATGCAGAGAAGATCCGCACGACCGGTAAGAAGCTTGATCAGAAGATTTACTACTCCCACTCCGATTATCCGGGTGGAATGAGAGAGACCACGCTTCGTGAGATGATCGCTAAGAAGCCCACGGACGTTATCACGTTCGCAGTTAAGGGTATGCTCCCGAAGGGACCCCTCGGACGCAGCATGATTTCCAAGCTTCACGTTTACGCCGGCGCTGAGCATCCTCATGCAGCTCAGAAGCCCGAAGAACTGAAATTCTAATCAGAAAGGAGATTTACGACCATGGCAAAGAATTCTTCCAAATTCTATGGAACCGGCAGACGTAAGAGCAGCATTGCCAGAGTATATTTACTTTCTGGTAAAGGTAATATCACCATCAACAAGAAGAGCATTGACGAGTACTTCGGTCTTGAGACCCTGAAGGTTATCGTTCGTCAGCCCCTCGCTCTTCTGAAGGCTGATGACCGTTATGACGTTGTTGTTACCGTACGCGGCGGTGGCTTCTCCGGTCAGGCCGGTGCTATCCGTCACGGTATTGCACGTGCCCTTTGCAAGGCAGACATCGAGAACCGTCCTGCACTCAAGAAGGCAGGCTTCCTCACCAGAGATGCCCGCATGAAGGAAAGAAAGAAGTACGGCTTGAAGGCCGCTCGTCGTGCACCGCAGTTCAGCAAGAGATAAGGTTTTTTCTAAAAATGACAACAGAGAACCCCAGGAAGCCATATGGCTTCCGGGGGCTCTTTTATTCTTCTGTGATTCATGTTTTGACTGGTCTTTTATGACTGCAGATTCGGATTTTTTTATGTGAGTCATATTCTGGCATGGCTTTTATGACTGCAAATTGGGATTTTTTAATGTGAGTCATATTCTTGAATGGCTTTTATGACTGCAGATCTTACTTTCTTCAGATGAGTCATATCTCCGCTATGATTCCTATGACTGCAGAACAGGTTTTTCTTGTTTGAGTCATATTCTGACATGACTTTTATGACTGCAAATCATACTTTCTTCAGATGAGTCATATCTCCGCTATGATTCCTATGACTGCAGAACAGGTTTTTCTTGTTTGAGTCATATTCTGAGCATGGCCTTTATGACTGCAGATCTTACTTTCTTCAGATGAGTCATATCTCCGCTATGATTCCTATGACTGCAGAGCATTGATTTTTTAAGTGAGTCATATTCTGAGCATGGCCTTTATGACTGCAAATTTTATTTTCTTCAAAGGAGTCATATCTCCGCTATGATTCTTTTGACTTCAAATTCAATCATCTCGTAACACACCTGACAGAATGTTAAGAAGCAGGTCCTTGTTGTTGACATACGTAAATGGTTTTGATAGACTTATTTCACCGGAAGACACCGGCGTCTGTGAATCCGACGTTGATTTGCGGGTGCCGAAGGTGTCCTGATTCAGTTTTCTCTTGTTCGGCATATCTCTCTTAATTCTAATGGCTTCAAATCAAGAATTCTTCATATGAGTCATGTCCTTGCCATGATTTATTTCCCTCAAATAACTATATCTTCAACTGCTTCATACTTCAACCGACAATTCTATGACTGCCAATCTGTTTGTTCAAAAAGGAGTCAATTGTAATTCCACTCGGATTATAATATCTTGAATCATCAAAATCATTTTCAATTCATCGAAATATTCCAATCAACTTAGAACAAAATAATCCAAACCCATTCAATTCATAAAGGAGGTTTCACTGTGTACGGACTCAGGAAAATGCTGATTCAGGAGCAGGAACGATTGCAGGAAATCATTCGAAAAGCCAAAGCGGGGGAGAAAGCCTTTCCAGAGGGATATCTTCGGATTTCCAATGACAAAGGGCATGTCCGGTTCTATCATTGTGTTGAGGACAGGTTGGGGAAATATATCCCGAAGCAGCAGTCTCAGTTGGCCAGGCAACTTGCGCAGAAGACATATCAGGAGGCAGTTATTCATATCGCGACGGGCAGACTGAAGCAAATCTCACGACTTCTTACGGATTATGCGGATGATGAGATTGAACAGGTCTATCTGTCATCGCATACGCAAAGACAGTCTTTGATTACCCCATTGGAACCGACGACAGGCCAATTGATTAACAGTTTCCTGAACGAGACATATAAAGGAAAAGAATTTCAGGAAGGAGTACCGGTTATTTTGACTGAAAAAGGAGAACGAGTTCGGTCAAAGTCGGAGAAGATTCTGGCAGATTACTTCTTTCGAAACGGCATCCCGTACAAATACGAGAAGCCCCTCTTTTTAAAAGGACTTGGCACGGTGCACCCGGATTTTACGCTTTTCTCTCCAAAGCTACGGAAAGAGATTTATTGGGAACATGAAGGGAGAATGGATGATCCGGTTTATGCGAGAAACGCAGTAAAGAAGATATATGGCTATGAGCAGAACGGCCTTTTTGAGGGAGACCGTCTGATCCTGACATATGAAACAGAGGAGACCGTCTTAAACACGAAAGATATCGAAAGAAAACTAAACCAATGCTATAGATAAGATGTAAAGAAATAAACACGAAGAAAGAATGACAAAGCATATTCCTGCGGGCACGCTTCAAGCCCTTGCCCTGCTCTATTCCGTCTGTCGTGCACTATGCTTCTTCTGATACAGCGCATACAGCGTGAACGCAGTCAGGCAGCAGACAAGGTCTGCCGTCGGCGTTGCGACGACGATGCCGTATATCGGCGAAATCAGGCAGAAGAGGAACATCAGCGGGATGTCTAAAAAGCCCTTTCGTAAAACGGCAAGAAGGAATGCGTTCTTCCACCGGCCGACGGCCTGGAAGAACGAGATGAATGTGTAGGCACAGGCCGAGAACGGTGCGCCGATGCAGAGAATCCGGAGGAAGCGCATGCCAAGCGTCAGCGATTCGCCCGGTCTTACGAAGAGACCGACAAGCGGCCTTGCCGCAAGCAGGCAGGCAAGCATGCAGCTGATGCCGATGGTCAGCGCAATCACGACAGTGTCCTTAATGACCCGCTTCATGCGCTTGAAATCGCCGGAGGCGTAATTATAGGCAATCAGAGGCAAAACACCCTGGGTAAGCCCGCGAACGGTCGCGTGCGCAAGCATATTGATCTTCTTGGCGACACCGAGACCGGCCTGGGCAGCCGTGCCATTTGCCATCATCAGTCTGTCAAGGCACGCATAGGAGATGTTCTCGAAAAGCGTCATGATGCACGCGGGAAGCCCTGTGCTCAGAATGCTTCTGACCATGTCGGAATCCGTCTGAAGCGGCAGCCGGAACGAAAGCACCGAAGTCTTACGGCTTCGAAGCTGTAACCCAATCATGATGGCAAATGCTATCCAGTTCGAGACAGCGGTTGCAATGGCCGCGCCGAGTACTTCATGACCCTCAGGCAAGAGGACGAACATGAAAACCGGGTCAAGAACGATATTGAAAATGCTGCCGCATACGATGCCGATGCTTGCGTCCATGCTGCGGCCTTCGCTCCGGAACAGATGCGCGGTAACCATGTTAAGCGATGTCCCGAGGCCGCCGATGCCGACCGTCACAAGAAGATACTCCACCGCGTAGCGGTGAACCTCCGGATCCCCGCCGCCGAGAATATCAAGAAACGGATGCCGCAGCAACAGGGCTCCGGCAATATACAAAACGGTCAATCCGACACAACCCCAAAACGAAAAAGCGCAGGCTTCCCCTGCGCTTTTCTGATTTCCTCCTCCGAGACTGCGGGCCGCTTCGCTTGCGCCGCCCACACCGAACAGATTGGCAATGGCGGAAAGAAACATGAACGCGGGAAGGCATACTGTTACGGCCGCCAGCTTCGCATCGGATCCGCTCAATCCGATGAAAAATGTGTCGGCCATATTGTAGAGCACCAGGATGACCTGCCCGACAATCGTCGGAAGAGCCAGACGGGCAATCGCATTCGGTACCGGTTCCCGTTCAAAAACGGTTGTGTCTCTGTCGGTTCTCATCGTTTCTTCCGTTTCGTTTCCGCATTTCGGATACAGTTTGATTTTTCTATAGTAAACACCGAAAATGTCACATTTGTCAATATATAATGAGTTTGAGAGGGCGGAACAGGCCCGTGTCCGGGCAAGATTCGTTTTGACTTTTCCGCCCGCTCGGATTACAATGAAAGGTAAGGGTGAGGACGATTTCCCAAAAGGAGTAATGCATGAAAATCATTCATACAGCTGATGTTCATCTGGATGCGAAGTGCGTCCGGCATTTTCCGCCAAAGCAGGCGAAGGAGCGCCGGGACGAGCTTTTGCTGACGTTTCTTTCTTTGGTGAAAACGGCAGCGGAGCAGGGCGTCGAGGCAATCATCATCGCGGGCGATCTGTTCGACGGCGTGAAGGTTTCCGCGACGGCAAGAGATGCCGTGCTTTCGGCATTTCGGGACAATCCGGAGATTACATTTTACTATCTGTGCGGCAACCATGACGCATTGAATCCGACCGAACTTTTCGGCCCGCTTCCGGAAAATGTGAAACTGTTCGGGAACGGATTCACAAGCTATGAGCTGACCGGACGGGACGGCGAAAGTGTTGTGGTCACAGGCGCGGAGGCAGTCGGAACGGATGCGGCCGTGCTGGCTTCGTCGCTTCTTTTGGACCATGCCAAGTGTAACATTGTCGTGCTGCACGGGCAGGAGACCGCGGGAAGCGGCGCCGGCGAGCAGGAAGTCATTCCGGTTAAGAGCTACCGAAACCGCGGCATTGATTATCTGGCGCTTGGGCACATTCATGCACCGAAGGCGGAGAAACTGGATGCAAGGGGGAGCTATGCCTATTGCGGGTGTCTTGAAGGACGCGGCTTTGACGAATGCGGCGTAAAAGGCTACCGCCTTCTCAGTGTGCAAAACGGGCAGATTGCATCGGAATTCGTGCCGTTTGCAAAAAGAACGATGTGGGAATTATCGGTTCCGGTGACGGGACTTCTGACCTCTGAGCAGGTCATCGCGAAGGCGAGAGAACTGGCCGCAGAACAGGGGATCAAGGGGAAGGATATGGTAAAGCTTGTCCTTTCCGGCGAGAAGGACCTGGAGGCGGAGATTGATGAGGAATATATCGGAAAGACGCTTAGTGAGGACTGGCATTTCGTAAAGGTTACGGACCGGACGGCGGCCCATACGGATTATACGAAATACCGCCTTGACCCGACGCTTCGCGGCGAGTTTGTGCGAAGCATCGAGGAAGCCGTTTCGAAGGGCGAGCTCACGGAAGAGGAGGCCGGAAGAATGATCCGGCTCGGCGTGAGAATCCTTTCGGGAGAGGAGCGCCTGGCATGAGAATCCGCAGCATTCATATTGAAAATTTCGGCAGACTGAAGGACTGTGACATCACATTTGACACGGGCCTGAATGCGGTCGTTCGTGAAAACGGCTGGGGCAAGACGAGCCTTGCCGCGTTCATCCGTGCGATGTTTTACGGGCTTGAGGGCGAGCGGAAGCATGACCTTAAGACCAATGAGAGACTTCGCTACCAGCCCTGGAACAAGGGACATTTCGGCGGCTCGATGGAGTTCGAGGCCGGCGGGAAGCGGTATATTGTCACAAGAGATTTCGGAGCAAAGGACAGAAACGACGGGTTTCGGCTGCAGGATGCCGTGACGCTTCTTGACAGCGCCGATTATTCGGAGCGACTCGGAGAAGAGCTCTTCCATATTGACCGGGAAGCGTTCGGAAGAACGGCATTCCTCAATCATGCCTCGGTACTCTATAGCGGCGGCGGAAGCCTGCCCGGAGACGGCGAGGGCACGGAAGCGGGTGCGGAGGATCTGAACCGCTACGGCATCGCGGACGAGCAGATGAAGAAATACCTGAACGAGAATTCGCCTACGAGAAAGACCGGAAAGCTTTATCAGAAGAAAGACGAAATCAAGGGAATGGAGCAGGAGCTTAAAAGGCTTGCTCCGTTAAAGGAAAGAATCGCAGGACTGCAGGAGGAGCGCGCAAAGGATGAGGCGCAGCTGAAGGCTTCCGAGGAGGAGCTTACGAATATCCGGGCCGAGCAGAAGACGCTGCAGGCATTCCGGACCGAGGCGCTGATTGAGCGCCAGCGGGAAGAGCGGAAAGCCTATCAGGAGCAGTGCCTGGCGGCAGTCAGGGAGACGGAGCGCGAATTCGGAGCGGTAATTCCTTCCGAGGATGCCATAAAAGAAGCCAAGACCGGTGTCGAGAAGATTAGGAGCCTTTCGGTTCAGCTGGAGGCGGAAAACGGCACGAATCCGAGATTCTTCGAGCTCACGGATTATTTCGGGAACGGGGTTCCGGACGCTGGCGGGCTTGAAGAGCAGATACGGGTAATCAACGAAATCCAGGACATTACCCGGGACGAAAAAGCGCTGCAGGACCGTCTTACGAAGGAACGCGGCAATGAAGAATTCCTGTCAGCGCAGGCAAAAGAATATGAGCAGAGCAAACGGAAGAGGTTTGCGGTATGGCCGATCATCGGTACAGCCTGTCTTCTGGCGGCGCTTAGTTTAATCCTGTTCATGGTCTTTCATGTGGTTCCGAAGAAGATGAACGGCGCTATGATTGCAGGCGTGACCGTTTTGCTTGCGGGGGCCGTCTTCAGTGTTATAGAGACCGTCAGGGTGAATAATGCCTTTAAGAAGGATAAAAAAGCACAGGCGGAGAAGCTTGCGGAATGCCGTCAGTCCATAAAAGAACTGGAGCAGCAGGAGAAGGACATTCTTGCCCTTTTGAAGGAAAAGAAGAGTTCCGTGAAGGAATTCCTCCAAACCTGCGGCAAGTCCGTCGATGAGGGCAGGGAGGAAGGCATCCTTTACGAGATGAAGAGCCGCGCAGAGGAATACCGTTCGCTTGCCGAAGCGGAGCGGGAAAGAGCCGATAAACACGAATCGCGTGTCCGTGAAAAGAACGAAGCGGAGAATGCTCTTCGCAATAAGCTTTCCGAATTGGATGCACCCGATGAGATTAAGGGGAGTGCCGACACGGCGGCAATCCTGAACTGGCTTTCCGAGGCAGGCGGGAGACTGATTCGGCTTGCCAATGAGAAAAAGCAGGCAGAGGAAGCGGAAGAGAGACTCGTCGCATTTGTCAAAGAACATCCCGAGAAGCCGGGGCAGATTCTTCTTTCCGAGGAGCAGCTTGCGGAACGGGAGACCGATTTGAATGCGGCGGAGGCCGAGGCTTCCGGGCGGGAGCGTGCGCTTCGCGAGGCACTTTCCGCGAGAAACCGGGAGATTTCCGATGCCTATACGGACGAGGACAGTTTACAGGATGTTTCGGAGCGGCTGGCAGTCCTGAAGGAAGAACTCGGCGAAGCCGAGAAAGAATATCAGATTGTCAAAAAGACGCAGGAATACCTTTCCGCGGCGAAGGATCGTTTCACGGCGCGTTTCATGGAGCCGATTAAAACAGCCTTTGACAAATACTATGCCCTTCTTTGCGGTCGCGAGGACGGCGGGGAAGAGTTCCGGATTGATGCCGGGCTTCGCATTGAGCGGAAGGAAGAAGGTGCGTTTCATGACGCCGAGGCGCAAAGCGACGGCTATGCCGACATGATCGGGCTTTGCATCCGCATGGCGATTCTTGACGTGAAATTCACGAAGGAGAAGCCGCCTGTCATCATGGACGATCCGCTTGTCTATCTGGATGATGCGCACCTTACCGGCGCAAAGGAATTCCTGCAGAAGATTGCGGACCGTTATCAGGTCATTTATCTGACCTGCCGCGGGGACAGAGCCTAAACAGAAAGGATACTCCATTGACACTTTTTACGGGCGGGGCTTACAATGAAAACGTTTAAGCACCAAGCGGAAAAGCCCGGTTTTTAACCGCGCTCACCGGCGTTTTCACAGACATGCGCCGATGTAAGAAGGCCTGTAAGAGGATAAAACATGGAAGAAAGATTTCAACACAGAATAAGCAGTGCGCGTGTCCGCGTTACGGACGAAAGCGGAAAGCCCGTTGCGGGCAGAAATGTCCGCTTCCGCCTTAAGAATCATGAGTTTTTATTCGGCTGCGGAGCATTTGACTCCTTAAATATCGGAGAGCACAGCCAGATCGGCGGAAGATCCTTCAAGGTTGCCGGAAGAACAATCGATAAGGCATTCTTTCAGCAGAGAGTGGACCGTTTCCTCGACCTGTTCAATTACGGCACGCTGCCGTTTTACTGGGGACAGTATGAGCCGCAGGAAGGAAACCCGCAGTATGAGAACCGCATGGAAGCGGCACAGTATCTGCGTGCGCACGGCGTGACGCCGAAGGGGCATCCGCTTTGCTGGCATACGGCTTGCGCGGACTGGCTTTTAAAGTATGACAACAAGACCATCATGGACAAGCAGCTTGCCCGGATTCAGCGTGACGTGACGGCTTTTAAGGGTGTCATCGATATCTGGGATGTCATCAACGAAACCGTCATCATGCCGGTATTCGACCGTTATGACAACGCCATCACGAGAATCTGCAACGCCTACGGCAGAAATACGCTGATTAAGGAAGTATTTGCCGCAGCGAAGGATGCGAATCCCGACGCCCTTCTTCTGATCAACGATTTCAACCTTTCTCCCGCATATGAGAAGGTTATTGACGAATGTCTCAACCTGGGCGTTCCGATCGGCGCAATCGGAATCCAGACGCACCAGCATCAGGGATATAAGGGAGCAGAGTGGCTCCGCGATGTCGTGAAGCGTTTCTCGCGCTTCGGCATTCCGCTTCATTTTACGGAGAATACGCTTGTTTCCGGCGAAATCATGCCGGCACATATTGTGGATTTGAACGATTATCAGGTTGACGAGTGGCCGACTACGCCGGAAGGAGAGGCACGGCAGGAGCGCGAATGGAAGGAAATGATTGAGATTCTGTTCGCATCGCCTTCCGTTGAGGCCGTGACCGGATGGGATCTGTCAGACGGCGCTTGGCTTCATGCCCCGAGCGGTCTGATCCGCATCGACAATTCCGTGAAGCCTTCGTATCTGATGCTTCAGGATCATGTAAAGAACGTATGGACCACTGATGTCACGCTTACGACCGATGAGAACGGTTATGCGGATCTGAGCGGTTTCCGCGGCACCTATGAGGTATCGGCAGACGGACGTGAGGCCGGACTGGTGCTTAGTAAAAACACGAAAGAAATATCAGTTATTCTGTAGGAGAGTCAGTAATGAGCAAACCGGTAATCAAAAAAGAGCAGGTGAAGACGCTTTGCGATGCAAAGTACATTCGGCTGTATGATCTGCAGTATGCGGAAGGAAAGCATTATTTTGATGCGACGAGACGGGAGGCAGACAAAATCGTTGCCGTGAAAACCGATGCGGAGTTTCAGTCGATGCTTCCGGACGCTGTTACGATTGCGGTCATTCTGCATCTGCCCGGAGAAGAGCCGAAGCTTCTTTTGAACTACGAATACCGGTATCCGGTCGGGCAGTTTCTGTTAAGCCCGGTGGCCGGGCTTTTGGATCCCGAGGACGCGGCGGAGGAGAATCCGCTTCGTGCCGCTGCCGCACGGGAGATCTTTGAGGAAACCGGCATCCGGATGCAGGAAGAAGACCGGATTACGGTGTTGAATCCGTGTGCTTTTTCATCGCCCGGCATGACCGATGAAAGCAATGCATTTCTGGCAGCTGACGTGTATCTTTCGGACCTTACGAGCCTCTGTCAGACCAATGCCGTCGGGACGGAAGTATTTAACGGAACGGAGCTTGTCACGAAGGATGAGGCAAAGAAGCTTTACGAGTCCGGCCGCGACCGGTTCGGCAACACCTATTCCCTTGCCACCTGGGCGGTTTTAGGATATTTCTGTGCCCGTTAAGGAAAATGCCATACTACAGGAGTAGAACAGCTTGCTTTACGACAAAGACATCCGGGAGCCCTTATTTGACTACTTTTTGGAACGGTACGGAAAGGTAAGGGCTCTGGAAGAAAAAATCATCGGAAAGTCCCGGGCGGACATGGTATTTGTCCTCCCCGATGCCCTCTGCGGCGTGGAAATCAAAAGCGACGCGGACTCTTATACGAGACTGGAAAGCCAGGTAAAGGATTATGACCGGTTCTTTGATGTGAACTATGTTGTGGTCGGCTCAAGCCACGGCATGCACATCAGCGAGCACGTGCCTTCGTACTGGGGCATCATTACGGTTGAGGAAACCGAGGAAGGGACCGACTTTTACATGCTTCGGGAACCGGAGCAGAAGACCGGGGTGACCTGGCCTGCCAAACTTTCTTTCTTATGGAGACCGGAGCTTGCCATGCTTCTCGAAGCATTGGGGCTTCCGAAATACAGGGAGCGGAGCAAGCCCTTCGTTATTGAGCGGATTACGGCCGCGACCGGTGTAAAGGTCATGGAAGATGCGCTTCAAAAAGAGTATCTCCGCCTTTTGTTCGAGCGTGACTATACCGCCATCGAGGGCATCATTTCGGCCTTTAAGAAGGAGCAGAGCCTGAAGAAGGCGAAAGGAAAAGTAATCTCCCGCAGAACAGTTCGTTCCCATGTTCGCAGGAAACGGCGCGCGTCGCGGAGGATATAAAACCAGGAGGTGTAACAATGAAAGAAATTAATGCGAGGAGTCCCTGGCCGCTTGATACGACCGTATGCTTTGACCGGGTACTCGGAGAAGTAAACCGTGAGGGGATGCAGGGGTATGAAATACTGCCCGACGGCAAAGTACATGTGCGGGTTGTGGCGCCCAACGCGAAGGAAGTCGTTTTGGACCGCTTCGGTACTGTTTTTCCGCTTGAGAAGGTTGATGATAAGGGCGGATTTGAAGGAACGCTTGACATGGGACGCGGTTTCCTTTATTTCTTCCTCAAATATGACGGTAACGATGTGATGAATCCCTGCCTGCCGATCGGTTACGGCTGCTGCCGTCCGATGCATTTCTTCGACGTTCCGGTTCCGGGCGAAGAGTGGGATAAGCTTGAGGGTGTTGAGCACGGTGCCGTTTCCAGACAGTATGTGTATTCTTCGGTAACCGGCAAGCACGAGATCATGCTCGTTTACACGCCGCCGAAGTACGATCCCGCGAAGAAGTATCCGGTGCTTTATCTGCAGCACGGCTACGGCGAGAACGAGACCGGCTGGGTTTACCAGGGACATGTAGGCCGCATCGCCGATAACCTTCTTGCAAAGGGCGAGATGAAAGAGATGATCATCGTAATGGGTAACGGTATGACGCAGGTTGACGAGCAGCCCGGCGGATTCCCGCGCTTCACATTCATCGATGTTCTTCTGAAGGATTTCATCCCTTACATCGAGTCGCATTATAATGTTTATACGGACAAATGGAACCGCGCCATGGCAGGTCTTTCCATGGGCAGCATGCAGACAAGCATCACGACGCTGACGAACCCCGACAAATTCGGTTACGCAGGTCTGTTCAGCGGATTCCTCCGCATGCCGTTCCGAGGACCCGACGGACAGGAGCCGCCGCAGCCGCATCTCGCCATCCTTGACGAGCCTGAGAAGTTCAATAAGGAGTTTAAGGTGTTCTACCGTGCAATGGGTACCGAGGATCAGTATTTTAACGCGTTTGAGGCTGATGACAAGTACCTTGAGGGCAAGAACGTCAACATGATCCGTGAGACCTATCCGGGCGAGCATGACTGGACGGTTTGGAGACGCTGCATCCACAGCTTCCTGCCGAAGATTTTTCAGGACTGATTGTAAAAACAGGATTATAGTTTTTCAGAAGAAAGCACTCGCTTTGGCGGGTGCTTTCTTCGTTTGCTTCTTGTTTATCCCCCTCGGCGGTGTTATAATCGGGGTGGTTAGGAGGCGTGCTATGAATCTTAAGGAATTGCCGATTGGAAAGACCGCGACGGTCGTAAATGTCGGGGGCGAGGGAGCCCTCAGACAGCATCTTCTTGATATGGGACTGATTCCGACTGTGGAGGTCACGATGGTGCAGCATGCACCGATGGGAGACCCGGTTGAGATTCGGATCTACGGATATGAGCTGACCATCCGTCTCGCGGATGCGGAGCAGATTGAAATAAAGGATGTCAGGGATGCTTCGGCAAAGGTGGCCGTAAACGAACGGAAACGTCCCGAAGAGCACCCCGGTCTCGGTGAAGGCGGGCGCTATCACCGGGAAGGAGAGACGACGGCACTGCCTGAGTCGACCGTCCTCACATTTGCCCTCGCCGGCAATCAGAACTGCGGCAAGACAACGCTTTTTAACCAGCTGACCGGTTCGAACCAGCATGTCGGGAATTTCCCCGGCGTGACGGTTGACCGAAAGGACGGTCAGATCCGCGGCAACGAGAAGACGCTTGTGACGGACCTTCCGGGCATTTATTCGATGTCGCCGTATTCGAGCGAGGAACTCGTTACGAGACAGTTCATTCTTGACGAAAAGCCGAAAGGCATTATCAATATTGTCGACACGACCAATCTCGAGCGAAACCTTTATCTGACGATGCAGCTGATGGAACTCGAGGTGCCGATGGTTCTGGCGCTCAACATGATGGACGAGGTACGCGAGAACGGCGGCTCGGTTCTGGTAAATGAGATGGAGCGCCGTCTCGGGATTCCGGTCGTTCCGATTTCCGCCGCGAAGAACGAAGGTATCGACGAGCTTGTCGACCACGCGCTTCACGTGGCGCGTTATCAGGAGAAGCCTGCAGGCTTTGAGGAAATTGACTTCTGTGACGCCGAGGAGGCGGGCGGCGCGGTACACCGGTGTCTGCACAGCATCAGCCATCTGATTGAGGATCATGCGAAGGAATCGGGAATTCCCGTCAGATTTGCCGCAAGTAAGCTTGCGGAGGGTGACGAAATCATCTTAAAGGCTCTGAAGCTCGATGAAAACGAGCAGGAAACCCTTGAACATATCATTACGCAGATGGAAACCGAGCGTGGAATGGACCGCTCTGCGGCAATCGCGGACATGCGGTTCCGCTTCATCAACAAGGTCTGCTCGGAAACGCTGATCCGTCCCGCGGAAAGCAAGGGGCATGTAAGAAGCCGTAAGATTGACCGCGTACTGACCGGCCGTTTTACCGCAATTCCTTTGTTCATCGTCATCATGGGACTTGTATTCTGGCTTTCGTTTAATGTCATCGGCGCATTCTTCCAGAATCTTTTAGAGATGGGCATTGAGGCACTCGGAAAGCTGACGGAGCGCGGACTTGACGCCTGGCAGGTGAACCCGGCCGTTCGGAATCTGATCATCAACGGCATCTTCGCCGGCGTCGGCAGTGTACTATCGTTCCTGCCAATCATCGTAACGCTGTTTTTGTTTCTGTCGCTTCTTGAGGACAGCGGATATATGGCAAGAGTCGCATTTTTCATGGACAAGCTGCTCCGTAAGATCGGACTTTCCGGCCGGAGCATTGTGCCGATGCTGATCGGCTTCGGTTGCACGGTACCGGCGGTCATGAGCTCAAGGACGCTTCCTTCGGAGCGCGACCGTAAGATGACGATTCTTCTGACGCCGTTCATGAGCTGCTCCGCGAAGGCGCCGATTTACGCGTTCTTCGCGCTGGCATTCTTCCCGAAGTATGCGGCGCTTGTCACAATCAGCCTTTATACAGGCGGCATCCTGATCGGCATTCTGGTTGCTTTCTTCCTTCGGAAGACGGTGTTCCGCGGTGAGGCGGTGCCGTTCGTCATGGAGCTTCCGAATTACCGCATGCCGAGCGTGAAAAATGTGACACAGCTCCTTTGGGAGAAGGCTAAGGATTTCCTGACAAGAGCGTTCACGGTCATCTTCGTGGCGACGATTGTCATCTGGTTTTTGCAAAGCTTCGACTACCGCCTGAATTACATCGGCAACAGCGAGGAGGCGACCGGACTGCTGGCACTTCTCGCGGGTCTGATTGCGCCGCTTTTCGCGCCGCTCGGCTTCGGCAACTGGCAGTGCTCGACGGCACTGATTACGGGCTTCATCGCGAAGGAGAGCGTGGTATCGACGCTGCAGGTACTGTTCGGCGATACCGTTACAACGGTAATCACGCCGCTTGCGGCTGCGTCGCTTCTGACCTTCTGCCTGTTGTATACGCCTTGTGTGGCCGCGATTGCTTCCGTGAAGCGTGAGCTTGGAAGACGCTGGGCGGTTACGATGGTGCTCGGGCAGTGTGCGATTGCCTGGATTGCAGCATTTCTGGTGCATTCCGTCGGATTGCTTTTCATTTAAAGGAGAACATATGGAACTCAGAATGATTGCACGGATCGAGAATTCCTTCACGGGCACGTTCGGGATTCCGAGACAGAGCGGGCTTGCGGATCGAACCACGGCCCGCGTTGTATTTGTCCCGGAGTTTCGAAATCCCGATGCGCTGCGGGGAATCGAAGAGTATTCGCATCTGTGGCTTTTGTGGGAGTTTACGGAAATAAAAAAGCCCGAAGAGGGCTGGCATGCGACCGTACGGCCGCCGAGGCTCGGCGGAAATACGCGAGTGGGCGTATTCGCAACAAGAAGCCCCTACCGTCCGAACCCGATCGGGCTCTCGCTGGTGAGGCTTCTTAAGGTCGATTATGACTGCGCGGACGGGCCGGCGCTGGTGGTCGCCGGGGCGGATCTGATGAACGGGACACCGGTCTATGACATCAAGCCTTACCTGCCCTATGCGGACTGTAAGCCCGATGCGGTCGGCGGCTTTTCGGACCGATACAGTGCCTACCGGCTTCCGGTCGCGGTGAGCGAAGAGGCGAAGGCGCAGGCGGATGCGCTCGGCATAAGCGAAGAGAAGATGAGCGAGCTTGTCGAGGTGCTTTCTTTAGACCCGAGGCCTGCCTACCAGAATGATCCAAAGCGGCTGTACGGGATGTCGTTTGACGACTATGAGGTCGGGTTCTTCGTGACGGAAGAGGGAATAAAGGTTTCGAATATCCGGTTACGTTCCGTCTGAAGACTGGTCTGCTGCTCGCGGATTTCACGGGCTTCGTTTCGAAAGGCGGTCGGCGTCGTGCCGGTCCGCTCGCGGAACTGACGGTTGAAATTGCTCAGGTTATCGAAGCCGCAGGTAAATGCGATCTCGGCCACGGTAAGGTCCGTGGAAAGCAGGAGAATGGTGCACTGGTGCAGCCGGTACTGTAAGAGATAGGCAACCGGCGAAACGTGGAAGCAGTCACGAAACAGCGCACTGAAGCGGCTGATGCTCAGGTTCACCTGTGCGGCGATATCCGAAATCGTAATCGGAAAGCGGTAGTTTTCGCAGATGTAATTGACGGCAGGCTCGAGTCTTGCGTAGGCACGCGACGGAGCGGCTTCGGCATCGGCGTGAAGGAAAAGCTCCGACCAGATTTCATTTAAGATGCCTCTAAGCGCCAGATCGGAGCGGCTGTACGGAATCGTGCAGTAGGGATGCGTGCTTCTTAACAGCTCGATGATATGATTCTGCCAGTCGATTTCCTTTTGCAGATGGGCCTCAAAGCGGACGGTGCCGCGAAGCACAGGAGCAAGATAGTCCTCGTATAAGGACGGTTCCCTGCCGGGCGCAATGACGTCCGGACGGAATACAAGCGCAAGAAGATGGCAGGTTTCCGAACCTGCCTTATAACAGGCATGAAGTGCATACGGTTCAATGTAAGCGGCCTCGCCTTCCTTCATATGGAAGGTGCGGTCGTTTATTCTTACGTAAACGTCGCCTTCAAGCGCCATTAAAAGCTCGGCTTCCTCATGCCAATGAAGATAAAGCATTAAATGACCTTCCGCGACGGCCACGGTTTCGTGAACGGCAAAAGGGTAGCGGCTGTTTCCGTGCGCAACGGTATCTTTTAACTGTACGGGAAGGTCCATAATCTGCTCCTTTAGAGAGAATTATAGTAAGATTGTATCATATTTGCGCAAGAATGCAATAGAAAAAGTATCTTGTACGATAATATAATACGACCATACAAAATACATTGTTGTTGTGTGTTTTTCCCCTCGCATAATATAAAGATATGACAGAGCCTTCGGAACATCCCACCGAAGGCTCTGTCATTTTCCTTTGCAAAAAAACGGGCAGACACAGTCTGCCCGCAATCTATATGGAGGTTGATCCTGACGTTTCCGTCCGGATTAGCTGACCTTGCGGTTCTCTGCCTTATGGCTCGGAACGGGGTTGCCTTTTCCGTCAAGCTCCTCGACGGACTCAATGCTGCCGTCACGAACCCTTACGAGCTTGGTGCCGTAAAGGGCGGCTTCTTCGGAGTGCGTAACCTGCACGATGGTTTTATGGTACTTACGGTTGATCTGACGGAACAGGTCCATGATTTTCATGCCGGTCTTCGAATCGAGATTTCCGATGGGCTCGTCCAGGAAGATGATTTCCGGATCGAAGACGAGTGCTCTTGCGATGGCCACGCGCTGCTGCTGGCCGCCGGAGAGTTCACGGGGCGTGAGCTTTCTCTTATCAGTCATCTCAATCAGCTCGAGCACCTCGTCGATGCGCTTTTTATATGAGGAACGCTTTTTACCGGCGATCATCAGAGGAAGCGCGATGTTGTCCTCCACATTCAGGTTCGGAACGAGATTATAAAACTGGAACACGAAACCGATCTTGTCGCTTCTCATGTCGCAAAGCTCCTTCTCCTTCAAGGTGCTCAGATCGACGCCGTTCAGGCTGACGCTTCCCGAGGTGGGCGTATCGAGTCCGCCGAGAAGGTAGAGAAGAGTGGATTTGCCGCAGCCCGAGGGACCCATGATGGAAACGAACTCGCCATCCTCCACCGTCAGATTGATGTCCTTTAATACATGTGCGGTCTCACGGCCGTTCACAAAAGATTTGTTGAGATTCTTAATCGTAATTGCATTCATGATTCAATTCCTCCATACAGGTTATTCATATTTCAGTTCCGCGACCACGCTCAGCTTTCTGCTCTTACGCATGGTCGAAAGCGATGCCAGGAAAACAATTGCCGTGAATACCGCAAGGTATAACGGGGTTCCCTTCCAGTCGAAGAGAATGTCGAACGGGATGCCGAGAAAATAGAGCATTCCGGTAATCAGGCGGTTCACAAGGAGCGTGAACGGAACGGCGATGATGACACCGATGAGCACGCACAGCATGCTTTCGCAAAGGATCAGGCGTCTTCTTCCCTTGCCGTTCATGCCGACCGAAGCCATGACGGCAAATTCGCGGCGGCGCTGCGCAAAGCAGATGACGATGTTGTTGAAGATGCCGATGGAGGCGATGCCGATGGCCAGATAGGAGAAGATTCCGATCAGGCTCACAATCATGGCGTTTTGCTCCACATTTGCCTTGGTTTCCTCGGCACGGCTTGCGTACGTTGCGCCGTAGCTCTTGATGACATCCTTGAAGGATGCTTCCGCGGCTTCCGCGTCTCCGACGATATTGAAGTAAAGGCTTGAGAAGTCGCCGGAATGGTGAATCTCCGCAAGGTCGCTCCGTTTCATCAAAACGAAGGCGCCGCCGTTATAAAGACCGCCGTCGATGATGCCGGTGATGTGATAGGTGTGCTTCACTCCGCCGAGCGTAATCGTGATGTCGTCGTCCTTTTTCAGGTCCATGTTTCTCGCGAGACTCTTTGTGATGACGACGGTGTCCTCATTTTCCGCAAACTTACGGTAGCCTTCCCGGTAAGGCTCCTGCTTCAGTTTCAGGTAAAGGTTCGACTCCGCGAACGGCTCCGGATCGGTTGCAATCAGAAGCGTGTCCTGATCGTTTCCGGCCTTGCCGATGTCGTAGATGACAGCGCAGAGGCTTTCGCGGTCGATGTGTTCGTTCTTCGCGAGTTCCTGATAGAGCAGCTCGGACGCGCTTTCCTCGGTGCTTCCCGGAAGGATGTGGGAGACATCGTAATCGTAAACGAATTCCTGATAAGCGTCCTCCACGACCTTCGTCATCGTCACGCCGGTCGAAGATACCGAGAAGATGGCATCGAGCGAGATGATCAGAAGCACGATGTTGCTGATTAAAAGCTTCGAGGTGCGGATGTTGTTGCATGCAAGCCACATCGTCGTATTCGGACGGAAAAGCTTACAAAGAACACCCATGACGGCGCGGATCACGGCCGGTGCCAACAGAATCACGCCGATATACGCGGCGGTTATGTTGAACACAGCCATAGCAGAGTAGGTGCCTGCCGTGGCGCGGTTTCCGATGATGCCGGCGATCAGAAGAACGAAACCGGCAATGACACTTGCAATCTTTTTCTTATGCTTATGGTCAAGCTGGTTTAAGATGACCTCCTTGACCGGAAGCTTTTTGATCTTGCGGACCGGAAGCCAGGCGGCCGTCACGGACATCACGATGGCAAATACCATGCCGAACAGGATGCCTGTCCACGAAATCTCAAACGGAAGATAGATGCCGTAATCCTTTAGAGGAGAAATCATTCTTCCGACGAACCATAAGACGCCTTCGCCGAGCGCGCATCCTAAGATGCCTGCTATGCATGCGTAAACCGCACTCTCAAGAAGAACAATCCGGCTTACCTGCCCCTTCGTTGCGCCCTGACTCAGAAACGTTCCGAAGGTCGTAAGGCGTTCGCTGATGATCAGCTTGAATACGCCGCTTATGATGATGATGCTTACCACCACGACGATGCCGAACATCATCGCAACCGACATCGTAAGGGAAGAGTCGGCGATTACGACAAGACCGATGCGGGAGTAGGCCGCGACGCTCGAGTTGGCGTCGTTGAATTTATTGACCGCCTCCTTCACGGCGTCCTCATCGGCGGTCTTATTACCGTCCGCGGGAACCTTGGCGTACATAACGTTGTATTTTCCATCGGCACCGAGTGTTTCATTCAGCCAGCTGTATGAAACGATGACCGAGAATTCATCCGCGGCATCCGAGTAGAAGAGTCCGTCATTTACCGCAATGCCCCAGACCTTCAGCTCAACCGGAATGCCGTTTACGCGAAGCGAAAGGCTGTCGCCTTCGTTCAGGCTGAGCTCCTTCGCGATACGCTCGGAGAGGATGCAGCCGGCTTCCTTCCAATCGGAGAAGGAACCGCTTTTCATTGCTCCGCCATAAGCCGTTCGACCGTGAATCGATACGTAGCCGAGTTCGTCGTTGCGCTCCGTAACGCCGGTCAGTGCAATCTCACCTGTTAAATCGGTGAGTCCCGTATTCGTAAAATCCTGCTCCGTGAACCAGACCTGATCGGCTGCCCGAAGCATTACCTCGCGACCTTCTGTCGCTTTTCTTGAGGGCTCCGTGAAGCTGTCCTCAATCGTGGTCCAAAGCCCTAAGCAGGCAACCAGAAGACCGGTGCTTAATGCGATGGATAAAACGACGAGAACCAGGCGCCCCTTTTTCTCTGCCATGTTTTTTCGGATATACCGTAACAGAATACCCAATTGAATCAACCTCCTTGCTGTTGCGTTTTTGATTTGACTGGCGTCAGTATAACGTTTCAGTCTTAAATGATATTTGAACGAAGATTAACGTTTGATTAAGATTTGCTATTGCGAGAATAATTTAGTTTGGGTACAATGAAAGGAGCAAGAAATAAAGAGGTGAAACGTATGGAATCCATTAACAAACGTTTTGTGATAAAGGACGGTTTCTTCACACCGCTTGAGGAGAAGATCCGCACCGTCGTGCTTCCGTATCAGGAGGCCGTATTAAAGGATGAGGTCGAGGGCGTTGCGAAAAGCCATGCCGTTGAGAACTTCCGTGCCGCAGCGGAAGTATTAAAGAACGGAAAATGCGACACGGAGTTTTACGGAATGGTATTTCAGGACAGCGACGTTGCCAAATGGCTTGAGGCCGCTGCGTATTCTCTGGAACTGACACCGGATTCGGAGCTTGAGGCGCACTGCGACGAGATGATTGACATCGTGGCAGCAGCGCAGCATGAGGACGGCTACCTGAATACCTATTTCACGGTGAAGGAGCCGGGGAAGCGCTGGACCGATCTTTCGGAGTGTCACGAGCTTTACTGTGCCGGCCATATGATTGAGGCGGCAGTCGCGTATGCGGACGCCACCGGAAAGACAAAGCTTCTTGATGTCATGTGCCGCTTTGCCGACCATATTTACGACCATTTCATTACAAAAGGAAATCCGGGCTTCCCTGGACACGAGGAGATTGAGCTTGCGCTCCTTCGCCTGTACCGTAAGACCGGAGATGAGAAGTACAAGGAGCTTTCCGCACATTTTCTTAACGCGCGCGGGGACGCGGGCGCGTATTTTCAGAAAGAAAGCAAAGAGCGCGGCTGGTATTTGTGGGGCAAGGATCCCGCGGCGCCTGAGTATAACCAGACGCACGTGCCGGTAAGAGAGCAGAAGGATGCCGTCGGACATGCGGTAAGAGCAGTCTATCTTTATACCGGAATGGCCGATCTCGCGGCGGAAACCGGTGATGAAGAGCTGAAGCAGGCCTGCCGGAATCTGTATGACAGCATCACGAAAAAGAGAATGTATTTAACGGGTGGAATCGGTTCCGCCTACGAAGGCGAGGCCTTCACCGAGGATTACCATCTGCCGAACGATACGGCGTATGCCGAAACATGTGCGGCAGTCGGCTTCTGTTTCTTCCTGCGTCAGATGTTACGGCTTGAGAAGAAGGGCATCTATGCCGATACGATGGAGCGTGCGCTTTATAACGGTGTGCTCGGCGGCATGCAGTTAGACGGCAAGCGTTTCTTCTATGTCAATCCTTTGGAGGCGGTTCCCGGTGTAAGCGGTGTTGCGGCACCGCTTAGGCATGCTTTGCCGGAGCGTCCGGGCTGGTTCGCCTGCGCCTGCTGCCCGCCCAACGTGGCGAGACTGATCGGGTCGGTTGCCGAATATGCCTACAGCGTGGAGGACGGGGCTTTATACCAGCACCTGTATCTCGGCGGCACGATTGACATGGAGCAGGAGTTCGGCGGAAAGATTACCGTAGAGTGCGATTATCCGAAGACCGGGCATATATTGTACACATTTTTCCCGACCGTAGAGAAGGTGATGAACGTCCGGCTTGCCATCCGGATTCCTTCTTATGCGAAGAAGACGGCGATTCTTCGAAACGGCTCGCCGTATGTGCCGGACATTGACGACGGCTATGCGTATATCGAAGGAAACTTCCGCGCGGGCGATACGCTCATCCTGGACATCGATATGAGCGCGAGAAGGGTGTATGCCAACCAGCATGTGGCAGCAGATACCGGAAAGATTGCCTTCCTCCGCGGACCGCTTGTATACTGCGCGGAGGGTACGGACAATGACGGCGACGTTTTGGGCCTTCGTGTCAGCAGAACCGCGCCGATCCGCGAGCTTCCGGACGCTGCGCCGGACGGCATGCCTATGCTTACCGTTTCGGGAAGCCGCATCACGACGGGAGAAGAGCTTTACTCGTTTGAAGCGCCTGAAAAAGAGCCCGTCACGCTTCGTCTGATTCCGTATTATACATGGGGCAACAGGGGCCTTTCCGAGATGAGAGTCTGGATTCCGAAGGAGTAATCGTAAGCCCCGTTTACCTAATGGAAAATGTGACGGATTTTCACAAAAAAGAAAAGCATTTTTCGGATGAATTTTCCTCTTGCAATTTTATACCTTCCTGTGATATATTAAATCAGGTCTTGCAACGACCGTGCAATTTTGGAGGAAAGAAAGATGCATTTTATGACTTCGCAAAACTGCATAGGGGAATTGAATAAAGTTCATAAGAGTATTATTTTTTTCTTTTTGACGGAATAGTTATC
>JAFYYS010000032.1 GCA_017546025.1 Lachnospiraceae bacterium | reverse complement strand
GCCGGGGCCGCCTTCCTTTTTCATTTCGTCAGGTGCTTCGGTAACAGGCAAAGTAACCGCAGGCGTTACCGTCGCGGTCGGCACCGGCGCTTCGGTCGGGGTCGGGGTCGGCTCCGTTGCAATCGGCGTGTCCGGGTTTTCCTTTACCGACCCGTCAACCGTCTTATCCGCTTTCACCTTCTCTGCTTTAATCTCCTCACCGTTAATCAAAGCGGTAAGAAGCTCCTTTGCGCTTCCCGAGGTGCCCCGGTACAATACCGGCTTTTCGGGGGTAAGAACAAGGATTGCGTACTCATTTTTCTTTAATAAAACACTCTCGAAATCGCTGCGTTTTGCATCCTTTGAAGCAATGCTGTCGAACAGGCCGCAGCGGAACGTTACCTTCATCCGTTTGCCTGCCGTCACGACGACGTAGTAGCAGGAATCGCCGCTGCAGTCAAAAAGGAATTCTCCCTTTAAGCCGTATGCCGCGCCGCATGATGTTGCCTCTGTAAGGAACTTAACGCTCTTCCCGTCACCTGAAACAACGGGATTACCCTCCCGGTCATATACGGTGACCTCGGCTTTTCCGTCATAGCTGACATATCCGTAGCCCTGTTTCAGCGTCTGCAGTCTTGTTCCGTCTGCAAGCGTATCCAGATGCGCCATGTAGTATTCCGGCGCATGCGTGGCCGTCATCGACATCGCACCGCCGCCCTGCCCGCCTTCGCCGCCGAGTCCGTCCAGATAGTCAGACACCGACGGGAGCAGATAATCCGCAATCGAGGATGTCACGGAGTTGTCCCCGAGTATAACGGAGCGGATGGTGTCCTGGGCGATTCTTGTATAAAACGACGGAGAACCGAGCAAATCGGACACAATGACAATCGCCCGGTCAAACATGATGATGCTTCCGGGATCCGTTGACGGGTCGTCGGTTTTGGAATACCGTTTCAGATTTGTCAGAAATGCTTCTTCATAGGAATCATAGTCCGGATCATGAACCGGAGACGGAAGCAGAAACGTTGTTCCGTAACGGCAGTAGTCCCATTCACCGGGTGCCACCTTCGGCACGATATCCGCAGGATTCACGAACGAAAAGATGTTGGCATATAAATCCTTACCGGCCTCTTCGGTCTTTCTTGTGACAAGCGGGCAGGCAAAGCAATAAGCATACAGGTTTTCGGGCTTAACGCTTCCGAGTTCATCCTTAGAAGCAAGCCTGTCGAGTTCCGCCGCGGCAAGATTGCAAACGGCAGCCCCTCTTGAATATCCGGTCAGAAGAACCGAAACCTTCTTCCCTTCCGGAAGCGCCTTCAGATACGCGCTCAGTTCCTTCGAAATGCTCTCAGCGCCGATCAGGAAGCCTTTATGGTCTTCGGAATTCCCGAGCGTGAAGTTGCCGGCCCATTCCTGCTTATAGTTCCCGCCACGGACAGCCAAAACAACCAGCACGCTGTCTTCCGAAATCTCACGGATGCCGTATGCATAGCCGATCGTATCGGGTCCCGGAATGCCGTAATGCACAGTGCTCTCATCGTAAGTAATCCCGAGACGGTCGAAAAGCGGCAGCAGATTCGAAGCGTCGGAATTCTCTCCGTATCCGAATCCGGAAAATGCGACGCGAAGCGCCATTCTCGCAAGGTCCATATTCAGTTCATACGAGGAACATGAGAAAAAACTGTCCCGGTAGACATACTCATATTCCGCTTCCTTCGGCTGGCCGAAGTTTCCGCTTGTTTGGTAAGGATAACTCCCCTCCAGTTCCTCCGCGGAAACGGAGCGCATAAAAAGAGCGCAGAAAAGAAAGACCAGTAATAACAGTGTTCTTTCCGTTCTGCGCCGAATTCTTTTCATAGATTTAACCGAATCAGTTCTGTCCTTCCGTATATCTGATCTTCTTCTCCTCGAGGAAGCTGCGAATGACCTTTTCACTCACACATTCCGTCGTAACAACAGGAACCCCGTCCACCATTCTGGTAACCGTTCCCGTAACCATGCCTGCAAGCGTTCCGTCCTTTGCGAGCACCGGCGCACCGTTGTACCCCTTTGCGGAGAATCCGGAAATCTCAAACGAGAAGGTCTTCCCCTCTTCGTTCTCCTTGGTCCTGACAACAATTCCTTCCGCCGGAAAAGGCGAAACGGAATGCTCTCCCGTCGGGGTCCAGGCGATATCGTCCTTCTCACGCACATAGGCATAATCGGAGAACTCCATCACCGGAAAGCCGAGCTTCATGACGCTCATGCCAAGCTTGATGCCTGCGTCCTTCTTCGGGAATACGGCATAACCCCTGTAGGCAGGATTCTGAAACTCTCCGAAGCGGATCAGCGCAATGTCGTAAAACGTGTGCATTTCAATGCTTAACCGTACGGTCTTCTCAAAGCATTTATAGAAATGGTAGCGGAACTGAATCCTGCTTTCCCCCTTCGTATATTCGTACCGGCGCTCCAGCCTGTTCGTTTCAATTCGGAAATTGCTTTCAGGCGGAATCTCGGAACGTTCCTTTTTGAAGCTCTCGTAGCGGTTATTCACTCTGGCCGCACGCATGATTTCTTCCGCAACCTGTCTTGTCGTGACGGCTGCACCCTCGGAGTTCACGAAGAAAAGCGCCGCAGTTCCGGGAATCACCTCGTCGGAACGATACAGTCTCGAAATGGTTTTGACGGGTCTCGTGTAGGCCGAAGCCCGTTCCGTGATATCTGCAAACATGCTTTCCTCCGCTTGACGATTATTGAATCGGTCTGGTCCAATACTCGTTATTGTACATATCCGTCAGTCTGTAAAGAATCTTGACGGGGTAATCCTTCAATTCCACATCGCTGACAACCATCTCTTCGGTCACCGTAATCGGATCTCCGAAATAGTAGCTGTCAAGATAGGTGCCGTCCTCGCTGTAGTAATCGCAGATCAGATCAATCTTACTTCCTACGGTAAGGCTCTCAAGTCCCTTGGCAACGGTATCTGTCTCCCCGTCCTTATAAACGGGAAGAACACCGATGATGCTGCCCTTGCCTTCGTCATCGAAGCAAACCTGAATCTCACAGCGCTCTCCGTCTACATCAGCAGGGATATAACCGAAGAAGTATTCCTTTCCGTCCACAACGGAAGAATCGGTATGATAATAAGGAACAACCTGATTGTTAATGGCAACCCAGGTCTTCTCGGTATCGGCAATCAGATTGCCCTGCTCGTCATACGAATATACGTTGTCGAGTCCGAGGTCGATGTATCCTTTGCCATCGTAAACGAACATGTTCTTATCCACACGGTGAACCATGTTCCAGTTGTCTTCGGAAAGTGTGAGAACATAATCGTTCCCCTTCTTCACGAAGCGGAGGTCGCCGCTCAGCATATGCTCGGAAACATAGGAGGCAAGCTCATCCGTATTCTGATCCTTCAGGAATTCCGTCTCATCGGGATTCATTCCCTCCACGCTGCGGCCACCGCTTAAGAAGCCGCTCAGAAGCGAGGAAAGAAGGTCCGAACCGCCGCCGTCACCGCCGACGATCGAGCTGCCGAGATCAAACAGTGACCCAAGAGGCGAGCTTGTGCCGCCGCCCGCAATCTGCCCGGAGGTTTCCAGGGAAGCAAACTCACGGATGCAGTTTGCGTAATCGGAATCCATGCCGATCTGGTTGTAGGTTCTGCATGCGCTGTCAACGCTCGAGGTCTTCTGGTAAGGGAAGTAAATCGAAACGCCGTACGCATTGGTCATATTGTTGGAAGTCAGGTTGTACTTGACAGCGCCCTGAATGGCCTTGGCAAGCGCCTTTCCTTCCTTCGTATTCATATTAAGGGCGAGGTTCGTTAAGTCAACCTGGTCGATCTTGGTGCTCTGTGCGAACTCTCTCGTGCCTGCACGTGCCTTCGAAACGGTCTCGTAGTCCTTCTCCTTCAGCTTACCGCTTACGGACTTGGAGAAATCGCTCAGTGCGCCGGGAACCGTATAGGCAAATTCCGCAAGGTCAATCAGGGAAAGCGTCGTCTTCTGACCGCGGCACTGCTTTGCACAGGTCGATACGAAATCGTCGATGATTGTCTTGCCGAGCGTGGTCGACGGGATGGAGGTATTGTTGCCGAGCTGGGTCAGCCAGTTCGTGTAATACCAGCCGATGCCGGGTTCGGTTTCCTCGGAGGCAATCAGATAATCACCATAGTTATCAAGCATCAGAGCCGTTTCCGCCGTAGCCATCAGGCAGGCGTCAAAGCCGATGATGTCAAATGTCATGCCGGCCGACTTCAAAGCGGTATTCAGGCCCGCCAGATTCATGGAGCCCGATCTGCTGTTCTTTTCATCGTAGCCGTATCCGCTGACAGATCCGCCGCCGTGATCCCAAAGAATCAGGAAGTTCCGGTCTGCCGGATAATTCTTTGAACAATATTTAATGAAATCGGAAAGGTTGGTCGGGTCCGTCATGGCCTTCTTGCCGAAGTTGGCTTCCAGTCTCGTGACAGAACCGGATTTCACCTGATAAATCTGATTCACATCATTGGAGATGCCCTGAGTCTTCCATTTGGAACAGCCGCCGGTCAGAACAATGATCTTCACATTGTCGCCGAATTTCGCGTTCTTCATTTCATTCAGGTCATTCGTTGCCATGCCGTACTTGGATTCCAAATCGGTACCGCACATGTAAACCATGATGGTAACGGTATCCTTACCGTTGCCCTTTAACGCGGTTCTCTTCTCTCTGGCACCCTTAACAACGGTCTGGTCAACCTTCTGCGTGGGTGTGGGATCCTGCTGCTGGGTTACGACGATATCCGTGCCGGTATCCCCACCGTCATTCGTACCGCCTCCGCCGAGCAATCCGCCGAGCATGCTGCCCAGGTTGCCTTTGGAGCCCAAAAGCAAAAGAATGATGACAAGAAGAATCGAACCGCCGCCTGCGGCACGCTTGATTCCCGAGCCGCCCATCGAAGAGCCGCCGCCCGGATTCACGGTATTATGAGAGCCGTATCCCTGTCCGACGGGACCGGTTCCGAGACCTTCTTCTCTCTTATGTACTTCTGCACCAGTTCCGGTTACATTCTTTTTTCTGCCGGTAGGTCTGTTCTGATCCATATGATGCCTCCAAAAACATGCGTCCCTTCCGGAAGGGCTTTCCCTCCGGACTTACGCATAAAATTATATCACGATTTACCTGCTGCTTCAATAAAAAAATCGGAACCGGCTTTTACCGGTTCCGATCATCAAAATCTTAATCTGTATTACCGCTTATTCTTCTGAAGGAATTCGGGAATCTTGATTCCGCTTCCGGAATTCTCTTTTGCTTCAGGCTTCTTTACAACGGGAGCAGCAGCTTCCTCATGCGGCGTCTGCACGAATACGGGCTTCGGCGTCTGTACGACAGGGCTCGGAGCCGGAGCGGGACTGACGGGCTGGGAAACAGGCTTTGCAACGGAAGAAGTGGTACGGCTGTTCATGAAACCGAAACCGGTATATCCCGGAGCCGAAGGCTGGGACTTCTTCTGCGTGTTTCCGCCGTAGTAATTTCCGCGGGATGCGGAAGACTGGCTGGAACCCTTGCTGGCCGTCTCATCAAGTCCGGTAGCAATAACCGTGATGCGGCACTGGTCCGGAATCGTTTCATCATACATGGCACCGAAGATGATGTTGGCATCCTCTCCGCAAAGCTCCTGTACATAAGTAGCAGCCTCGTTAACCTCAATCAGGCTGACAGCACCGGCAATCTGCAGGATGACATGGCTTGCGCCCTCGATGTTCGTCTCAAGAAGCGGGGATGTGGTAGCCTGCTTAACGGCTTCCATGCACTTGTCATCACCGGTTCCGTAACCGATACCGATGTGGGCAATGCCCTTATCCTTCATAACGGTCTGTACATCCGCGAAGTCGAGGTTGATCAGAGCCGTATCATTAATCAGATCGGTAATACCCTGAACACCCTGCTGAAGAACCTCATCGGCCTTTCTGAGTGCCTCAGGCATCGTCGTACGACGGTCAACAATCTCAAGCAGACGGTCATTCGGGATTACAATCAAAGTGTCAACATGCTGACGGAGTCTTTCGATACCGGCAATGGCATTGGCCATACGCTGCTTCGCTTCGAAACGGAAAGGCTTCGTTACGATGCCGACGGTCAGAACGCCGAGCTCCTTCGCAATCTGCGCTACAACGGGAGCTGCACCGGTACCGGTACCGCCGCCCATACCGCAGGTGACAAATACCATATCAGCACCCTTAATCATCTGGGTTAATTCTTCTTTACTTTCTTCTGCAGCCTTCTCTCCTACGTCGGGCTGAGAACCGGCACCCAATCCCTTGGTCAGCTTCTCGCCGATCTGAATGCAGGTCGGAGCCTTACAGTTCTTCAGATGCTGACGGTCGGTGTTCACACATACGAACTCAACACACTGAATGCCCTCTTCAATCATTCGGTTAACCGCATTGTTACCTGCGCCGCCGACACCGATTACGATAATCTTTGCACCGGCTTCTCTCTCATCACCTTTAATTTCAAGCAAGGGTTTGTCCTCCTAATTATTTATATGACGGGGCGGAAAAATCGCCCGCACCTGACAAAAATCTAATAATACTATAGTACGAAAACTCGTGAGATGCAAGTAGAATTTTGAAAAACACTGACTTTTTTTAAATTTATTCTACACGGTGCAAATTTTTCGACTTTCATTCTACAGACTGTCTTTCTATAAGTGTAGCATTTACATTATCCGTGATATTCTCGACATTTTCCATGTGAAAATCGTATTTTAGCTGCGAACCGTCAATTCTGTCCAAAATTCCGCGTATCATGGCGATCTGAACGTCGTATGCATCCCTCGTTCCGAGGTCAAAACGGTTGCCGTCGCACCATAAAATGACCTCATCGTCTTCCCCGAAATGTATCTCGGATGCAGTAATTTCGCTTTTCTGCAGCTGTCGTACGATATTCATGACAACCCGTGCCAGATTCGACTTTTCCGTTTCGAACGGCTGGTACATCGTCACCTTCGAATAGGTCAGTCCGGTGATGACCGGCAGTTTTTCCACATTTTCTGTTTTTGAAGATACGATGACCCCGTCGGAATCAAAATAGAGAAAATAGTTCATCTCTTTGATGCAGCCGATGGGCATTTTCTCATAAGCGCGGATTTCAATCTTCCCTTCCTTTGTCACATTGACCGTGATTTTCTCCAGATAAGGGAGGGTCGGAACCGATTTATACTTGTAATACCATTTGGTGAGAATCCAGTAATCGTGATACCATTTGTTGAGAACACAGTCCCGGATCTGCTCCTCCGTATACCGATTACTCATGCCGATGATCGTTACGGAGACATCTGTTTTCGGATCGATCCGGTACTTCTTTTTGAAGAATACAACTGCGACGGAAAGAATCAGTACCGCAAGAAGCAGAAACATCAAAATCTTCAGAAGCTTTTCGCTTCTTTTTTCCAGTTTGACGACTTTCGCCATATATTACTCCCTATTGCGGCAGCTGCGCATTGTAATCAATCTGATTGGATACATTCAGAACGAGGCCCATTTCGAGCATGAGAAAGGCCAGAGAACTGCCTCCGTAGCTGATGAACGGAAGCGGAATTCCGGTAGAAGGAATCGTATTGGTGACAACGGCAATGTTCAAAATGGCCTGCAGAGCAATCTGAACAAAGACGCCGACACAGATTAAGGAACCGAAAAGATCCGGCGCATTGGCCGCAATCTTATAAATTCTGATCAGCAGAATGATATAAACACAGATCAGCAAAAGGCCGCCGACAATGCCGAGCTCTTCGATGATGCAGGTGAAAATCATATCGGTATGAACCTCGGGAATGTAGCCGAGCTTCTGGATGCTGTTGCCGAGTCCCTTACCAAACCAGCCGCCGCTCGCGATGGCATATAAGCCCTGTAAAATCTGATAGCCGCCCGGCGTGTTTTCAATGTCCTTCCAGACATCGATACGGGCAAGACGGTACCCCTTAAAGTGAATGAACAGAATGCCGATGAGGATAACCGCGCCGAGTACCGCGAAGAAATACAATACCTTACGGCTGGAAACAAACGGCACAACCATAACGACAGCACCGATGATGACGGCTGTCGTCAGATTTTCCACGGCAATAAGCGCGATAACCGGGGCGGTAAACACCAAAAGTCTTGCGTAACCCGAGAAGCGGTCCAGGCGCTTTGGGGAAACATATACAATATAGGCAGTCATCAGAACAATCATAACCTTGGTAAGCTCTGACGGCTGCAGCTTGAAGAAGCCGATCGGAATCCAGCGGTTCGAACCGTTCGTTCCGTCGCCGAACTTCAAAACGAAAAGCTGCAGCAAAAGGCATACAATATAAGCAACCGTCAAAAGGCTGAACTGAAAGCCCTTCGTGCCGAACTTTTTGATATACCAGTGATAATCGAATTTGGAGACAAGAATCATGACGACGAATCCGCCGACCGCGAAAATCGCCTGGTTTCTTACGAACAGCGTGGCGTTATCGTAGTATTTCGTTGCATTGAAGGCGCTGATGCTGTAAATCATGACGATACCGAAGCACGTCAAAAAGAGGATCAGGAACAAAAGGGTGTAGTCATAATAGTGCTTTTCCGCACTCACCTTTTTTCTGTCCTCACGGCCGCCCTCTTCCTTACGCAGCGAACTCTTGATTGTCGATAAATCCTTTGCCACAGTAGTTCCTCTTAATCCTTAATCGGGAAGCGCTCTTACAAGATTCTTGAAGATTTCACCGCGCTCCTCGTAGTTTTTAAACATGCCCCAGCTTGCGCAGCACGGGGAAAGCAGGACCGCATCTCCGCTTTTTGCATTCTCGTAGCAGTATTTCACTGCCTCTTCCATGCTGTTCACACGCACGATTGCGGTAAATCCCATGCGTCTTGCCGTTTCCTCAATCTTATCGGCCGTCTGGCCCATCAGGATGAGCGTCTTAACGGTTCCGGGGAAGGTGGCAATCCACTCGTCGTATACGGAGCCTTTGTCATAGCCGCCGCCGATTAAAAGCGTCGGTCTTGTCATGGCCTTAACGGCCTGAATCGAAGCATCCGGATTGGTGCCCTTCGAATCGTTATAATACAATACGCCGTTCTTGGTTGCGGTATATTCGATTCTGTGCTCCACGGCAACGAAATTCCGGAGAGCTTCGCGAATCAGATCCATCGGGACCTTCATCGAAATGCCGGCCGCAATGGCGGCCATCGCATTTTCGTAATTGTGCTTTCCGATGATGTTCATCTCATGCACATTAATAACCGTTTCTTCCTTTGTTCCGTCGTTATACATGATCAGATCGCCGGAAAGATACAATCCTCTTTTTAACACGCGGGAGCTGCTGAACCAGAAAATCTTCGTGTGAAGATCCTTCGCACCCTCACGGAGTCTTTCGTCCTCGTAATTCAGGATGCAGACCTCACCGGGCGTCTGGTTGGCCGCAATGTTGAATTTTGCGGCAGTGTAGGCCTCCATCGTATGATGGCGGTTCAGATGGTCGGGAGTGATGTTCAGAATCATGCTGACGCACGGATGGAACTCTTCCACCGACTCAAGCTGGAAGCTGCTCATCTCGGCAACCGTCACGCTGTCATCGGTCATCTGCTTTGCAAAATCGGTATACGGCGTTCCGATGTTTCCGACCACGAAAACCTTCTCAAAGAAAAGCTTCATGATTTCGCCGGTAAGAGCCGTTGTCGTCGTCTTACCGTTCGTGCCGGTGACGGCAATCAGCTTACCCTTTGCGAAACGGTATGCGAGCTCTACCTCGCCCCAGATCGGGACATCGGCTTCGTCGAGTCTTTGTAAGAACGGAAGGTCTCTCGGAACACCGGGGCTTACGATGACAAGTTCCGCCTGCTCCTCAAGTGATTTCGGGAATTCTCCGATCAGAATCTTGCCGGTGAAATCCGGACCGAGCTTTTCGCGTACTTCGTTCGGATTCAGCTTTTCGTTGCCGTCATAAAGCGTGATGTCGGCACCCTCCTCCGTCAGAAGTTTACATGCGGAAATGCCGCTCTTTCCGGCACCGATGATAACGACCTTCTTGTCTTTAAGCTCCATCTTTGTGCTCCTTTTAAATCAGTGATCATGGTCATGGTCATCGGGACCCATGATATCTCCTGCTTCTTCATCTTCGTGATCAATCTCAACGCCATAGTCGATTTCTCCGTCAGACGGATACAAACCGAGGTGCGGCAGAATGTCCTTCAGGATTTCGGACGTCAGCTGCGTAGCCGGCGTGCTCTTGTTGTGCAGTTCTTCGTTATGCACTTCGTCGATGACAACGTAGATGACGACCTGGGGATTCTCGGCCGGAACACTTCCGATGAACGAAACGATGTAACGTCCCTCTGCACGGATACCCTTCTGCGCGGTACCGGTCTTTCCGCCGACATCATAGCCCTTTACGGAAGCCTTCCTGGCAGTACCGCCGCGAACGGTTTCAAGGGTTGCCTTACGGATGAACTCTGCGGTGGATTTGGAAACCGTACGGGCAGCAATCGTATTTTTCGCTTCATAAACCGTTGCGCCTTCGGAGTTCACAATCTTCTTAACAACGTGAGGCGTATAATAATATCCGCCGTTAACGATGGAGCTGTAGGCCGCGGCCATCTGCACCATCGTCACGTTAAAGCCCTGACCGAAGCTGCTTGTTGCCAGCTCAACGAGGTTCAGGTTGGACTCGGGAATCAGAATGCCCTTTTCCTCGGCAGGAAGATCGATGCCGGTCATGTATCCGAAGCCGAAGCGTTCCTGATACGACCGGAAGGTCGACTTTCCGAGCTTGGAGGAAATATCAATCATCGCCATATTACAGGAATTCATGAGCGACTGCTCAAGCGTTACCTGGCTGTGCTTGGCGTTACACTTAATCTTATACTGGTCGAGTTCCATCATGCCGGCGCACCAATATGTGCTTTCCGGGGTGGCCAGCCCTTCCTCAAGCGCTGCGGAAACGGTAATGCACTTGAAGGTGGAACCGGGCTCAAAGGTGTACTGGATGCAGAAATTCTTCCACATCCGGTCGAGACGGTCCTGTCTTTCCTTTTTTGCTGCCTTCTCTGCATCCTCGGCGCTGTTTCCTTCTTCGGAATCGGAAGACTTGTCTTCGCTTTCACTCGAGGACTGCGTCGTGTTGTCGTTTCCGGTTGAAGCAGGCTCCGGCACGTTGAAGGGATCATTCAGATCAAAGCCTTCGTTGCTGGCCATGGCGTAGATTTCGCCGTTGTTCGGGTTCATAACGATGACACCGATGTTTTCGCAGCCGGTTGTCGCGTTGAACTCTTTGATATGCTTTTCAACGGCCGTCTGCACGGCAACGTCGATTGTGGAATAAACCGTATCGCCGTCCTGTGCGGGCCAGGTCTTTTCAATCAGGTTCAGCTCGTTGTCGTAATAACCGCTCTCCCGTCCGGATTTGCCGGTCAGGTAGCTGTCATACATCTTTTCAATGCCGATGCCGGTGGAATGATCGGAGTTGATAAATCCGACGACATGCGACGCCAGGCTTCCGTAAGGATATACGCGGCTGAACTTGGTTTCAAACCAGACGCCCTTAACAACCTTGTGGTTGGCTTCCTGCAGCTCGTTGAAGTGCTTAACCTCTTCATACGGGCGGTCCTTCAAAAGGATGATGTATTTGCTGTCCGGCTTCTCTTTCAAAATCGTGCGGATGTCGGCTGCATTTAAGCTGAATGCCTTTGTAATGGCATTGATCGTCGGCTCCACATACATGCCGTTGTTGGCATTCACGACGCTCGGGTCGAGAATGACGTTATAGGTAACAACGTTCTTGGCGAGAACGGCGCCGTTCCGGTCAAGAATCTTGCCGCGCTCGTACGGGATATTCGTGTTAACGTAGCTCTGATGGCTCAATACGGCGTTCGAATAATCGATGCCGTGCTTCTGGTGCAGCGTCATGATTCGGATGATCAGAACAAAAAAACCTGCCAAAACAACGCAAAAAACAAGCAAGAATCTTGCTTGCATTTTGCGGGTAAAGATTTTCTTTTTCTTCTTACGGCCCAACGTGCCGTGCGTTTCGGCTGCACTCATAGGAGCATTCTCCTTACATCGGGATTATTTCAGCAAACGGCGGAGAACCTTGGTAACGGTATCCGTTGTGCCTTCCTCTGCGGCATCCGGAATATCGGCGAACTGTCTTACGTAGCCGCCGCCGACGCACTGAAATTCCACAACCATATTTTCATTCGGATATACCATGCCGAGCTTTCCTACGGCAATCTCGTATACCTCGTTCAGGTTGATGTCATCGGCGATTGCATAAAGCAGATCATCGTTCTCGCCCTGAAGTGTCTTGTACTCTTTGTTCAGCTTAGTAAGAGCCTTATCGAGCTCGGTAACCTGACCTCTTACTCTCAGATAGCGGATGCCGCAGAATGCGATCATCGCAAGCGCTATGCAGATGATTCCGAGTGTGAAGAAATCCATCTCGCGGCGGAAACCGACGAGCGGTCTTCTGTTCAGGTCTCTCTTCGGCTTTACAACTTCTTCCGGTCTGTTCTCGGGAGCGGTCTCGGGCCGGTAAGCAGGCTTCCTTACGGTATTGCCGTCAATGTAGGCCTGGTTCTGTATTCTCGTATTTCTCTTTACGTTCTGATTTCTTTCCTGATAAGCTGCCATGGCGGCAATCTCCTTTCCTATTCTATCACATTTTCGAAAATGCGCAACTTCGCACTTTTAGATCTGGGATTTTCTTCCGTTTCCTGCTCGCTCGGAAGAATCGGCTTTTTGGTGATGACCGTTCCGAGAGGCTTTCTGCCGCACATGCAAACCGGAAGCTTCGGCGGGCAGATGCAGGGGTTCTCCGCCTTTTTGAAGGCGGATTTGACGATTCGGTCTTCGAGGGAGTGGAAGGTGATGATGCAGAGCCTTCCGCCCGGGTTCAGGGCCCGAATCATTCCGTCAAGCGATTCCGATAAAACGGTGAGCTCACGGTTAAGCTCGATTCGGATTGCCTGAAACGTTCTTTTGGCGGGATGTCCGCCGGTCATTCTTACCTTTGCAGGGATGGCTGCTTTGATGATTTCCACAAGCTCCCCGGTAGTTTCGATTCTCTTCTTCGCCCGGTAAGCGGCGATGTGCTTCGCGATGTTCTTGGCGAAGGGGTCCTCTCCGTAATCCCTGATGATTCGGTAAAGCTCCTGCTCGCTCATGTCATTGACCAGGTCTTCTGCCGTTCTTTCCTCCCGGTCATCCATCCGCATGTCGAGTCTTGCGTCAGCCATGTAGGAAAATCCTCTCTCAGAGGTGTCCAGCTGATAGGAGGAAACGCCGAGGTCTAACAGGATTCCGTCAACCTTTTTTATTCCGAGATTTCCGAGTTCGGAAATCATATTCTCGTAATTGTTCCGGACGATTGTCACGCGGTCTTTAAAAGGCTCGAGGCGTTTCGTCGCGGCTGCAATCGCATCTCCGTCCCGGTCAATTCCGATGAGTCTGCCAGTCGTAAGCCGTTTTGCGATTTCAAAGGAATGTCCTGCGCCGCCGAGCGTTCCGTCAACGTAGATTCCGTCGGGCTTAATGTTAAGTCCCTCTATGACTTCCGCAAGAAGCACGGAACGGTGCTTGAATTCTCCCATGTCCGCCTCCTCAGAAGCTGATGCCGTACTCGCTCAAACTCTCAACGATTTCATCTACGGATTCAAAACTGTCAAGTGCATCGAAGCGTTCCTTGCTCCAAACCTCAACCTTATCGATCATGCCGACAAGAACAACATCCTTATCAATGCCGGCTCTTTCGCGAAGTGCTGCGGGAATCAGTGTTCTTCCCTGCTTATCGATATCGCAGCTCGCTGCATTCGCCATGAAGTAACGCTTCGTTCTGCGGTAATCAATCGTTCCCGGAAGCTTCTCAAGCTGTTCCGTGAACTTATCCCAGCCGTCGTCGGAGAAAATGTACAAACAGCCGTCCATACCAAGTGTCACAATAAAGCTCTCTCCCAAAACCTCACGGATTTTGGAGGGAACAATGATGCGGCCCTTGGCGTCGCAGGTGTGCTCGAATTTTCCGGCGAGTTTGTTCATCGTGTCTCCACTTCGTACCATTTTTGTGGCAAAATGCTCCATTTCGCTCCACATCTTTACTATACAAAGGTTTTTCTCAAATTGCAAGCACTTTTTTTATGAAATTTTTACATTTTGTTCGATTTTTTCCGTCCTCGAAAAAAATACGGCCCGCGGACAGTTTTTACACCGCCCGAAGACCGTATTTTTCGTCTCCTAAACACAAAAAAACACCCGCCTTATGAGCGGGTGTTTCAATCTTATTTTCAGTCGTTTTTTCCTTCCGAAGCGGCTTTCTTCTTCCGGTTCAAAAGGAACAGGATTCCGTAAAGTAAAGCGCCTAATACGGCCAGCAGCGCACTGAGTGCCTGCGATACCGGAATCGAGGTGTTGAACAGGAAAAGCTGGTCGGTCCGAAGTCCCTCAATCCAGAATCTTCCGATGCCGTATCCGACCAGATACAGCAGAAAGATTTCACTGTGGAACTTCTTATGCTTCGTGTAAAGAATCAACAGCACCAGAAGAGCCAGATTCCAAAGCGATTCATAAAGGAACGTCGGATGTACCTGAATGAAGGTACCCGATTCGGTAACGATCGCATTTTCCCGAATCTTCATAACGTTCTCGAGTGCCTGCGGCTTGCCGGCGAACATGTTGTTAACGAACTCAATGCTTGTTGCCGGGTTGAACTCCATCGCGGCGTCCGTAACATCGACGCGCATGGCAAAAAGGCTGTCCGTATAAGTGCCGAAGCACTCACGGTTAAAGAAATTGCCCCAGCGTCCGATGACCTGACCGGTCAGAAGTCCGAGAATTGCCGTGTCGAGAAACTGTCCGATGTTCAGCTTCTTGATTTTGGCAAATACGATAGCCGTCGTTACGCCTCCGATCACCCCGCCGTAAATGGCAAGTCCGCCGGTCCTCAAATTGAAAACGGAAGCAGGGTTGTCGGAAAAACTCTTCCAGTTGAAAATGACATAGTAAAGCCGCGCACAGGCGACACTGATGACGATGGCGATGATCGTAAAGTCCAGATACTTCTCGGGATCCTGCCCCGTCCTTCTCGCCGTCCACTCCGCAACCAGATACCCGAGAATCATCCCGAGACCGATGATGATTCCGTAAAATGCGATGCGGACGTCAAATACGGTAATGCTGTCGCGGACATTTTTAAAGTATAATCCCAGATTCGGAAAACCGATATCCGTAAAACCGAATTGTAAGCCGGGCATATCCCGTTCTCCTTTCAGTCCTAAACGTTAAAGCGGAACAGTACAACGTCTCCGTCCTTTACGACATATTCCTTGCCTTCGGAACGGACCAGACCCTTTTCCTTTGCCGCCGTCATGCCGCCGCATGCCACAAGGTCATTGTAGGCAACCACCTCCGCACGGATGAAACCGCGCTCGAAGTCCGTATGAATCTTGCCGGCTGCCTGCGGGGCCTTCGTGCCGTTCGTAATCGTCCAGGCTCTCGTCTCGTCGGGACCGGTCGTTAAGAAGCTGATCAGACCGAGCAGATGATAGCTTGCGCGAATCAGCTTTTCAAGACCCGCTTCCTCAAGTCCCATCTCGGTCAGGAATTCCTTGCGTTCCTCTTCCTCAAGCTCGGAAATCTCCTCCTCGAGTCTTGCACAGATGACAAATACCTCTGAGCCCTCTTCCTTTGCGAACTCGCGAACCTTCTGCACGTAAGGATTATTCACGCCGTCATCGGCGATGTCGTCGTCCGAAACATTGGCCGCGTAGATGACGGGCTTTCTCGTAAGAAGCGAATAGCCGCGGAGCCAGCCGATTTCATCGTCGTCATCGGTTGTAAAGTCGGAAGCCTTTTTGCCGTCCTCGAGAAGCTCTTTAATCTTCTTGAGCATCTCGAACTCTTTAGCCTGCACCTTGTCAAAGCTTGCCGCTCTTCCGACCTTTGCAATACGGCGCTCGACGGTGTCGAGGTCGGCAAAAATCAGCTCAAGGTTGATGGTTTCGATATCTCTTACGGGATCTACGGTTCCGTCCACGTGAATGATGTTCGAATCCTCAAAGCAGCGTACCACATGCACGATGGCGTCAGTTTCTCTGATATGGGAAAGGAACTGGTTCCCGAGACCCTCTCCCTTGGAAGCACCCTTTACAAGGCCCGCGATGTCGACAAATTCGACGACAGCCGGGATTGTGCGCTTACTCTTATGCATTTCGGTCAATACCGTAAGCCGCTCATCCGGTACCGTTACGACACCTACGTTCGGGTCAATCGTACAGAACGGATAGTTGGCCGATTCCGCGCCTGCCCTCGTCAGGGAATTGAACAATGTGCTCTTCCCGACGTTGGGAAGTCCGACGATTCCTAATTTCATGAATCTTATATCTCCTTCAAATACCGTAATAACAGATTAACGAAGCGGAATTCCTTTTCCGCCTGCTTTTTTCTTGAGAATCTTCTCGAAGGCGGTCACATTTTCCGCAATGTCGCCGCGGAAGACGGAGCTTCCGGCAACAATTGTGTCGGCGCCTGCCTCAAGAATGTCTTTTACGTTGTCAAGCGTAATGCCGCCGTCCACCTCAAGAAGCGGAGGCTTTTTCATGCCGGAAATCATCTTCCGGACTGCTCTTAAACGGTCAAATGTCTCCGGCAGAAGCTTCTGCCCGCCGAAGCCCGGTTCCACCGACATGATCAGAATCAGATCGACGTCCTCTTTATATGCTTCAAGCACCGAAACATCGGTTCCGGGCTTAATCGTGATGCCGGCCTTTTTGCCGGTCTCCCGGATTGCCGCAAGTGTCTCCGAAACATTCTCGCATGACTCATAATGCACCGTAATCAGATTGGCGCCTGCCTCCGCAAACGTTTTCACGTAGCGGATCGGGTCTTTAATCATCAGATGCACATCGAGAAACATATCCGTCTTTTTGCGGATGCTTGCAAGAACGGGAATTCCGAAGCTGATGCTCGGAACGAAAAGGCCGTCCATGACGTCAAAGTGCAGAAAGTCGGCCCCGGCTTTTGAGACGGCTTCAATCTGCTCGCCTAAAATGTTGAAATCCGCCGCAAGAATGGACGGGGACAGCCGGTTAATTCCGGATTCTTTCATGATTGCTTCCTTTCCGGGTCACATTTATCGTTTCTTTGCGGAAACGAGTTCATCGTATAAAACCGAATAGCTTTCGTACCGCTCCGGCTCAATTCTGCCGGCTTCAAGCGCTTCCTTCACCGCGCAGCCCGGCTCCTTTTTATGGGCGCAGTCCGGGAATCTGCACTGATCTCTGTAATCCGCGAACTCCGGATAGTACAAGTCGAGTTCCTCCGGTTTCATCTCCGGCAGAAACAGCGAACTAAAGCCCGGCGTGTCGCAGAGATAGGTATCCTTGGTTACATACATCAAGGTCGAATGGCGGGTCGTATTCCGGCCGCGCATGATTTTTTCGGAAAGCTCGCCCGTTTCCGCACAGGCAGACGGGTTCGCATAATTCATGATGGTTGATTTACCGACGCCGGAAGGTCCTGCAAGCACCGTGGTCTTCCCTAAAAGCGCCTGATACACGCCGTCCATACTGTTCGCATCGTTCGCTTTGGAAAATACGACCGTTGCGCCGCTTCCCCGGTAAATCCGCTCAAACCTCTTGAGTTCCTCTTCGGTCGCCTTGTCCGTTTTGTTGAAACAGATGACGACGGGAACCTGTTCCGTCTGCATCCACAAAAGGAACCGGTCCAAAAGGTTCAGATGCGGCTCGGGATCGCGCACGGCGAACACAATCATCGCCTGGTCGACATTGGCGACCGCGGGACGGATCAGGGAATTTCTGCGCGGAAGGATTTCCGTGATATTTCCCTCGTTCTGTCCGATTACGGTCAGTCTTACGTCGTCTCCGACAAGCGGACGGGTACCATTATATCGTAAAATGCCCTTGGCCCGGCAGTTCACCGGACCAAGGTCTTCCACATAAACCTGATAGAGTCCTCCGACTCCTTTTACAATTTTACCGGTTGTCTCCATCATGCCTTCCCTGTCATTCTCCTTCACTGCCCTGGTTATCAGGCGGTGCGACATCCTCAGTCGGAGTCGGGACCGGCGTAGGAGTCGGTGAAGGGGTCGGCTCCGGAGACGGAGTCGGTGTCGGCGAAGGGGTCGGCTCCGGTCCTTTACTTACGTAAATCGAAACCTTAAAGCCCTTCTTCACCGAGGTATTATCACCGGGCGACTGTTCGAATACAACGCCGGCTTCAACATCAGAATACTCCTCGATGATTTCGTATTTCAGTTCTTCAGCCTTAATGGTCTTCTCCGCGTTGGCAAGGGTCATGCCGATGACGCGCGGAATGGTTACCATTTCAGGACCTGTTGAAACGTATACGATGATTTCGGAGCCTTTCTTTACTTCGGTATTCGCAACCGGATTGGTTCGAAGAACCGTTCCGATTTCACTGTCATCCGATTCACCCTCTTCAGTAACATTCAACTGTTCCAGAAGAAGTCTGGCCTTATCAATGGGCATACCCTTTACATCCGGAACCTTCATGTTTCCTTTACCGATGCTCAGGGTCAAAACGACAATGCTTCCGACTGTGAGATCCGCTCCCTCTAACGGAGACTGCTCACATACGCTGTCCTCCGGAATATCCTTGCTGGCAACCTCAGCCGGCTTCTGGTCGATTCTCAGGTCAAGTCCGAGTTCCATCAGCTGCGCATAAGCTGAAATGTAAGTCTGTCCGACCAGATTCGGCATGACAGCCTTCTTCGGAATTTCCGTAGGCGTAGGCGTTGAGGTGACATGTTTGGTCGGGTTAATCAGATTACCGGTATTGTTACGGTTGAAAATACCGGTCGTCTTGTTGACAATCATTACCACGATGATTGCAACTGCAACCATCAGCAAAATGCTGCTGATCAGACCGACCTTCTCCCAAAGATTGCCGACATAGTCGATATCGTCATCCGGGTCATCGTCGATTCTTCTGCGGACGGCAACTGCGGCCTTCTTCGGATCTTCATCCTCATCGTCCGTGTCGTCATCGTCGAAAAGGCCGACCTTCGCGCCGTTTTTAATCTGTTTTAATTCAGGACCGGAAATCTGCTTCGTCGGAGAATCCGAAACCTGGGTGCTGACGGTCTTTACGAAGTCACCTTCCGGATTGTTTACCGAAAGCTTCAAATCCGCAATGAGCTCTCCGACCGCCTGATAACGGCGCTCGGGCTTCTTGCTCATACACTTGCGGACAATCTTCTCCACTGCGGGAGAAATGTTCGGATTGATTTCGGAAATCGGCTCAGCCGTATTGTTGATCTGCGCAATGGCAACAGATACATTGCTGTCACCGACAAACGGCAGCTTGCCGGCAAGCATTTCGTACATCGTGATACCAAGCGAATAGATATCGCTTCGCTCATCGCTGTAGCCGCCTCTTGCCTGCTCGGGAGAAAGGTAATGAACGGAACCGATAGCCAGCTCCTGAATCGTGTTGCTCGTCGTGGCTCTTGCGATACCGAAGTCGGCAACCTTTACCTTTCCTTCGCGGGAAAGAATGATATTCTGCGGCTTGATGTCACGGTGCACAACATGCTTCGCATGCGCCGCTTCCAAGCCCTGTGCAATCTGAATGGCAATGCCGATTGCTTCCTTAAGATCCAACTGTCCGCGCTTTTCGATATAGCGCTTCAGGGTGATTCCTTCCACCAGTTCCATCACGATATAGTGCAGATCGCCCTCGTCGCCGACATCGTATACGCTGACGATGTTCGGATGGGTAAGACCCGCACAGGATTCCGCCTCTTTACGGAAATTCGTTACGCATTTCGGATCGCTGGAGTATTCCGGTTTCAAGAATTTGATTGCTACCATACGATTCAGACGGTGGCATTTGGCTTTGTAAACATCTGCCATGCCGCCGGAACCGATTTTCTCAATGATTTCGTAGCGTTCACCCAGAAACATGCCCGGTGTAATCATTTGAACTGCATCCTTTCTTTGTTAAATCCCCGTTCCGATACTTTATACCTTCATTAATATGATGGTGATATTGTCTTTGCCCCCGTTTTCATTGGCCATGAAAACCATTTTCTCGGCGATATCCGAAACGTCCTCGTACTCGCTGACAAGTTTCAGAAGCTCGCCTTCCTCTACCATCTCCCAAAGTCCGTCCGAACAAAGCAGGATGTAATCCCCGCGGTTCACACGGATCTTGTAAAAGTCCGGACTGACAACGGTTCTTGTGCTGAGCGCCCGAAGAACAACGTTCTTCTGCGGATGGAACCGTGCCTCGTCCTTCTTAAGTTCCCCGTTTCTGACCATCTCGCCTACCAAAGAATGATCCTCGGTAATCTGCTGGATCCGGTCATTGACAATATATAAACGGCTGTCGCCGATGTTCGCGATTAACAGATAGCCGTCCGAAAGCAATGTCGCCATGACAAATGTGGTGCCCATGCCTTCATATTCCCGCTGCGTCTTCGCTTTGGCAATCAATTCCTCGTTGGTCGTCTTCAAAGCGGCTTCGATGGCGGAAATCGGCGTTCTCTCCTTGCTTTCACGAATCAGATTCACGAAACGTTCCACGGAAAAGCGGGAAGCAAAATCGCCGGCGTTGTGACCGCCCATGCCGTCTGCAACGATATACAGATTCGGCAGGATTCCCACAGGCTCATCCGAGCAATAATAAAAGTCCTGATTCATGCTTCGTTTGTTACCGACATTGGTTAACGCGATAGCCTTCATCCCTTGTGCTCCTCCTCAAAATGTCTGCGCAGCTGTCCGCATGCGGCATTGATATCCGTGCCCATTTCCCTTCTAATAGTAACATTTATGCCGGCTTTTTCAAGTAAATTCTGAAAAGTTAATACATTTGTAATATGTGAACGGCGGTATTCCCGCTCCTCTACGGGGTTCACGGGAATCAGATTTACATGGCATTTTCGACCGTGAAGAAGGGCAATCAGCTTCCTTGCATGCTCGGGTGTATCGTTCACGTTCTGAATGAGACTGTACTCCGCCGTCATCCTTTTTCCGGTCTTTTCAATATAGTAATCAACAGCCTCCATCACCTCGGCGAGGGAGTACTTTTTCGCAACCGGCATGAGCTTTTTTCTGAGCTCGTCATCAGGTGCGTGTAAGGAAAGCGCAGCCGTGATTCCGAGGTCCTCGTCCGCAAGCTTCTTAAGCTTATCCGCAAGGCCGCATGTCGAAACGGTGATGTTTCTACGGCTGATATTGAGCCCGTCCTCAGCGGAAAGCATCTTGATGAACCGGATCAGATTGTCGTAATTGTCAAGCGGCTCGCCGGTTCCCATCACGACCACGTTGCTCACGCGCTCGCCGGTATCGCGCTGCACGGCATAAATCTGATCGAGCATTTCCGCCGCGGAAAGATTTCTTACAAGCCCGCCGATTGTCGAGGCGCAGAACGTGCAGCCCATGCGGCAGCCGACCTGCGAGGAAATGCAGACGGAATTCCCGTGATGGTACCGCATCATGACGCTTTCGATGACGTTTCCGTCGGCAAGGCGGAACAGGTACTTGCGCGTCCCGTCTTTTTCGGAAAGGAGCATTACTTCTTTTTGTAAACAGGTATAATCAAACTCTTCGGAAAGCTTCTTTCGAAGGGTCTCCGAAAGGTTGGTCATCTCCGATACGGAAGCCGCGAGCTTCTGATGCATCCAGGAATACATCTGGTCGGCGCGGAATCGCTTCTCTCCGATTCGGAGCATCTCCGCCGTAAGCTCGTCCTTCGTCAGATTTTTCAAATCAATTCTGTCCATCCGACTCTCCGTTCTTTTGAAACAGTGCCGTGAAGAAACCGTCCGTGCCGTCCTGCGGGAAGAGCTGCAGACGTCCGTCATGATACCGGTGCCGAATCCTTTCGGGGACCCGCTCTGAAAAATGCGACGCCGTAAATCCCTTCTTCAGAATGCTGTCGGCTATTTCGTCATTTTCCTCTTTCGTAATCGTGCATGTGGAATAGCAAAGGTATCCGCCCGGCTTCACATACCGAACCGCCGCCTCAAGAATGCTTTGCTGGATTGCCGCAAGCGCTTTGATATCGGCCGGATCGGTTTTGTCTTTGATGTCAGGCTTTCTGCCGATGACGCCGAGGCCCGAGCACGGCAGGTCGCAGAGGACGATGTCGAAAGCTTCTTCATATGAAGGCTCGAATACGGTCGCGTCATGCTGCTTCACCGAAACCGGAAAGCCGAGCCGTTCGGCTTCTTTTTGTAAAAGCGTCAGTTTTTCCTTTGAGATGTCCTGAGACTGCACCGTGCCGCCGCCGAGCACCTTAAGCTCGTCTGCAGCATGAAGGCTCTTGCCGCCGGGTGCCGCGCAGACATCCAAAACCTTCATGCCCGCCTTAAGCGGAAGGATGTTGCCACACAGGCAGGAGCTTTCGTCCTGCACGGAGAAAAGACCCCTTTTATATGCTTCCGTCCCGGCGATATTGCCGCCGCGGATGCGGAAGCTGTTCGGAAGCATTCCGGGCTCCGCGTCAATGCCTTCCTTTTGCAGAAGGTTCAGAAGCTCTTCTGCAGTACCGCGGCTTTTATTCAGCCGGATTGCCGTCCCGGGCTCCGTCAGGAAGGCTCGGAACATATCCTCTGCTTCGGCTTTATAGTTTGTTTCGTAATAGCGTACCCATTTGTCAGGAACGGAATACCGAAACGACGTAAGCTGATTAGCGCTTAAACCTGCTTCAAAAGCCGTAAGATATGCCTGCGGGCTGCCCGCTTCCGTGAATTCACGGGAAAGGCTTCGCAGCACGCCGTTCACAAAGCCCGACAGGCCGGTGAATCCGGCTTTCTTTGCGGCTTTAACCGCTTCGTTACAGACCGCGGATGCCGGCACGGCTGACAGAAACAACAGCTGGTAGCATCCCATCCGGAGAAGGTTCCGGATGAATGGTTTCTGCTTCGACACGGGCTTCCCGGTCTTATGCGAAAGGATCATGTCGCATGTCACCATGCGCTCTAAGGTTCCGCGGACAAGCTTCGCGAAAAAGCTCCGGTCCGCCTCGGAAAGGCTGTCGCGAATCGGATCGTTCAACGCCTTGTGGCAGAGCAATCCTTCTTCGTTGATGCGAATCAGCATCTTAAGCGCCGCTTCCCGAGCCTCCATCCTTCATCCTCACTTAGTAAAATGATACCCGCGCAGAAACTCCGCGGTTTTCATGCGTCTCTTACCCTCCGGCTGAAGCTCCAGAATGCGGAGTCCGCCGTCCGCCGTGACAAATGTGAACGTCTCGGCGTTAATATCCGTAATGCTTCCGGGCTCTCCCGCATCTTTGGAAAGCTCGGTCACATCGGCCTTCCAGATCTTTAAAAGCTTGCCGTTCAGGAAGGTGTACGTTCCGGGCCACGGATTCAGCCCGCGCACATAACGCTCCAGCAACTCGGCCGGCTGCGTGAAATCAAGCTTACCGATTTCCTTTGTGAGCTGCTTCGCATAGGGCGTCGTCATCTCTCCCTGCGGAACCGGTTTAAGGCTTCCGTCAAGGATCTTCGGCAGCGCTTCCGTCAGCGCCTCGGCGCCGAGCTCTGCGAGCCGGTCATGAAGGCTTCCGCCGGTTTCGTCATCGGCAATCGGAATTGCCTTTTGCAATAAAATGTCGCCGGTGTCGAGCCCCTCGTTCATATACATGATTGTCACGCCGGTTTCCTTCTGCCCGTCGAGAATTGCCCACTGAATCGGCGCTGCGCCGCGGTAAGCGGGAAGCAGCGAGGCATGCACGTTGATGCAGCCGTATTTCGGAAGCGAAAGCACCGACTTCGGAAGAATCTGCCCGAACGCGGCAACCACAATCATATCGGGCTTTGCCTTTTCAATCTCGGCAACAGCCTCGGGATTTCTCAGTTTTTCAGGCTGAAAAACCGGAATTCCGTGCTTCAGTGCCGTTTCCTTGACCGGGGAAAATGCCATCTCATGTCCTCTTCCCTTCGGTCTGTCCGGCTGTGTCACCGCCAGCACGATTTCATACGGTTCTTTGATAAGCCTCTCAAGAATGACCGCCGCAATGTCCGGCGTTCCCATGTACACGATTCTGCACATATTCCTGCTCCTTACTGTTCTTCGGAAAGTTCCGGCACGCCGTCCTCGGTGAGCTCGGAGTTGTCGTATAATTTTCCGGAAACAAGTTCCACGTATAAATGGCCGTCCAGATGGTCGTTCTCGTGAAGAATCGCTCTTGCAAGAAGCCCTTCTCCTTCAATCTCCTGCCACTCGAGATTCCGGTCCTGGTAGCGGCAGCGCACCTTGTTCGGTCTCGTCACAACGCCGCTCTTTCCGGGAACGCTCAGGCATCCCTCAAGACCGGTCTGCTCGCCTTCCACAGAAAGGATTTCGGGATTGATGAACACAATCGGGGAATCACCTTCCGGGGTAACATCAATCACGAAAAGCCGCTTCAGAATCCCGACCTGCGGAGCCGCAAGACCGACGCCGTCCGCATCATACATTGTTTCAATCATGTCATCGATGAGGTCTTCGGTTCTGCGGTTCATCTCGGTAACGGGCTTGCAGGGCTTATTCAGCACGTTATCTCCCTGCGTTCTGATCTTTCTTAAAGCCATTTCTTCCTCCTATTCACTGCTTTCGAACTGTAAGCTCACATCTTCGAAGCTGTATGTTTCCGCCTCCTCGCGAAGCTTTCTTAAAAGCTCGCGGTCGGGCGATTTGACAAATAACACCTCGCGGAAGGTATCCTTGATATAGCGAAGGAAATCCGGTGCCGGTCCGAGCACCGTAATACCGTCCCGCTTCATGCTCTCACTAAGCTTGGCCATCGCCTCGGAAAGCTTCTTTTCATCCGTGCTCAAACCGAGCACCTTCAAAAGTCCCCACACGGGCGGATAACCGAACAGCTTGCGGTACCGCATCTCTTCTTCAAAGAACGCGGGGTAATCCTGCTTCGCGGCATATTGTAAAGCGTAATGCTCCGGCCGGTAGGTCTGGATGATGACCTTTCCGGGATACCGGTCTCTGCCGGCGCGTCCTGCCGCCTGCGCCAATAACTGTAACGTCCGCTCCGCTGCGGAATATTCCGAAACGCCGAGCGACATATCTGCCATCAGAACGCCCATCAGCGTTACATTGCCGAAATCGTGTCCTTTGACAATCATCTGGGTTCCGACCAGAATGTCCGCCTTGCCCTCTGAAAAAGCGGACAGAATCGTTTCGTATCCGTCCTTTCCCTTCGTGGTGTCGGCGTCCATGCGCATCACGCGCGCCTGCGGGAATTCCTTTTTGACGAACTCCTCAATCTTCTGCGTTCCGGTGCCGAATGCGGCAATATATTTCGATTCGCACGCGGGACAGGTTTTCGGAAGAGGCATCTCGAAACCGCAATAATGGCATTGCATTTTCCCGCTCCGATGAAGCGTGAGGGAAATGTCACAGTGCGGACATTTGATGACTTCGCCGCAGTTTCTGCAGGAAACGAAGCCCGAATAGCCTCTTCGGTTCAAAAAGAGCATCGCCTGCTGCTTCTTATTAAGGCATTCCGTGATGGCTTCCTTCAATGCCTTACTGAAAATGCTGCGGTTGCCTGCGGCAAGTTCCTTTCTCATGTCCACTAAGCTGACCTCGGCAAGCGAGGCGCCTTCCTTCGCCCGTTTCGTAAGCGTCAAAAGCTTATAGGTACCCTGCTTTGCCAGATAATAACTCTTAACGGACGGCGTTGCCGAACCGAGAATCAAAGCTGCTTTGCTGTCTCCTGCCCGTTTGATGGCGACCTCGTCGGCGTAATATTTCGGTGAGCTCTCGCTGTGATACGACTGCTCCTGCTCTTCGTCGATGACAATAAGTCCAAGCCTCGAAAACGGCGTGAACAGCGCGGAGCGGGGTCCGATCATCACGGAGATTTCTCCGGATTTTGCTTTTTCAATCATCCGGCAGCGGTCGCCCTCAGCCATCTTCGAATGGATGTAGCCGACACGGTCGCCGAAGCAGCGGTAGAAACGAAGCAGTGTCTGGTAGGTAAGCGCAATTTCGGGAATCAGTACGATTGCCTGCTTTCCTTCCGAAAGCACCTGCTCGATGACCTTCAGGTAAACCTCGGTCTTTCCGCTTCCGGTAATGCCGAACAAAAGAAACGGTTTGCCCTCGCCGCGTTCCTCCAAAACCCTGCGGACGCATTCCTTCTGTTCGTCACTGAGCGGTACATTAAGGCCGTCACCGGCGTAACCTTCCTTCTCCTCGGAAATCACCTCGAGAATGCCGTTTGCCGTGAAATAATCAATCGTCGGCATCGAGATATTCATGCGGCCGGATGCCAGTTCGTAAGGAATCCGGTCCTGCCCTAAGAAGGCTTCGAGAAGCCTGGCCTTGGCCTTATGCTTCTTTGCGGCTTCCTCCTGGTATAAGGACTGAATCCGCTCCTCCGAAACCGTTCTTTTGATGACCCGTTTGGCACGCTTTTCGGTCTTCTTGCGAACGGGCAGCACGGTTCTTAAAGCGTCATACATTGTCCCGCCGTAACGTTCCCTGAGAAAGCCCGCCAGATTGACAAGCGTATCTTCAATCGAAATGTCGCGTTCGGGAATGTCTGCAATCTCTTTAATCCGGTCCTCCGGAATCTTCGGGGCGTTCCCGATTCCGATGATATATCCTTTTCGAAGGCTGTTGCCGCCGCCGAACGGAATCCGGACGGGACAACCGACTTTTGCGCGTTCCGCAAGGCTTTCGGGAATCCGGTACTGAAACGACCGGTCCAAAGCCGAAGCAGAAATATCGATAATCACATCCGCAAATAACATCTTCTTCCTCCGAAAGGAATCCTGTAATCAGGTAAGCTGAAGCGCCTTCGCTTCCTCTATGATCATCTCACGGTCGTCCATATGGTATTTGACACCGCGGATTTCCTGATAGTCTTCGTGTCCTTTTCCGGCGACGACGATGCAGTCTCCGGGCTGCGCGTTTTGAAGCGCATAGCGGATGGCTTCCCGACGGTCCGGAATGGCAACGTATTCGCCTTTTCCGCGTTTGATTCCGATGAGGATGTCGCTGATGATATCGCCGGGCTCCTCAAAGCGCGGATTATCGGACGTCACAACCGTGAAGTCCGACATATTGGAAGAAATCTCTCCCATTTCATAACGGCGGTCCTTCGAGCGGTTTCCGCCGCAGCCGAACAGCGTGACAAGACGCTTCGGCTGATATTCCCTGAGGGTCGTCAGAAGGCTCTTTAACGCCATGCCGTTATGGGCATAATCGAGCATGACCGAAAAGTCCTTTGAAACGTTTACAAGCTCTACTCTTCCGCGCACACGGATGTTGTAAAGAACCTCCGTGATTGTTCTGACATCGATGCCCATCTCCGAGCATACGGAGAAAGCGGCAAGCGAATTATAAGCATTGAACGAACCGGGGATGCAGACCGTAACGGGAAGCTCCTTCCGTCCGCTGATGCGATAGGAAATGCCGAGAAGGCCTTCCTCGCGGAACAGCTTCAGATCGGACATCCGGTAATCGGTGCCGTTCTTACCGTACGTAAGCTTCTCACACGGCTGGTTAAACATCATTTCTTCGGCTTTCGGATCGTCCGCGTTGAAGATGCCCTTTTTGCACATGCCGAACAGCATGCGCTTGCAGGCGAAGTATTCCTCGAGGCTCTTATGCTCTCCGTCTCCGATATGGTCGGTGCCGAAGTTTGTGAAAACGCCGTAGTCAAATGTCATGCCGCCGACACGCTGCATCATGAGTCCCTGTGAGGAAACCTCCATGACAACAGCCTTCAGTCCGTTGTCGCGCATCGCCGCCATCAGCTTCTGCAGCTCATACGACTCGGGCGTCGAATGGGTGGACGGAATGTGCTCGCTTCCGGTGATGTATTCAACGGAGCCGACAAGACCGCAAGGGATGCCGGCACGGTTCAGAATCTCGTAAATCATGAACGCGGTCGTCGTCTTACCCTTTGTTCCGGTGATGCCGATTGTAATCAGATCCTTTGCGGGGCTGCCGAACCAGACGGTGCTCATCGCACTTAAGGAGGCGCGGTCGTCCTGCATTTTGATGACGGGAACCGGAAGCTCCTTTGCCGGTTCCTCGGTCAGGGCAATGGCACCGGCCCCGAGCTCGATTGCCTTATCGATATAGTCATGTCCGTCGCTCTTCGTTCCCTTGATGCAGACGAACAGATTGCCCGGCTCGAGCTTTCTCGTATCATAGGCGATTCCCGTGATTTCCGATTCCGGATCCCCGTACAACAGCACGCGGGAATCGTCAAGCAGTTCTTTTATTTTCATGATATCTCCCAAACAATCGAGTAGGATAGTCCTACTCGATTGACCTGTTACATGTAACGGTACAGATCCTCGTACTGCTTGGCGGAATTCTTCCAGGAGAAGTCTCTCGCCATGCCGCGGTCGATGATCTTGTTCCATTCTCTTCTGTGATTGTAATAAACATCCTTGGCATACCGGATTGTGTCGAGCATTTCATGCGCATTGTAGTTGCAGAAACCGAAACCGGTTCCGGTATTCTCATACTGGTTATAAGGCTCTACGGTGTCGCGAAGACCGCCGGTTTCACGGACAATCGGAACAGTACCGTAACGAAGGCTCATCAGCTGGGACAGGCCGCAGGGCTCAAATAAGGACGGCATCAGAAACGCATCCGCGGAAGCGTAAATCTTATGGGAGCGCTCGTTGTTGTAATAGATGTTGGCCGATACTCTGTCCTTATACTTCCATTCGAAATGACGGAACAGATTCTCGTACTTCGGATCACCGGTTCCGAGAATGACGAACTGCGTGTCCTCGGCGCAGATTTCCTCGATGACGCAGTCCACAAGGTCAAGACCCTTCTGGTCGGTCAGACGGGATACGATACCGAGCATGAATACCTTATCGTCCGAAGCAAGACCGAGTTCCTTCTGAAGCGCGCGCTTATTCTTCACCTTTTCCTTACGGAACGTTACGGCGTCGTAATTCTGCACGATATACGGGTCCGTTGCGGGATCGTATTCCTGGTAGTCGATGCCGTTCACGATGCCGGAGAGGCAGTTGCTTCTTGCATTCATCAGACCGTCAAGGCCTTCGCCGTAAAACGGGGTCTTAATCTCCTGCGCATAGGTATTACTTACCGTCGTAATGCGGTCGGCATATACAAGGCCGCCCTTTAAGTAGTTGGCATCGCCGTAAGCCTCAAGCTTATCGGGTGCAAAATAGTAGGAGGAAAGACCGGTGATGTCCTGCACGGACTTGGCATCCCAAACACCCTGGAACTTCAGGTTGTGAATGGTCATGATGGTTTTGATGCCGTGGTAGAACGGATTCTCCTGGAAACGGTCATGCAGCATGACCGGAATGAGTCCCGTCTGCCAGTCGTGGCAGTGAATGATGTCGGGGCGGAAGCCGATTGCCGGCAAAGCGGAAAGACATGCCTTGTCGAAAAATGCGAACTTCTCGATATCTTCATGGATATAACCGTACGGGCGGTCACCGCTGAAGTAATATTCATTGTCGATGAAATAGAAGGTGATTCCGTCCAGAACGCAGCTGAAAATGCCGACATACTGGCTTCTCCATGCGAGATCGACATAGAAGTGCGTCATGTACTCCATCTGATCCCGGTATTTCTGCGGAATTGCCATGTACTTCGGTACCATGACCCGGATATCGAATTCCTCCCGGTTGATATACTTCGGCAGGGAGCCGACAACATCGGCAAGACCTCCGGTTTTGATAAAGGGTACACACTCCGATGCAACAAATAGAATCTTCTTCATAATACCTCCAAACCTGAACTGTCAGGATTTCTTTTTGGCAAGCATTCTCATTTCTTTTGCATTCTGTCGGACGGAATCGGTAATCTCCGCTCCCCCGAGCATTCTTGCGAGTTCATCAACCGTCTCCTGTTCGGAAAGCGGTTTCACGACGGTCTTCGTCGACTGTCCGTCCGTCGTCTTGTCAATCAGGAAGTGCCGGTCGGCCATGGCCGCAATCTGCGGCAGATGCGTGATGCACAAAACCTGATGTTCCACCGAGATGGCTGCCATCTTTTCGGCAACCTTCTGTGCGGTTCTTCCGCTGATTCCGGAGTCAATCTCATCGAGGATCAGCGTTTCGATTTCATCCTTTCCGGCAAATACCGACTTCACCGCAAGGCTGATACGCGACAGCTCACCGCCGCTCGCAACCTTTGAAAGCGCTCTTACCGGCTCCCCGGGATTTGCGGAAATCATGAACGTCACCGTGTCGCAACCGTCTGCGGAAAGCGGAGCCTCCGTCCGGTCAATCCGGAATACTGCCGACGGAAAATTCAGTTCCTTCAACGCTTCCGTAATCGAAACGGTCAGTTCCTGCGCCGCCTTCAGTCTGACATCCGTCAGGCTTTCGCAAAGCGCCTTCAGGCTCTTCTCTTTACTCTTCACGGTCTTCTGCAGATCCGCAAGATACCGGTCAAAGTCTGTCAGTTTTTCGATGCGGTCCGTGAGGTCAGCATCGTATGCGGCAATGTCCTCAAGCGTCTTTCCGTATTTCGACTTCAGACGGTTGATCAGATTCAGCCGCTCCTCCGTGTAGTTGAGCTCCTCGGGGTCTCCCTCGGCCTCGTCGCGGTAATCCGAAAGCCTGCAGCCGATATCGGTCAGCTGCTCTTCAATCTGCTCAAGATCCGAACTGATATCCGAAAGCTTCGTGTCGTATTCCGTCACACGGGAAAGCAGCCTTAACGCTCTCCCGAGCTTATCCGAAGCACAGTCCGAATCGGTATGAAGCACTCTGTCCGCCTCCGAAACCGCCTCTAAAATCCGGCTCTGGTTGGCAAGCACCCGGTAACGTTCCTCTAAAGCGGTATCCTCACCGGGCTTCAGTGCCGCCTTTTCAATCTCGTCATGCTCATACTGTAAAAGCGACAGTTCTCTTGTCCGTCCTTCCGCATGCCCGAGCGCCTCGGCATATTCCTTTTCGGCGCGCCGGTACTCCGCGTATTCTTCCGAAATCTTAAGAAGCAGCGGCTCACTGTGCTCCCGGTCGAACCGGTCCAAAAGATGCAGCTGGTTCTTCTCCGAAAGAAGCGTCTGATACTCGTGCTGCCCGTAAACCTCCAAAAGACAGTCTGCCAGTTCCTTCAAAAAAGCCGTGCTGACCGCCTCGCCGTTTACGCGGCTGATGCTTCGGCCGTTGTCGGAAATGCGGCGGGAAATGATCAGATTTTCCTCAATCGGAAGCTCCTGTTTTTTGAGGAGTTCCCTGACGGTTTCGTTCTCGCCGTCAAACACGAGCTCCGCAAGCGCATAGTCGGCGTTTCTGCCGAGCATCTCGCGGTTCACCCGTCCGCCGAGGGCGGCGCTGACGGAACCGAGAAGAATCGATTTGCCGGCGCCGGTTTCACCCGTCAGGATGTTCATTCCGGGGCCGAAATCCACGTAAACCTCGTCAATAATCGCAAAATTCTTGACATGCAAACTTAATAGCATAATCGCCCTTTCCCTCTCCCCGGGAAAATGTGATACGACTACTCTTCGTCAGGAAGAATGCCGTTGTGGTACACGTCCTGTACATCGTCGTCATCGTCCAAAAGATCAAGTGTACGGTTGAACATCTTGATGTCCTGCTCGTCGGTCAGCTCCACTTCGGTCTGCGGAAGCTTGGTCACTTCGGCCTGCGCCATCGGAATGCCCTGTGCCTCCAAAGCTTCGCGTACGGCGGAGAACGAATCCGGATCGGTCAGAATCTCGTAGGAATCTTCATCGTCCGAGAAGTCTTCGGCACCTGCGTCGAGCGCAAGCATCATCAGATCGTCGGGATCCATATCGCACTCTTCCTTGTCGATGATGATCTGCCCTTTTTCATCGAACATGAACGATACGCAGCCGGGAGTACCGATGCTGCCGTTTCCCTTCGTGAACGCGCTGCGGATGTTGGCCGCGGTACGGTTTTTGTTGTCGGTAAGCGCCTCAACGATAATGGCAATGCCCTTCGGGCCGTAGCCTTCGTAGGAAACGTGCTCGTAGTTCACGGCATTGGCGTCGCCGGCAGCCTTTTTGATGCTTCGGTCAATCGTGTCGTTCGGCATGTTGTTGGACTTTGCCTTTGCAATGACGTCCTTCAGCTTGCTGTTGTTGTTCGGATCCGGACCGCCTTCCTTAACGGCAACGGCGATTTCTCTGCCGAGGCGGGTAAACACCTTACCCTTCGCGGCATCGTTCTTTTCTTTCTTGTGCTTGATGTTGGCAAATTTGGAATGTCCTGACATAATACGGTAAATCCTTTCTTTTTAAAGCTAAGCTTTTTGATTCTCAGCGAATGAGTTCCTTAATCTTTCTGATGACTTCCTCTGCGGCGTCCGCGCTCTTTGCGGCGCAGAAAACCGTATCGTCACCGGCCAGTGAGCCGACGATTGCGGGCATCGAAAGCCCGTCCAAAGCGGCGGCAACTGCCATCGCCATACCCGCACTCGTGCGGATGACAATGATGTTCTGCGCGGCATCAAGGGAAACAACGGCATCCTTGATGATCCGGATGAAACGCTCCCTGCTTTCCTCGCTGCGGTTCTCGCGGGAAATGGCCACATAGCGCTGTCTTCCGCGGTCAATCGGCATCTTCGTAATCTTCATTTCGCGAATGTCCCGGGAAATGGTCGCCTGCGTCACGCGCATTCCGGCTTCCAGTAAAAGCGCTGCAAGTTCTTCCTGGGTGCCGACTTCCCTGGTGGAAATGATTTCCAAAATCTTGCTCTGTCTTTTGTTCTTCATGGTCTTCTCCTTTTCCGATTCTTTTGCTTCAAAGCTTTGCCCTGACTTTTTCCCAGAAGGAAATGTCTTTAAGCATAACGACGGAAATGGTATTTTCCGCCTTAACGATATCCACACGGTCTCCGACCTTGAGCGCGGCAACCTCGTCGCCGTCGACGGTCACGTAAGCCTCCTGCTCCATCGAACGCGAGCTTCTAAGCACTTCAACGGTAATCCGGTCGTCCTCCGAAACAATCAGCGGTCTTGCCGACAGCATATGCGGACAAATCGGGGTAATCACGGTCGTTTTCGCAACCGGGGAAACAACCGGTCCGCCGGCGCTCAGGCTGTATCCGGTCGAGCCCGTCGGCGTCGCGATGATGACGCCGTCGCCCTGATAGTCCTGCACGACCTGCCCGTTCACGGAAAGACGCAGCCTGATCAGTCTCGAAAAACCGCTTCGGGCAATGACGACGTCGTTCAAAGCCTTATGTTCGGTGCCGTCTTCGCCGCAGGCAGCGGAAAGAAGCGTTCTCTTCTCGATGACGTACTCCCCCGCGGCAAGCTGTCTGACGGCCTTCTCCGTATCCTGCTGCTCGGCAGCCGTCAAGAATCCGAGATTTCCGAGGTTGATTCCCATGATCGGAATCCCGCCTTTTGCAAGCGCCTTCGCGCCGTGAAGAAACGTTCCGTCTCCGCCTAAGATGATGGCACAGTCGGTTCCCTCCTCCGTTTCCGCATGTTTATAATCCGTTCCCGGCACAAGCGGCGCGATGACATAAGCCTGAAAGCCGTTGGCGCGAAGCGTGTTTTTAAGCTCCGCCGCGACCCGGCCGTCAGGATCTTTTTCCTGATTGGCTATGATACAAAAATGCTTCATCGACAATCCTCTCTGCCTCTTTCGGGGAGATGCCCGGAGCAGAATGCCCGGTCTTTCTTCCCGCAAAGAGATATTCTATATTGCCTCCTCTTCCCCGGATTGGAGAAAAGGTCAGTCCCGTTATGGAAAATCCCATGTCTGACGCAAGGTTGGTCACCTCCGTCAGCACGCTTTTATGTGCCTTACGGTCCTTCACGATTCCGTTCTTCCCGACGGCTTCGCGCCCCGCTTCAAACTGCGGCTTAATCAGGCAGACCAGCTGCCCGCCGTCCTTAAGAAGCGGCAGAAACACCGGAAGCACCTTCGAAAGCGAAATGAACGAAAGATCCGCCGCCAGAAAATCCGCTCCGCCGTCAACCATGTCCGGCTGAAGCGTCCGCACATCGGTCTGTTCCACCGATATGACGCGCGGGTCTTCAAGAAGCGATTCGTGCAGCTGTGCGGTTCCGACATCGACGGCATAAACCTTCACGGCCCCGGCCTGCAGCATGCAGTCCGTAAAGCCTCCCGTCGAGGCGCCGGCATCGATGCAGGTCAGTCCATGCAGATTGATTCCGAACTCCGTAAGCGCTTTTTCAAGCTTATAGCCGCCGCGGCTTACATACCGCATATCTTCTCCGCCGAGCTCGACGACATCGTCCGGCCCGACCTCAAACCCGGGCTTAGCGACGGGCTTTTTATTCACCGTCACATCCCCCGCAAGAATGCGGTCCTTGGCCTTCTCCCGTGAAGAAACGAGGCCGTTTGCAGTCAAATAAACATCCAGACGCTGTTTCATGATTCGTGCCGTTTCAGGTACTGTTCGATGCGGCTGATGATTTCCTCCGTCGACAGTCCGAATTTCTTTCGAAGCTCACGGTCGGTACCGTGCGGAATGAACGTGTCGTTAAGCGCGCATGTCATCACATGCATCGGGAGCTCTTCCTCCATGACAAATGAGGACACATGCTCTCCGAATCCGCCTGTCTTAACGCCTTCCTCCATCGTCACAAGAAGGCTGTGGTTTGCGGCAAGCTCTTTTATAAGATTGCGGTCAAACGGGGCGGCAAACCTGGCATTTACCACGGTTATGCCGCGGCCCAGTCCGCGGAAATGGGAAGCAATCTCCTCTGCCTCGGAAGCAAGTGTTCCGAGGAACATCACCGCGATGCCGTTACCCTGATGAAGAACCTCCGCCTTGCCGTATGCTATGTCCGCGCATTCGGGCAGATACTCGGTATCCTTTCTGCCGCGCGGATAACGGACGGCACACGGGTGCGGATACTGCACCGAAAAGGCAAGCATCTTACGAAGCTCCGCGCCGTTTCTCGGCGCCATCAGCGTCATGCCCGGCATATGGCTTAAGTATGCGATATCGAAGATTCCCTGGTGGGTCTCGCCGTCCGAACCGACGATGCCGGCGCGGTCAAGCGCAAGCGTCACGGGACGGTCGTTCAGGCAGATATCCTCAAGGATTTCGTCATAAGCGCGCTGTAAAAACGTGGAATACACCGCAAGCACCGGATGCATGCCGTCAAGCGAAAGGCCGGCGGCAAACGATGCCGCATGTCCCTCCGCGATTCCGACGTCGAAGAACCGGTCCGGAAACAGGTTCTGGAACAGGTCAAGTCCCGTTCCGTCGGACATGGCTGCCGTCACGGCAAGCACGGAAGGATTTTTCTGCGCAAGCTTCACAATCTCGTCGCGGAATATATCCGTATACGTTTCCTTGACAATGCCGGCAAACGGGCGTCCGTTTCCGGGATTGAACGGCGGAATGCCGTGGAAGCGGCTCGGCTCCTGCTCGGCGAAGCGATATCCTTTTCCTTTTTGCGTAATCGCATGGATGATGACGGCTCCGTCAATCTTCTCCGCTGCCGCAAGGGCGCGTCCGAGCTCGGTCATATTGTGTCCGTCAACGGGGCCGAAATAAGTCAGCCCCATCTCTGTGAAAAACTCTCCCGGAATGACCATGGAACGGAATGTCGCCTTCATCTTTTGCAGCTTCTTGGCGACCTTCGAGCCCATCGCGGTCCGGTTCAGCACCTGCTCCACATTGCCCTTGAAATCGATATACTTGGCGCTCATGCGGACGGTGCGCAGATAGTTGGCCATGCCGCCGACATTCGGCGAAATCGACATGGCGTTGTCATTCAAAATGATGATCAGGTTGGTCTTGCAGCGGCCGGCGTTGTTAAGCGCTTCATATGCGGGACCGCCCGAAAGCGAGCCGTCACCGATGACCGCGACAATCCGGGAATTCTCTCCCTTAAGATCCCTTGCCTTCGCAAGTCCCAGGGCAACACTTACCGAGGTCGAGCTGTGGCCCGAATCGATTACATCGCAGTCGCTTTCCTTGCGCTTCGGAAAGCCGCTCAGTCCGCCCTCCGTCCGAAGGCCCATCATGGCCTCTTTCCGTCCGGTCAGAATCTTATGCGTATAGCACTGATGCCCGACATCGAATACAAGCCTGTCCTCCGGAAAATGTAAAAACCGGTGGAGCGCAATGGTCAGTTCCACGGTGCCGAGGTTGCTCGCAAGATGGCCGCCGTTTTTGCTGACCGCCTTAATGATATATTGGCGGATTTCGGCGGCAAGCGCGGGCATCCGGTCCTCGGGAAGCTTCCGGATGTCATTGGCCTGATTGATTTTTGAAAGTATCTTAGTCATGAAAACAAATGGTTACCGTTGTTCCTATTTTGTTCTGTGTACAAGGGACAGAAGCAGTTCCTTCAGGAACCGGTCTTCGTCACATTTTCCGCCGATTGCGGAAAGTCTGTCGAGTGCTCTGTTCGTTAAAAGCTCCACAGTCCGTCCGGATTCTTCGATTCCGAAAAGGGACACATACGTGGTCTTCTTGTTTTTTTCATCGCTGAATACGGCTTTTCCGAGCTCCTCAACGGTACTGGTCACATCGAGAATGTCGTCCTGAATCTGAAAAGCAAGGCCGACATCCGCGGCAACCTGCTCCACGGTCTTCACCGTCTCTGTATCGGCGCCTGCAAGAATCGCACCGATCATCATCGATGCCTCGAGGAGCGCGCCGGTCTTTAAACGGTAGATGAACATCAGCTCTTCCTCGGTAAAGTTCTTGCCGGTTCCGATGACGTCAACCGTCTGTCCGCCGACCATGCCGAAAGCACCGGCCTTATCCGACAGAACCTTCAAAGCCTGAAACACGCTTCCGCGTTCCTGTTCGCTTACGGGCTTTACCTTGAGGGCCGTCTCAAAGGCCATGTTCAAAAGACCGTCTCCTGCAAGAATGCCGACCGCATGTCCGTATGCCGCATGCGTCGTAAGCTTGCCTCTTCTGTACATATCGTTGTCCATCGCAGGCAGATCGTCATGCACGAGCGAATAGGAATGAATCATTTCCATCGCCGCCATGAACGGGTTAAGAAGGTCTGCTTCCCGTTCCGCCGCGCCGCCGAGATAACGGTAGGTCTCCTGCATCAGCATCGGTCTCAACCGCTTGCCGCCTGCAAGTACACTGTAATTCATCGCCTCAAAAAGGATTCTCTGGCGTCCCTCCTCTGCGGGAAGAAAGCCGGCGACAATATCCGTCACCTGCTCGGTTTTTATCTTAAGCATTTCCGAAAATGCCGGATCACTCATCTGTATTTCCGCCTTCCTCGATAATCTGCAGCTGTTTCTCCACGGAGTCAATCATTTCGCTGCATTTCTGAAGCTGCTCCATTCCCTCACGGTAAAGCTTGAAGGATTCCTGAAGCGTTAATTCCATCGTTTCCATCTTGCGCAGAATCTCTTCGGTCTGCTGCATGCGTTCTTCCAAAGTTATTTCCTTATTCCCGTCCATATGGAGTCACCTCTTTCACTTCCGAAATAAGTTCCCCGTCTCCGAGGATGACATGGATCCGGTCGCCCGGATTCTTAGAAGTTACCGACGTTACCGGCGTTCCGTCCGGTTCCGCCACGAAGCCGTAGCCCCTTCCGAGTTTCTTAAGCGGCGAAAGACTGTCAAGAGCGGCCGAATCAAGCGCCAGCCGGTGTCTTGTCTGCTGCAGGACAGCGTCCATTGCAGCCCTTAAGTCCTTCTGCAACCGCTCCGCCTGCTCACGGCGCCTTTCAAGTCTTGCATCGGGCTTTTCCGCCGTCATCAGGCGCATCAGGTATTGAATTCTCTCACGTTTCTTTTCGATGCAGTCCGTCATGGCCCACGTAAGTCTGGAGTGGCAGTCTGCAAACCAGGCTTCCGTCTCTTCGGCAAGCCTTACCGACATCTCCGCCGCGGCCGACGGCGTCGGCGCGCGCAAATCCGCGACATAGTCGATGATGGTTGTATCGGTCTCGTGCCCTACGCACGAAATGACCGGAATCGGACAGTCATAGACGGCCCGCGCAACATTCTCCTCGTTGAAGGCCCATAAGTCTTCGATGGAACCGCCGCCTCGCCCGACGATGATGACGTCGACGCCCTCTTTGATCAAAGCCTTAATGCTTCTCACAACGGTATCCGAGGCGCCCTCGCCCTGCACGGTTGCCGGCGCAAGTATCGGCTGCACATACGGATTTCTCCGGTGCAGGATGCTTAAAATGTCCTGCAGCGCGGCACCCGTCCGTGACGTCACAATGCCGATCTTCTTCGGATAGGGCGGAATCGGCTTTTTATGCGCCGCATCGAAAAGTCCTTCCGCAGCCAGCTTCTTCTTCAGCTGTTCGAACCGCTCGTAAAGCTCTCCGAGCCCCGCCAATACAATCCGGTCGGCATACATCTGGTAGTTGCCGTCCCGCTCGTATACGGACACCCGGCCGAGCACCTGGACCTTGTCGCCTTCCTTCATGGAAAATGCCAGGCCTTTCGTCCTGCTCGAAGCGAACATCACGCATTTCAGCTGGCCTCCGCTGTCCTTCAGCGTAAAATACACATGCCCGGAGGTATGGTATTTGCAGTTGGAGACCTCTCCCTCGACAATCAGTCTTGCGAGGGTTTCGTCTCTTGTGAAAAGATTCTTCAGATAAAGCGTAAGCTGCGAAACGCTAAATATCGGATTCATGGTTCTTTCGAATAACCTTTCCGAGAATGCCGTTTACAAAGCCGGATGCTTCCGCTCCGCCGTACTTCTTGGCGAGCTCGACCGCCTCGTTGGCGGCAACCTTCTCCGGGATGTCCTCGTCATAGAGGATCTCATAAACAGCCTGCCTTAAAATGTTGATTTCGGCCCGTCCCATACGGCTCAAATCCCAGCCGACGGCAAGCCCTGCAAGAACGGAATCAATCGTTCCCTCCTGCTCCTTTACGGCACGGTAACGGCTTACAATGCTCTCCCGGATTACTTCGGAATAGTCCTGCATGTCGAAATAATTCGTCAGCGCCTCGTCAATCTCCGAGGGCTCATAAAAACCCGACATGAACAGGGCGACAAATACCTGTTCCCGTCTCGCCGAACGGCTCAGCCTGGTTACCTGAACCGATTCTCTTTCATCACTCACAATCGTTACTCCTTCCCTTTCGATAAAAGGAAAATGGGAAGCTCCGGCGTAGTCCGTCCCTTCCCATGCAGTTCCGTTCTATTACGCCTTTTCAATGTCCACGCCGACGATGTGCACATTCACGCGTGCAACCGTAAGCCCTGTCATTCCTTCAATCGCCGTTCTGACTCTCTCCTGAACGGACTTGCTGACCTTCGGAATGCTGTATCCGTACCGGACCACGAGGGAAAGCTCTGCGCTGACGACGCCGTCCTGCACACCGATGACCGCACCCTTCGAGAAGTTCTTGATGCCGATCTTTCCGATTCGTTCCTTCGTTACCTTTCCGGACATATAAGCCACGCCTTCGGCTTCTGTAGCGGCCAACGCGGCAACGGAAGCAATTACGTCATTGGCAATCTGAACATGCCCTTCCATCCCCTCCGGATTCAGCTTTACTCCGTATACCGGTTCGTTCTCTTTGCTCATCTATTAAGACCTCCTTTTGTTTCGGATGGCATTTTACTCCAATATGCGTATATTATACCAAATAATGTGAAAAATAGCAATGCCGGAATGAATAATAAATGCCGTATTGCATAAAGCAATACGGCATTTGACAATCATTTTCCAATCATTTTTCCGTCATTTACCGATATAAGGGTCCGATATCGCGGAAACCACGCGGTAGGAACCCGTTTCCGGATCTTTTTCGAGGTATACGGTCAGCGTTCCCCCGTCCTCTTCTTTCTTCTCCTTAAGCTCCGGGCTGAGGTACGTTCCTCCTTGAACCAGATCCGAATCCAGCTTATATTCATTCAGGACATCGCTTGTGACGGGCTCCAAAACGGCTTTCACGACGCCGTTCTCCTCGCTGACTTCAATCAACACGTAGGGAGCAGGTTCCTTCAGGTCCTCGACATATTTCCGGACGGGCTCCAAAACCACATTCAGCAGATCGAAGTCCTGCGATTCCGTCGTCGGTTCCGCGTATTCCGTGGTCCCCGGTGCCTTAATGGTTTTACCGTTTCCGAGAATCATGACCTGATCGCTGCTGATTTTATAATATACCGTGTCTTTCGAATAAGCGGACTCCCCTACGGGACTCAGCGTCTGTGCGTTTGCTGCACTTTTGCTTTCGTCTTTCTCTCTTTCGCCCACAGCATCGGATTCCATCGGTGCCGCGGACGTATCCGCATTTTTGGTTTCGCCGAAACGGATTACCGAGATGTAATAAAGCCCTATGAAAAGCACGATGCAGGCACAAAGACCTACCGAAACGCGACGGAACAAAGGCGAGCAGTAAAACGGCTGTTTTTCCGGCTTCGAGACCGTTTCGGGCACTCTTTTAAGAGCCCCGGAAACAATTCTTTCCCGGGCATCTTCGGAAAGCTTCTGCTCTCCCATTGCCTCTTTTAACAAATCCTCAACCTTCATTGGTTCCTCTCCTTATACCGCTCGGCAAGCATCTCCCTGCCGCGCTTTAAGCGCATCTTCACGGCCGAAACCGACTTCTTCAAAACCTTTGCAATCTCTTCCGCGCTGTACTCCTCGACATAGAATAAAACGAGTACGGCGCGGTATTTGTCCGGGAGCGTCTGCAGGACATCGAGGATGCCGTAATCTGCGTCCTTTCCGGTGCTGACCCTGCTCTGTTCGGAAAGGATTCTCTCCCTGTTTTTCTGCTTTCTCACAAGCATCAGGCTGTTGTTTCTGACAACCTTCACGAGCCATTGCTTTTCATGGGCTTCGTCCGGAAACTCCGGTGCTTCGGTAAGGTATGTCACGAGCGTATCCTGAACCATATCCTCCGCGTCAGAAGAATTCCCGACAACGGAAAGGCTCATGCGATACAGCAAATCCCCGTATAACTCCATTATACGGCGGATGTGCTCCTCCTGTTGTTGCCGGCTAAGGTTCATGAAACGTCTCCCGTGGTCCATCCGTGCCCGGGGCACGGAATAATAGTGTAAAGAACTGTTTCAGTATACCCCATGCCGAAGATTCCGTCAACCTTCGGAGGCCTTACCAGACCTCCGAAGACTTCGAAATCAAGTGGTTCATCATCCCCTCAGGCAAACTGCTTAGCCCTCGTATACACCTGCAAAAAGCGTTACGCCGCTTTCGGCATCGACAATCTCATATACAAACGGACGGTCCAGTACGACATTTTTCACAACCTTCGTTTCCACGTAGCACTCAAGGTTAGCCACAATGGCTGTTACGGCAGCTGCCTCGGTTCCGTGCTCATCAACATTGATGTAGGTCTTCTGGAGCACCTGGCTGACATATACCGGCGCATCGGTCATGGCTTTGAACTCAGCCTCATCATAGAACGCCTTCTTAATGCCCATGCTCTGAAGCGTGCCGTTAAGCGTCAGGGTGCTCTCCGATTTGAACTTCGGAAGGCTTACATAAATCTCATCTGCTGACAAATACGACACCGTCTGATTTTCTGTAAGTCTCGTCAGAACGTCACTGACGGTCTTGCCTTCCTTCGGCAGGTAAGCGCGCAGATAATAGCCGTCCTGATAATCCTTCTCAATGCCCTCGAAAACATCGCTTTCGAAATACCGCTCGGCATCACCGTGCATCATCGAAACGGTCTGCGTTGTTCCGTCTGCCTTATGAAACGTTCCGTTTTCGTCCGTATAGTCTTCCTTAAACTGTTCCTTCCATTTGCCGTCGAAGGTCATCGCATTGAGAAGAACCATGACGGTGTCCTCCGGGAATTGATCCAGAATTTTATCAATGCGGCCCTTTGTCTTCTCATTGACCCAGGCGTTTAGATCGGTAAGGGTCTGCGGATTCTTAAAAGGCGCCTTCTTCACGGCGGAACGGTAATATGTGCCGCACATGGAAAGGAACGATTCCTTTACGGAAAACTCTTCTATGTCATTGATCCAAATGGAATTCGCCAGCTTTACGACGTCCGCCTTTTCGGAGCGGAGCGTGATGTAAAGAATAGCCTTGGCAAGCTCGTTCACATCGCATCCGAACGCTTCCTCAAGCTCTTTAAGCGTCTCGCCGGAAGCACCGTTTGAAAGCATGCCGAGTGCCGCGTACAAAGAAAGCGGCGAAACCATCACGGTTCCTCCCGTGTAGCAGTCCTTAAGGAGCTTTGCCGCGAAATTCGAATAGCCCTTCTTAAACCCTTCCGCCTTTTGATAGAACTCCGTAAGCTCCGTTTCATTCGGAGCCTCGCCGGAGGTGGCTTTCGTCAGATCCTTTGTTTGCGATGCCGTAGGCGTCGGCGTCTCTTTGGGGATATCCCCATCCCTTTCCGTGCATGCCGCCAGGGAGCAGGCCATGCAAAGAATCAGGAGAATTGCCGTCAGTTTCTTCATTTTCCGTTCCCCCTTACTCATAGATGCCGATGAACAGCGGAGCGCCGGTCAACTCGTCCACGATTGCGTATACGAACGGGCGGTCAAGGCTTACAATATGCTCAACCGGCTGCGGTGCCACTGCATAACACTTCATTCCGACTTCCGTTGCGGCTGCGGCCTTGGTGCCTTCCTCATCGACTTCGATGTAGGTCTTCTGAATGACCTCGGAAATCAGCACGGAGCTGGTCTTCATCATTCTCGAGAAATCTGCTCCGGGCGTGAAAGCGGTCCTCATGCCAAGTGCGGAAAGCACCGGAATCAAATCCATTGCATCGCTTTCGAATTTGAACTTCGGCATGGAAAGATAGGCTTTGCCGTCGAAGGTTCCGGGCTTGACAAGCTGTTCTTCGGTCAGGCTGTTCAGAAGCTCATTAGCCGTCGTGCCTTCATTCGGCAGATAGGCGCGGAAGCAGTAACCGTTTTCGTAGTATTTTTCAATGCCGGTATAGTTCTTTCCGGTGAAATAGTTCTCGGCCTCACCCTTCATCATCTGAACTTTCTTTACGGTGCCGTCTTCGTTATGGAAATCCGCCTCCTTCGTGTTGTCCTCTTTAAAAGGATCGGACCAGATGCCGTCGAATGTCAGGCAGTTGATCAGGGTCATGGTGCCCATCGGGTCAAGCTGGGTAATCAGCTCATGAATGCGGTTTTTCGTCTTCTGCTCCACCCACCTGTTCATCTCGCCGACCGTGTTCGGATTGGTGAAATCCGCCGAGAAAACGGAAGCCCTGTAATAATCGACAACTGACTTCAGGAAGCTCTCCTTCACGTCTTCCTCAAAGGGCTTATTCATCCATACGGAATTCGCTACGGAAACTTCGCCTTCTTCGTTATAGCGGTCTGCAAGTGCCAGCATGTAGGCGTTCAGCCCGTCCTCGGGAAGCCCGAGTAAGGTAAGCATTTCGGAAAGCGTCTGCCCGTCCGCACCGTTTACAACCATCGACAGGGCCGCGTAAGCGGAGTACGGGGAAACGAACGAATAGCCGTTCTTTCTGCATTCCTTCATCAGTCCGAGGGAAAATGCCGCATATGCCTCCAAAAATGCCTCATCCGGAGTTTTCGACTGACTGGAACCGGATGCCATGCCCTCGGTCAGTTCTTTCGTTGCTCCGTTTTTCTTCTTTTCCCTGTCATCCTTCTCGACGGTGCCGCATGCGCAAATTGATACGGCAATGACAATCGTCAGAAGGATTGCTGTTAACTTTCTCATCTTTTTTCTCCCTTCATACAACCGTTTTGAAATTCGGTTCTGCATCTTAAATGCATAAGGGTATCCGTCCGGTCACAAAAAAACAAGGCTTCCTCACAAAAAGTAAGGAAGCCTTGAAGTCTGCTCTTAAAAACCGATTAAACTCTCTTCATGTACTCGCCGGTACGGGTATCAATCTGAATCGTCTCGCCTTCGTTAACGAAAAGCGGAACCATAACGGTAGCACCGGTCTCAACCGTAGCGGGCTTGGAAGCACCGGTAGCGGTATCACCCTTGAAGCCGGGCTCGGTAGCGGTAATCTGAAGCTCTACGAAAAGCGGAGGCTCGATGGAGAAAATCTGACCCTGATGGGAAAGCGTCTTAACCATCTCGTTCTCCTTAACGAACTTCATAGCGTCACCGCACTGCTCCTCGGTCAGGGAAATCTGATCGAACGTCTCGGTGTTCATGAAGTTGTACATATCGCCGTCCTTATAAAGATACTGCATGTCAGCTCTCTCGATATGAGCCGGCGGATACTTATCGGTAGGACGGAAGGTCGTCTCAACAACGCCGCCGTTCTTAATATCCTTCATCTTGGTCCGAACGAATGCAGCGCCCTTACCGGGTTTTACATGCTGGAATTCGATAACCTGCAATACTTTTCCGTCAATCTCAAGCGTAAGGCCGTTTCTGAAATCACCTGCTGAAATCATAGTGGAATCCTCCTTGTTTTTAGTACATAAGCCTTATAATAATTTCATTCTTCTTTCATTGAAAAATGACACCGCTACATAGTTTATCGTAAGTCGTTCCATTTTTCAACCATTTTTTACAGTTCGATCAATTTTTTCTCGGAATGCGCCAGATTCTCGTACCCGTCCTCAGTCAGAACGACCATATCCTCGATGCGGACGCCGCCGAAATCCTGTACGTAGATGCCCGGCTCGACAGTCATGATCATGCCTGCCTGCAGCACTCTTTCCTCGCGCATGTTGCAGTTCGGGTCCTCATGAATCTGCAGTCCGACGCTGTGCCCGAGCCCGTGTCCGAAGCAGTCGCCGTAGCCGGCTTCGCGGATGATGTCACGCGCAACGGCATCAATCTCCTTACCCTTCTTGCCGGGTTTTAACGCCCTAAGCGCCTCGGTCTGCGCCTTAAGAACAAGATTGTAAATCTCTTTCTGCTTATCGGAAGCCTTTCCGAGCACAACCGTTCTTGTCATATCGGAGCAGTAGCCTTTATAAACGCATCCGAAATCCATCGTGATGAAGTCGCCGTTTTGAATCGGCCGTTCGGAAGGAATCGCATGCGGCATCGAAGAATTCACGCCCGAAGCAACAATCGCCGGGAAGGATTCTTCAGACGCCCCGTGCATCTTCATGGAAAATGCCAGACGCGCCGCAATCTCCAGCTCCGTCACGCCCGGTTTCAGATACGGCAGGATTTCGGAAAATGCCATGTCGCCGATATGTTCCGCAGTTCTTAAAAGTTCAATCTCCTCCTTCGTTTTGATGAAACGAAGCGAAGCGAGAACGTTGTCGCACGGGACAAGCGCAGCGGTCACATTTTCCTTATATGCCTCATACTCCCGGTAGGTCATCACATGCTTTTCAAATGCAAGCTTCTTTACGGAATTCTGCACACAAAGCTCGTTTACAAGGCTTTCGTAGCCCTGCTTTCCGATGTCGATGACACGAAAGCCCTTCGCCTCCTCAAGTGCCTGATACAGGAAGCGGAAATCCGTCAGAAGACAGCACTCCTTTTCGGATAAAAACAGCACGCCCGTATCATTGGTATAGCCGGAAAGATACCGGATATTGGCCGGGTCCGAAACCAACACGCCGTCGGCTCCGCAGTCCTTAACAAGCTGAAGCGCTTTCGTAATCTTTTCTGTCATGGTTTATTCTTCTCCCCAGATTTCAATCAGTCTGTCCATTGCGGCAATATAGCCGTCCATGCCCATCCGCATGATCATGGTTTCGCAGGCAGGCGCCGTCACGCTTGTGCGGCGGAAAGCCTCGCGGTTATAAATGTCCGTCAGGTGCACCTCAATCTTCGGCGCCGGAACATCTAAAAGGCAGTCATACAGGGCATAGCTGTAATGGGTCAGTGCCCCGGGGTTGATGATGACGCCGTCTACGCCGTCCTCTGCGGCCTTCTGCAGCCGGTCAATCAAAGCGCCTTCATAGTTGCTCTGGAAACACTCGACCGAGATGCCGCGCTCCGCTGCTTCATGCTCGATCAGGTTGACCAGGTCTTCGTAAGTGTCATACCCGTATACAAGAGGATTTCTCCTCCCGAGAAAGTTTAAGTTCGGTCCGTTAATGACCAGAATGCTGCGCCCCATAATGAAATACCCTCCTGTCTCTTTTATTTTGCGGCAATCACAGACAGCGCTCTGCTTCGCCGACAATTTCATCCAAACTGAGTCCGTCCGTCATGATGACCCGGTGGGCAATCATGCGGTAGATGAACATTCGCTCCGTCACCATGCGGGCAAGCTGCTTTTCATCCGAGGGAAGCAGTTCCCGGTACGGCTCGTCCTTGATGCGCTCCGCCGCGTTCTCGGGTTCGATGCCGAGACAAATGACATAGCCGAGTTTACGGAGTCTCTTTTGGTTCTTTTGCGCAAGCGGCATTCCGCCGCCCGTCGAGATGACGTTCTGCTTTCCCTTTAAGACAAGTTCCTTTAAGACGATTGTCTCGAGATCGCGGAAATACTCTTCTCCTTTGCTGCGGACGATTTCCGGAACTGTCATGCCGATTCGTTCCTCAATCAGCCGGTCCGTATCGATGAATTCGTAACCGAACTTCTCCGCAAGCTTCTTTCCGACCGCTTCCTTGCCGCTTCCCATGAAGCCAATCAGAACGATGTTCGTGTTCTTCAGCTTCCGAAGACGGTTTTTACGGTAAAAGAACAAAACTGCCTTCTCAAGCGGACGTTTTAAAATGATCTGAATCTCCTCGCGCTTGTTAATCGGCTTTACGAGGAAGGACCGGATGCCGGTCCGGTTGGCGCCGTAAACGTCGGTGAATAACTGGTCACCGATGAACAGCGTATTTTTCTTCGTGGTACCCATCACGAGCATGGCCCGCCGGTAGTTCTTGCGGGACGGCTTGTGCGCATTGAAAATGTAATGCAGCTTCACGCCCTTGATGGAGACGCCGCGGTAGAACCTTCGTACGCGCGGTGCCTTGTTGTTCGAAAGAAGACAGATTCGAAAGCCAATCTTATTCAGTCTTCGAAACAGTTTAATGACCTGCTCGTTGGCGTCATTTCCGTGCTCGACAAGCGTGTTGTCGATATCGTAAATCAGACCGCGATAGCCTTGCTTGTACAGTTCTTCGTAATCGATATCGTAACTGGATTCCGCCATTTCGGCCGGATAAAACCTGGAGAACATTCAACTTCCTTTTCTTAACGCCGAAGCGGGATGATACAACAATGAGTGGCACGGCGATGCCATGCCACCCATGAAACGAACTTATTCGTCCTCGTCCTTAACCTTATCGGACTCTTCGATTACCTTAGCCTGAACGTCTGCGGTAGCAGGCTCGTATCTGGCAAATTCATACGAAAAATCACCGATACCGCCGGTCATGGAACGGAGATCCGTGGAATAACCGAACAGCTCAGACGACGGAATGTCGGCAACGATTTCCTGCCTGCCGTTGGCAAGAGGATTCATGCCGAGCACGCGGCCGCGGCGTTTGCTGAGGTCACCCATGATATCACCGGTGAACCTATCCGGCACAACAACCTTCAAAGTGGAAATCGGCTCGAGAATGATGGGCATAGCATCCATGATACCAAGCTTGAAAGCCTTCTTGGCGGCAAGCTTGAATGCCATTTCATTGGAGTCTACCGGATGGTAGGAACCGTCAATCAGCGTTGCCTTGATGCCGACTACCGGATAACCGGCAAGAGGGCCTGCAAGAACGCTTTCCTGAATACCCTTTTCAATAGCCGGGAAGAAGTTCTTCGGAACGGATCCGCCGAAAATCTTCTCTTCGAAGATGTAAGGGGTATCAAGATCGCCGGACGGCTCGAAAATCATAATAACGTCACCGAACTGACCTGCGCCGCCGGACTGCTTCTTATGACGTCCCTGAACCTGTACCTGCTTCTTAATCGTCTCACGGTAAGCAATCTTCGGCTTACTGATGATCATCTCAGCCTTATAGCGGTTGAGGATCTTGCTGACGGTAACTTCGAGCTGCTGGTCGCCGATACCGTAAAGGAGTGCCTGACGGTTCTCCTTATCGTTGACGATGGCAAGCGTCTTGTCCTCTTCCATGATCTTCGAAAGAGCCTGGGAAATCTTATCGTCATCGCCCTTATTCTTGGCTTCGTAACGAACGTACGTGTACGGTACGGAAACCTTAATCGGGTCGTAAATGATCGGGTTGGCCTTCGTGGAAAGCGTATCACCGGTCTGCGTATCGGAAAGCTTACCGATGGCACCGATATCGCCGGCGTACAGCTCCTTCACCTCAATCTGCTCCTTACCGCGAAGCACATAGAGACGGGAAAGCTTTTCTTCGGTTTCCTTATTGGCGTTGTAAATCACGGAGTCGCTCTTCAAAACGCCGGAGCAAACCTTAATCAGGGAGAACTTACCGATGAACGGATCGGCAATCGTCTTCCAAACGCGTGCGGAGAAATCCTTGTTCGCATCGTAATCTGCGAAGAAGGTCGTACCGGTCTTCTGGCTCATACCGGTCACAACGCCCTTGTTCGGTGACGGGAAATACTTATCAATGGCCTGCAGGAGGGCAAATGTACCTCTGGCCTGCACACCGGAACCGCAGAGAACCGGAACCATATCGCCGGCGCCGACGCTTGTACGGATGGCATTTTCGATTTCAACCATCGTAAACTCTTCGCCTTCGAAATACTTCTCCATCAGCTCTTCGCTGGACTCTGCGATGGATTCCATCAAAGCGGCGCGGTAATTCTCGGAGTACTCCTTGCAGTATTCCGGAATATCGCCGTCAACATATTCGCCGAGGTTGTTGCTGAAGCGGCGGCCCGCATTCTTAACAACATTGACAAATCCGACGAACTTTTCATTTTCACGAATCGGGGTATGGAAAGGCGCAATACGGTTTCCGTAGCGCTCCTTCAGATCCTCTACAACGTTACGGTAACTTGCGTTATCGTCGTCCATATCGGTAACAAAGAACATGCGGGGCAGCTTAAACCGTTCGCAGATGTCCCATGCCTTCTGCGTTCCGACTTCCACACCTGCCTTAGCGGATACAACGATGACTGCTGCATCGGCTGCGCTGACAGCTTCCTCTACTTCGCCCACAAAATCAAAGTAGCCGGGAGTGTCGATAAAGTTGATCTTCGTCTCTTCCCAAAGAATCGGAACAACGGTGGCACTGATGGAGAACAGTCTCTTCTGCTCTTCCTTATCGTAATCGCTGATGGTATTGCCTTCCTCTACACGGCCGAGTCTTTTCGTAACGCCGGTCGTATAAGCCATGGCTTCCACCAATGTTGTCTTTCCGCAGCTGCCGTGTCCCAAAATGGCAACGTTACGGATTTTTTCGTACTTATAGGTCTGCATAACGGTAAACCTCCAAAAGGGATTTGTGAAACACAAGGACATTTTACCAATTTTTCTTCAATCTTTCAATTGTTTTTGTGAATATTTCCGAAAAATTCGGCATTTTCTTCGACCCTTTCGATCTCTTCCCTGCCGAGAATCTCCTTCTCCTTCTTCGCAAGCGCTTCCTTCAGTCCTTTTACGGCGTCAAACGGCATGAACTGCTTGGCGCGGTCCTGCGGACTCATCTTCGGACGGTTCTTATTTGCCACGTTTATGTCCTCCGATCTGCTCGTTCCGTTCGCGTGCCGTCGCGCCCTCCGAAAGGTCGCGTCCCTTTAACACGGCATTTTTCCCGAAACGCTCTTTAATGGACAGAACGGTCTCCATCAGCTTCTTCTCGCGCTCCCGCTCGGCGCCGCTTCCCTCCGTATCGAAAAAGCTTAACTGGCGGATGCCTGTGTCCTTTACCACGTTATTGCACGAAATGCCGAGCCGCCTGATCGGCAGGTCGTGGTCCGTGACCGCGTCGAACACCTCCATGACCGCGCGGATCCATTCGGTATCGCTGTTGCTCTCCTCGGGAAGTGAGGCCGTGCCTCCTGTGTACGGAACATCGAGGCTGTTCGAATAGCCCGCGAAAAATGACACGGATTTCGTCATGACGCCCTTACGCACCATCTCAAGGCACATCGTTTCGACCATCTCCTTCATGACAATACGGGCTTCCGCAAACTTGTAATCCCGCATCAGCACCTGCCCGGAGCTTAATCCGTTCGTCTTCGGCTTATACTGCTTAATGTCCCGGATTGTCGTGCTCTCGCGTCCCCAGGCGTGGTCAATCAGCAATTCCGCATCCACGCCGAACAGCTTATAAAGCATGTCCTCGTCCGCGTGGGCAATGTCGCGCATCGTATAGATGCCGCGGTCCGCAAGCCGTTTCGCGATGCCGGAGCCGATGCGCCAGAAATCTGTCAGGGGCTTATGGTCCCAAAGCGTTCTCTTATAGCTTTCCTCGTTAAGTTCCCCGATGAAATCGGCGGCATGCTTTGCCGTAATGTCGAGGGCAATCTTACAAAGATACAGATTGGTCCCGATGCCCGCGGTCGCACGGATGCCGAGCTTTTCACGAATTTCATCCATAAACATGAGCGCAAGTTCCCTTGCGCTCTTTTGGTAGGGCTTCCGATAGCCCGTTACATCTATAAAACATTCGTCGACGGAATAGACATGAATATCCTCCGGCGAAACATGGCTGAGGTAAATGCCATAGATTTCCGCCGCATAATCGATGTATTTCTGCATTCTCGGCTCTGCCATGATGTAATCGATGCCCTTCGGAATCTCAAACACGCGGCAGCGGTTCTTCACGCCGAGCGCCTTCATGGACGGGGAAACGGCAAGACAGATGGTCTTATCGGAACGCTCCGGGTCCGCGACCACCAGATTGGTGGTCATCGGATCAAGGTGCCGTTCCGCACATTCCACGGAAGCATAAAACGATTTTAAATCAATACATAAATAAGCGGCTTCTTCACTCATATCCTAAAAATCGATTCCGAGGTTCTTCCACATAACCTCAAAGCTGCAGGCGCCGATGTTCAGAACAGCGGTCTTGGCTTCAACAGGCGTGTAACCTTTGTTCTCAAGTTCCTGCAAAGTATCAAGCATCAAAAATCTGCCGACGGTATAAGGAAGGAATACAACCGGATCCGCGATGATTTCGTCGATGAAATCGGCTGCGTAATCCCCGTAACCGTATTGGCCGAGGAACTCGGCTACTTCCTCTTCGCCCCAACCCTTATAGTGAACACCGAGTGCCGTAATGGCTACCAGGTTCATCGTGAGGTTGTAGTTAACGGCGTACAGGAATACGAGGTCCTTATCGTCAAGAATGTAGTTGTATGCCTCCTGTCCCGCAACAACAGCCCAGCCTTCCGTATAACCAGTATAGGAAAGGAGCTTGTTGAGGGCATGGCTTCCTTCGCATCTGAAGAAGAACTCATCCTGGTACAGATGTCCCGGATAACCTTCATGGGCAAGCGTGCTGAAGAATTCCACCGGATCGTCCACGCCGTTCGGATTGAAACGGATTACCTTACGGTCTTCATTGTCGATCTGAGGCGTCAGGAAATATGCTAAAACGCCGGGAACGCGAAGTGCTTCGGGCAGATCGGAAACCGTATACTCGGTATCGCGGATAATCGGATAATTCTTCTTGATGTAATCCTTTAACGCATCGAGCATGGCATTTGCGTCGGTTTCGGTATAACCGTCATAAGGGAACTGAAGCAAAACGCCCGGATTGCTTCTGAAGACTTTAATCAGTTCGTTATACTCTTCTTCGTATTTCTTCACCAGATAATCAAATACCTCTTCGGCAGTCATATCTGTTCCGAGCGTCGCCTGCATCAGGTATTCGAAATACTCCTTGCCGCCCTGCAGGGTAGCAAGACCGAACTGCTTATCGGAGCAGTACCCGTAAAACTTATCGAGCTTATCCGCCATATCATTGAGTGCGGGGAATACAACCTTATCAAGCTTATCCTTATAACGGCTGATATACTCTGCCTCTTTGTCGGCCGAAAGACCGAGGCCCTTCAGATTGGCGGCAAATGCAGCCTCAAGCGGGTTGTTATTCTTTACGGTGATGCCCTCAATGTTTTGAACGGTCGTATCCACCATTTTTTTATCCAGATAGCAGCCGCCCTTACCATAACGGGCTTCTGCCTCCTCAATGACTTCCTTCAGGAAATCGGGAAGCGTGTCAAGCGTCTCAAGAAGGTCCTCTGCGTCCTTCTCGGCAAAGAGCGGATACTCCGTAATCATCGTGGAAATGCTGTCGATGATGTTACCGTGGCTGCTGAACAGACCGCAGTATACATCCTGATTGATGCTGCTCAGCTGAAGACCGATCCGGATCTCATACATCATACGGTCGTAATTGACTTTCTGGCCATCCGTCAGATTGTCACGGTTTACGCCTGCGAGCATCTGCTGGAACTTTTTGCACTGCTCGATAAATTCCGAATTGTCCGAAGAAACATGGCCGAAATTATTCTCCTTTTTCACGCCGTAATTCTCGGGATTCTCGAAAATGAAGTGAAGGGACATGCCCTCCCCGTCGGCAAGCTCGACAACAATCTGATCAAGAATGCTGTTGAATTCCTTCTGCTCGTCCGTAAGCTCAGGCGCAATGAATCTGGGCTGGCTCCACGGAAGTCCCGCGGGCGTCGGCTCTGCGGTAGGTTCCAGGGTAGGTTCCGCCGTCGGCTCTGCCGTGGGCTCTGCGGTGGGATTTGCGGTGGGATCAGCAGTCACTACAGGTGTTGCCGCCGAACTGTTCCCCTCACGGCTCTTACCCTTCTCTGTCTTTGAATTCCCGCCGCATCCGGCAAGGGAACATACAACAAGAATCATAATCAAAAAGGCTGCAAGCCTTCTGCTGTAATGTCTCATGGTTACCTCCTTTTGTGCGGTCCTCATTTCCCCCGAGGACCCTGAAACCGTATTCGGTTCCGTTGCTCTCTACAGTATAAACGATGCAGATGGAAAATACAACAAAAACCCCTCATTTTCCTCATTTTCTGTAAATAACACTTGCATTTTTCCGTATTATCTTATACAATAACTATTGTAAGTAAACCACTTTTACAGAAATCGTATCATTCGTCGGCTGTCTGTTTCGAGGCCGGCTTTGTCTGTTTCAACAAGCGGATTTTATCTGCTTTCATACACGTAAAGAAGGAGGATTTATGGATCGCGCAGAATTAGGTAAGATTATCAAAGATGCCAGAATCGCGAAGAAGATGACCCAGAGCGAAGTCGTCGGAACCTTCATCACCCGCAACATGTTAAGCCAGATTGAAAGCGGTGTGGCGGTTCCTTCCATCAAGACGCTCGAGTATCTTTCCCGCAAGCTCGATATTTCCATTCAGATGCTGAGTCCCCAGAACAAGTCCGATATGGTTACGGCTGTTTCCGGAAACTTCGAAAGCATCCGCCAGGCCAAGAAATGCTACAAGGAAGGAAAGTTCGATGAGGCTGCCGAACTGGTAAAGCCCTATCTCGATGAGAATTCCGAGTTTTTCGATGAGGCCTGTGCCATTTATACGATGAGTGCTCTGGCCTATGCCGGCAAGAACGATGCCGACCCGCAGACGGCCTGCTCATATGCACGGGAAGCACTCCGCTATTCCGAGAAAGGCTTCTATGCATGCAGGGAATGGAAGGTTGAAGCAATCTGTCTGATTGAACGGTTAAGCTAGAATAAGCGGCCATGCCGCGGAGGGAGAATACCATGGAAGCTCTGCTCATTCTGTTTTTAGGCCTTTATCTGCTATCCCCGATACCTCTTCTGATTCTGACAATCATGCAGGGGAATCGAAATAAGAAACTGAACGAGGAGCTGTTCGAACTCAAAAATCTTTTGATGAAGCGAAACAATCAACCGGGCACCTTTACTGGTGTTCCGGTTGATTCTGCTTTTGAGGCGAAAGTTCCGCCGGTTACGTCGGTTGAGCAAGCACCGGTTACACCGGCAGTTCCCGCACCCGTTACGCCTGCCACGCCGGCACCTGCAGCACCTGCTGCGCCAGCATCGGTTACACCGACAGCTCCCGTAACGAATGTAAATGTTACGCCGGTATCCAAGGTTCCGGAAGATGCTCCTGCGCCGGCTCCGGTTGTCAGCCCCGAAGTTCCTGTAATAAAGCCCGAGTCTTCAACGGTTCCTTCAGGCAACCGTCCTGCACCCTTACCGGTGAATCCGATGAATCCGACGCCGCGGTCCGCACCGCTTCCGATCAATCCGTCGCAGTCTGCCCCGCAGACGCCGAAAAGCAATGTCGGGTTACAGCACATCGTCGGTTTTCAGGATCCCAGGGATAAGGCAAAACAAAAAGCAGACGGCGAAAACACAACCGTTCCGGTTCTCGCGATCGGCGTTGTTCTGCTGCTTCTCGCTGCCGTAGGCTTCATTTCCGCGACCTGGAGCAACCTTTCGGCAGGCGCCCGTGCGGTATGTCTTCTGTCGTTCAGCTTCATTCTGTTAGCAGCCGGCATCTTCGCCCGCCTCAGATTACATCTTGATAACGCCAGTCTCGCCTTTTATTCCATAGGAAGTGCCGCTCTTCCCATCACAATCTGCGGCTCGGCTTTCTTCGGTCTTTTGGGCGATGCATTCTCCTATAAGACCTTCTCTGCAGGATGCAACACCTTCATCCTTGCTTTTGCATGCCTGCTGTTTTTGCTTGTCTTCGGCGCCGTTTTCTTCGAAAGCCGGGTATTTGCCGCAGGCGCTTTGGGTACCGTTACCGTTTTGGTGTTCACGGTTGCGATGAGAATCCGGGATTACTATCCGGCAGACCTGATTGTGATGGTATTTTTCATCGCCGCTGCGGTTCTTCTGATTCCTCTCGTTGAGAGGATTGAAGCCTACTCGAATTTCTATCCGTTTGCGGAAGTATTTGAGATTTATGCCGTGGTCAATACGTATGTGCTGACCT
>JAFYYS010000031.1 GCA_017546025.1 Lachnospiraceae bacterium | reverse complement strand
TAAGACCTTCTCTGCAGGATGCAACACCTTCATCCTTGCTTTTGCATGCCTGCTGTTTTTGCTTGTCTTCGGCGCCGTTTTCTTCGAAAGCCGGGTATTCGCCGCTGGTGCTTTGGGTACCGTTACCGTTCTGGTGTTTACGGTTGCGATGAGGATCCGGGATTACTATCCGGCAGACCTGATCGTGATGGTATTTTTCATCGCCGCCGCGGTTCTTTTGATTCCGCTTGTTGAGAGGATTGAAGCCTACTCGAATTTCTATCCGTTTGCGGAAGTATTTGAGATTTATGCCGTGGTCAATACGTATGTGCTGACCTGCGCCTGCCTTGCCATTGCCGGAAAGAGTCCGGTTGCCGGCATCGGCCTGATCCTGCTCGGCGCGGTATTCTTCCATCCTGTGTTCCTCTCCCGTTCGGACGGCATGTTAAGCCTTCCCGGTATAGCCCTTTTGCTGGTCGGCACGGGCATTCTGTTCCCCCCGAACGAGCTGCTTTCCGCGATTCTGTGGATGGAAACGGCTGCTGCATGCCTGCTGGCTCTTTCCTATGTGCTTCGTAAGAAATCCATCGTGAAAACCGCTGCATTCGGCATCGGTCTGTTGTTTCTGGTTGCGGTTCCGTTCCCGCTCTTCGTCTATGCCCTGATTAAATTCACGGCACATCCGGCGCCGCTCATTCTGACGCTTCCCGTCATCGGCGGGTTCCTGCTCTTAGCGATTAACAGAAAACAGCCGCTGTACTCCGTCGGTGCGATTCTGCCGGTATTCACACTGCTTTACGGCGGAAGCCTGCATGTGCTCTCCTGCTTTGTTCCCGAAGCGGACCGCGTACAGTATGAAGTAATCTTCCCGCATATGGGACGCGATTATGTCGTTCTGGCCGGATTTATCGTCGCCGCTTTGCTGTATGCCGTCTACCATCTGATTCCGCACCAGCGGTTCTTCACCGCGGCGGGCTCAGTTGAACTGATGCTGATTCTTTCCTTCTTCGGCTTTATGTATACGGAAGAAGGCTTTTTCACGGACGGCAACAGCTTTGCCGTGAAAAATGTGTTCGCTTTCGGCTTTATTCTTCTGGCGCTTTTCATGGCGCTCCGCACGGATCTGTTCCATGTGCGTGACCGTTCGGTTACAAAAGCTCCGTACAGCATCAACTGTCTCCGCTGTATTTATGCGGTCTGCTGGCCGGTTTACTATCTGCTCGCGTATCTGTCTTGGGGCAGACCCGGCACGACCGCTTCGGGACTTTCCCTGACGGCTTTCATCGTGCTCTGCTTTGCGTTAACGGTATATGCCGTCAGCTTAACAGACATTATCGATTGGAAGAAGCTTTCCGAAAACAAACGGCTGACACCCGCAAGACTTCTTGCAGCCGGCACCGCGCTTTTATCGATGCTTGTCGGGCTGTCCGCCTTCTGCACCGCACAGGAATACGTTCGAAGAAGTTCCTCGGGCCTGTATGTGCTCCGGCATCTCCTTCCGTTTTTGATTCCTGCACTTTTGCTGTATGCCTTCCTGCACTTTAAAAAGATTGCGCCGAAGGCTTCCACCGTCATGCTTCTTTGCAGCCTTTATTCCGCAACGGCATGCCTGTTCTACGCTGCCGAAATCTTCCGTAAGCTCGGCACAGTGGAGGCGCTCTCCGTTCCGGAATTCTGCTTCACGGCGGAGTTCTTCCTTTCCCTTGCGGTCATTCCGATACTGATTTATTACCTGCTTCGTTCCGAGAAGGATTCCTTCCTCACCCGGGCAGGCTTCATTTGGGCCGCAGGCACGACCTTACTTCTGTTTGTCATCCGTCTTTGCGACGGTTCGCTTTCGGAAAATGTGATATTTTCCGTCGCCATCGGCCTCTCGCTCATTTTGATTTCCTGCCTGATGAAGCGGATTAACGAGCCTGTCGGTCTGGTGTTCTGCGGCGTGTTCGCGGTGCATTACCTGCACACGATTCACGTCTTATGTGATCTGAACGGAGTACCCGCCTGGGGTAAGGTTCTGATTGCGCAGATTCCGGTTGTGCTTTTCGCCCTGACGAAGTTCCATACCTTCATGGACCTGTTCCAGATTATCGCCTTTATTGCAGCTCCGATCATAACCTGGACGCAGAACGAACAGGCCCGGATTTATGTCATGGAAAAGCTCGGCCAGAAGCCGGATACACATAATATCATCGGTCAGCTTGCCCGCACCTTTGTCTACCTTTTCGCCGAGTCCCATTATGCCGTATTCGCGCTTCCCGGCTTCTTTGTGATTGCCGGTTTCTACTTCTTTACAAAGACCGATGACGATACAAGAAAACGCCTGCTCGCGCTTACTTCGATTGCACTTTCGACCCTTTTATGCTTACGGTTCCCGGTTTGCCTCTCCGCGGCAGATTTCTTCGGACAGCTGTATCTGGTACCTTTGGTTCTGTTTTTCGTTTTTCTCCCCTGGATTCTGCCCGGGAAGATTGCGTATACACAGTCCGGGCAGCAAGGCATCGAAACCGCGCAAATCATCGCATCCGTGATTGCGATGGCTCTTTTAGGCCTCACGGCAGTCGGTGACGAAAGCATCCAAAACCTATTATGCTACGCAATCGTTTCCTTCATCGTCCTGTTCCTTGCCTATGTATTCAAAAACAGGAATTACCTGTACCTCGGCATCGCCTGCATGGTTGCGCTGATGCTTTACCTGATCAACCGCATCTGGGGCGACATGTCCTGGTGGATCTACCTGTTCTTAACCGGCACGACACTGATTGCCATTGCCGTCCGAAACGAGATTAAGAAAAGGCGGTAAATCGTTTTAATTCATCTTCAAACACCAAAATATCCGATTTGCATTTTCGCAAATCGGATATTTTTCATTCTCCCGTTTTACTGGAAAAACAGACTTCGCAGGAACTCTTTATATTCCTCATAAGATTGATTACGAACCGAAGCATAGCTCGAAGCCGGGTTAACATACGGCTCAATAACTATTCTGTCTTCCGGAAGGTTATAGTATGATAAAACATCTTTCATTTCTTCCAGTGATATTCCCTGCCGCAAAACCATATCCCCCAAGGCTTCCTGACTTACATCCCATCGATTGTTTCCTTCTATGATTCCACATCGATATTCATCTTTGCTCTCTTCCCAAACAAAAACAATAAATCCATTTTGCGGGGAAAGAGAATAATAGAAATCCTTCTTCTGGTGGCCTTGCAAATACCGCGGTTGATTTACGTCTGTCGGAGTCGCCGATATATTGCTTTTTTCCGGTTTCCCAGCATGTCTGTCCATAATATACTTTCCCCCAATCAAAAGTAATACGCACACCAATGCCAACCCAACAATAAGAATCCGTGTCTTCGCTTTACTCCGGGATCTATCCTCCCGCGCTTTTTTTCTCCTCTTTCTCTCATTGTCCCCCTCGAACCTCCAAGCAGTTTCGGCGATTTGCCCCTCTATAACTTAGTGACTTTGTCTTGATTCATCAACTCTTCATCTTCCTTGATACATCCTGTATATTTGCTCAATCCAGCATGGTCAAAAGCTATAATTTGTATTCAAATCATATCATATTTTAATCATCACCGTCAAATGAAAAGCCGGTATGAGTTTCCTCATACCGGCCCACTTTTTTTTGCACGCTATTTGTTCTCTTCCACTTCGATCTTGCGGATTTCCTTCGTGTCGATTTCCTTCTTAATTGCTGCGATGAAATCGGAAAGCTTCTTCTGTCCCTCGTCGCCTAAGAAACGGCTACGGACGGATACAAGTCCTTCCTCTGCCTCCTTGGCACCGACAACAAGCATGTACGGAAGTCTGTCAAGACGGGCTTCACGGATCTTGTAGCCGATCTTCTCATCACGGGCATCAACCGTAGCAAGGATGCCTGCCTTCTTCAGTTCAGCGCAAACCTGCTCTGCGTAATCGTTCGTCTTCTCGGAAATCGGAAGCACGCGCACCTGCTCGGGGCAGAGCCACGTCGGGAACTGACCGGCGTAATGCTCAATCAGCCATGCGAGCGTACGCTCGTAGCAGCCCATCGACGTTCTGTGGATGATCCAGGGCGACTTCTTCTCGCCGTCCGCTCCGACATACGTCATGCCGAACTTCTGGGCGCTCTCACAGTCGAGCTGAATCGTTACCATCGTGTCTTCCTTGCCGTATACGTTCTTCGCCTGAATATCGATCTTCGGGCCATAGAAAGCGGCTTCACCGTCAGCTTCCGTGAACTTGATGCCGTTCTTGTTCATAACGTCACGGAGGTACTGCTGCGTCGAATTCCAATACTCTTCGTCGCCTTCGTATTTGTCCTTGTTCTCGGGATCCCACTTGGAAAGACGGTACGTAACGTCACCGTCGATTCCGAGCGTCTTCATAACGTAATTGGCAAGCTCTACGCATCGCGTCAGCTCCTCTTCCGCCTGATCCGGACGAAGGACGATATGACCTTCCGTAATCGTGAACTGACGGACTCTCGTCAGACCGTGCATCTCACCGGAATCCTCGTTTCTGAAAAGCGTACTCGTCTCGGACATACGGTAAGGCAGGTCTCTGTAGGAACGCTGCTCATTCATGTAAACATAATACTGGAACGGGCACGTCATCGGACGGAGCGCCATGACTTCCTTGCCGGCTTCGGCATCCTTGTTGAGGATGAACATGCCGTCCATGTAGTGGTCCCAGTGACCGGAAATCTTGTAAAGGTCGGACTTGGCCATCAGAGGCGTTCTCGTGCGGACATAGCCCCACTCGTTGTCCTCGAGGTCTTCCATCCATCTCTGAAGCGTCATGATCATCTTCGTTCCCTTGGGCGTAAAGAGCGGCAGGCCCTGGCCGATGACGTCGGCCGTCAGGAACAGTTTCATCTCGCGACCGAGTTTGTTGTGGTCGCGCTTCTTAATATCCTCAAGATGGGCAAGATACTCGTCAAGGTCGGCATTCTTCGTGAAGGCCGTGCCGTAAATACGCGTCAGCATCTTGTTCTTCTCGCTTCCTCTCCAGTAAGCACCCGAAGAAGAAATCAGCTTAAATGCCTTAATCGGCTTCGTGCTCATCAGATGCGGTCCTGCGCAAAGGTCTACGAATCCGCCCTGGTCATAGAACGAAAGCTCCGCATCCTCCGGAAGATCGTTGATCAGCTCAACCTTGTAAGGCTCGCCGCGCTTCTCCATCAGCTCGATTGCCTCGGCACGGGAAAGCGTGAAGCGCTTCAGCTCGTTGCCTTCCTTGATGATCTTCTTCATCTCGGCTTCGATGGCATCGAGAGCTTCGCGGTCAAGCGGCTCCATATCGAAATCGTAATAGAAACCGGTGTCGATGGACGGACCGATGGCACATTTGGCGTCGGGATACAGTCTCTTCACTGCCTCGGCAAGAACATGCGAGGTCGTGTGACGGTAAGCTGCCTTACCGGCTTCGTCGTTAAACGTTAAAATGTTCAGCGCGCAGTCCTTGTCGATGACGGTACGAAGGTCAGCAACCTTCCCGTCAACTTCGCCTGCGCATGCCATACGGGCGAGTCCTTCGCTCAGGTCCGCAGCGATGTCGATGATGCGCATCGGCTGCGCGTACTCTTTAAAAGAGCCGTCTTTCAGTGTGATTTTCATGTCTGTTCTCCTTTTCGTTGACTTTTCTGACTTTTTGCCTTCAACAGAGCTTTTGCTTTCCGTCCGCCGCACGAAACGAAAGCGGCTTGGAAAAACAAAAAGCCCTGTTGATACCGGCGGTATCAACAGGGACGAATTATCTTCGCGGTTCCACCCTATTTGACTTTCCGAAGAAAGCCCTCTTCATTGTGACGATAACGGAATCACCGGACCGGATTGGGGTCTCTCGGGAGGTGGTCTTCGGTCGCTCGCTTCCTTCGGCACTTCCAGCTCGCTTACGCGGTGCCTTTCTCTGGCGGAGTCTTACGGCTTACTCTTCTCCTTCAACGATTTAACAGTAGTATAGCACGCACTTTCCTTTTGTCAAGGAAAATGTGAAACTTACTTCACCAGCTCAGCTGCCTTCGCAAGGGCGGCGTCAATGTTCGGAAGGAAGTTCTCCGCTCCGATCATCTGATCAAAGCCTGCCTTCTTCATCACGCTCATCGGCTGCTCGTTCACATGGGACAGAAGCACTGTCGTGCCGGCCTTCTTCAGGGTCGTGCAGATGTTGGTCAGGTTCCGAAGCGCCGTCAGATCCATTGCCGGAACGTTACGCATTCGGATGATGACAACCTTATCCTCTTCCTGAAGTGTGATATCGGCGAACCGGTCCGCGACTGCGAAGAACATCGGTCCGTTAATTTCATATACGCTGACACCCTTCGGAACGGGCTTTAAGCCGTGCAGCTCGTCGCTCTGCTTTTCATCCTCGGCAATGTACGTCCAGGTGCGGATTTCGGTTACCTCGGTCATTCTCTTTAAGAACAGGAATGCCGCAAGCACCATGCCGACCTCAATGGCGACAACGAGGTCAAATGCGACGGTCAGGCCGAACGTTAACAGCAAAACGAGAATATCGCTTTTCGGCGCGCTTTTGCAGATGTCACGGAAATGTCTCCACTCGCTCATGTTATAAGCAACCATGAAGAGAATGGAAGCGATTACGGGCATCGGAATGAGCGATGCGTACGGCATTAAAACAACAAGAATCAGAAGTAACGTCACCGAATGCACAAGGCCGGAAATCGGGGTACGTCCGCCGTTCTTCACATTTGCCGCGGTTCTGGCGATTGCGCCGGTTGCGGGGATTCCGCCGAACAAAGCGGATGCGATGTTACCGGTACCCTGGGCAATCAGCTCGGTATTCGAGTTGTGGTGGCTTCCGATCATGCCGTCCGAAACGACACAGGAAAGAAGCGACTCGATTCCGGCGAGAATGGCAATCGTAAATGCGCTCGGAACCAGCTCCTTAATAAGTGAGAACGAAACAGTCGGTGCCGTAAACTTCGGCAGGCTTCTCGAAATCGTATAAAGGTCTCCGATGGTATTTACCTTAAGACCTGCAAACTTCACAACCAAAACGCCGACGATGACAGCAATCAATGAGCCCGGGATCTTCTTGTTGATCTTCGGCCAGATAATCTGGATGGCCAGAGCAAGAAGGCCAATCAGAAGCGCCATGTAATTCCAGGAGGAAATGTTCTTCACGATGTTAACCGCTTTGTCAACGGTCTCGATGTTCTCCGTGCCGGCCGGATACGAAAGGCCGAGGAAATCCTTTACCTGTCCGATGGCAATCGTCACCGCGATGCCGGCCGTGAAACCGGTCGTAATCGTATACGGAATGTATTTGATCAAAGAGCCGAAGCGGAACAGACCCATCAAAATCAGAATGATGCCGGCCATAATGGTGGCGAGCGCCAGACCGCTCAAACTGTAGCGTGCGACAATGCCCGCGACAATCGTGGCAAACGCGGCGGTCGGTCCCGAAATGTTCACGCGGCTTCCGCCCATCAGTGCGATGATGAAGCCCGCGACAATCGCCGTATAAAGACCCTGCTCCGGTCCGACACCCGAGGCAATTGCAAGCGCAATCGAAAGAGGCAGCGCAATGATTGCCACGATGATGCCGGCAACGATGTCCTTTGCCATCTGGTCTTTTGTATAGCCCTTAAGGGCCGTCGTAATCTTCGGTTGAAATACCTTCATAAATTCCTCTTCTCCCCGATTTTTGCGGGGCTTTTTCTTACTCCGATGCACAACAATTGGAGTTTACTCTTTATGCGTTTTTTTCGCAAGAATGAGAACGCACAAAAATCATGCCTTCTTTTCGGAAAATGTTATGGAATTGTTCCATTTTCCGAAGGAAAAGGGTATAATAACGACAGTAAACTGCCCTTTAGGAAAGGAACCCGCATGTATTATCAAATCAAAAACACGCTGACCGAATGCAATGCATCGGATATCAAAAGCCGGAAGGTCCCTTATGTTGCCAATATTTCCCTGGAGGAATTTGAGGAGAAGAAGGATCTGTTCGACATGGGCATCGACCTCGAACTCGATTCGGACGATGACGATGTCACGGACATTCAGGTGAACTACGATTCGCTGACCGGACGGTTTGCGATTCCGGATTTCACAAGCATCGAAAGCCCGCCGCATACTTTCCTCTTCGCCATCGACGAGCGCGGCATCGTCATTCTTGATGACGACGGCACGGCTCAGAAAATCCTCGACCGGATTCAGACGAGCAAGCGATGGAAACTGCCTTCGATTGAGCGGTTTTTGTATGATTTTTTGGAGGGCATCGTCACCGGCGATCTGATTACGCTTGAAAAGTACGAAAAGGAAATGGACGCAATGGAGGACCGAATTCTCGCGGGCGACCTCGACGGCATCATGGAGCGGCTTGTGGACATCCGAAGCGAGCTTCTCGACCTTCGTACACACTACGAGCAGCTGGTCGATCTCGGGCAGGAACTCGAGGAAAATGAGAACGGTTTCTTCCAGACGAAGAACCTCCGTTTCTTCCGCCTGTTCATCGAGCGTGCGGAAAGGCTGCAGTCCAATGTCGCATCGCTTCGCGAGCATACGATGCAGGTGCGCGACCTCTACCATTCCCAGCTTGAAGTGAAGCAAAACCGCAACATGTCGTTCTTAACGATTATTGCAACGGTATTCACGCCTCTTACGTTGATTACCGGCTGGTACGGCATGAACTTCAAGTATATGCCGGAACTGGATTTTAAGTATTCCTATCCGATTGTCGCCGGCGTCTGCGTACTGATTGCAACAACGATTCTGATCATTCTCAAAAAGAAAAAGTGGTTTTAACCGCTGCACTCTCCTTGTTTTTTGCGCGTAATTTAAGGTTCAGGAGCCTTGTATGAAACAACTTTTTAATGACGGCTTTACATTTGCCAAATACTCTTTGGAGGCGTCAAAGGACGAACTCCTTTCGGGCTCTTCTGCCCATTGCCTCTGTGCCCCGGTGCCGGTTGACATTCCGCACGACTTTATGATCGGGCAGGTTAATAATCTATATGAGGACAGCATCGGCTGCTACCGGAAGCATTTTACGGTTCCGACGGCAGACCGTGATGCGCTCGGAAATCCCCGGTACTTTCTTCGCTTTGAAGGTGTTTATATGGACTCGCGCTGCTACGTTAACGGGCGCGAGGTTTTCGCATGGCCTTACGGCTACACGACATTTGAATTTGAGATTACACCGTACCTGGTTGAAGGCGATAACGAGCTTGTGGTAACGGTCACTTATCAAAGCCCGAACACCCGCTGGTACTCGGGCGCGGGCATCTATCGGAATGTATGGCTTATTGGAAAATGCGACACACACATCGTTTCGGACGGCATCTATGCAACTGCGGAACCGACCTGCGATGCGATGGACGTGAACCATATTTTTCCTGGAGAAAGCAAGGTTATTGTTGATACGGAAATTGTCGGGAATTACATGGGCGAAATGCTGCTTCGACAGACGTTACGGGATGACGACGGCAACGCTGCAGCTTCAACGGATTCAACGGTTATGATGTCGAAGGAAAAGGCTTCTGATGATGCTTCGTCCGTCACCGTCTGCACGCAGACACTCTCCGTTTCGGATGCTCGTGCCTGGGATATTTCCTCGCCCGCTTTATATGAACTGACAACCGAACTGTTCCTTCCGGGCGATGATTTGAAGGCACCGGTTCTGCTTGATTCATATACGCAAAAGATTGGTTTCCGTACCGTCCGGATTGACCCGGAACAGGGATTCTTCCTGAACGGACGCCATGTGAAATTAAAAGGTGCGTGCATGCACCACGACCTAGGTGCACTCGGTGCCGCGGTCAACAAAGCGGCTACGAAGCGTCAGCTGCTCTCCCTTCTTTCGATGGGCTGTAACGCCGTCCGTACTTCCCACAATCCGCCCTCAATTGAGTTCACGGATCTCTGCGACGAACTCGGCATTCTCGTGAATTCCGAGGCGTTTGATATGTGGGAGCTTCATAAAACCGAATATGACTATGCCCGCTTCTTCAAAGACCACTGGCAGGAGGATGTCCGCTCGTGGATCCGCCGCGACCGGAACCGTCCTTCAATCTTCTTCTGGAGCATCGGCAATGAAATCTATGATACGCACGGCGGTGACGGTCTGCGCATCACAAAGGAACTTCGAGACGCGGTCCGGGAACACGATTACCGCCATCACGCCTTCGTTACCATCGGCTCCAACTATGTCGCCTGGCAGGGTGCGCAGGACTGCGCAAACGAATTAGAGGCCTCCGGCTACAACTATCTCGAGCGTCTGTATGATGAACACCATAAGAAATACCCGCATTGGTGCATTTACGGCAGCGAAACAAGCTCGACGGTACAGAGCCGGGGCGTGTATCATTTTCCTGCGGATGTAAGGCTTCTGACGTTCGCGGACATGCAGTGCTCTTCGCTTTCAAACTGCTCGACAAACTGGGGCGCGAAGAATCCGACCGTCGTCATCACCGGCGACCGCGACACCGAATTCAGCCTCGGCCAGTTCATCTGGACCGGCTGGGATTACATCGGCGAGCCGACGCCGTATCACACAAAGAATTCGTACTTCGGCCAGTGCGATACCGCGGGCTTTCCGAAGGACTCTTATTACATCTATCAGGCCGGCTGGACCGACGCAGAGACGAACCCGATGGTGCACATCGTGCCGTATTGGGATTTTAACGAGGGACAGATGATCGACGTGCAGGTATTCTCAAACTGCCCGAAGGTCGAGCTATTTAAGGACGGTGCCTCTCTCGGCACGCGCAACATCGACCCGCTGCACGGGAAGGAGCTGCACGGCTCGTGGCAGATTCCGTACAGTAAGGGCGAATTAACCGCTGTTGCCTATGATGCTTCCGGCAATATTGTTGCGACCGACCGGCAGTGTTCCTTTAACGACCCTGTCTCGCTCATTCTGACGCCCGATAAGCGCATTTTACAGGCAGATGGCGAGGATATGGCGTTCCTCACCGTTTCGACCGCGGATGAGGACGGCAGGCCCGTTCACAACGCCCGTAACCGCGTGCATGTCACCGCCACCGGCGCAGCCCGGCTCGTCGGCCTCGATAACGGCGATTCGACCGATTATGACGAATACAAAGGCACTTCGCGAAGACTGTTCTCCGGGAAGCTTTTAATCATGCTCGCGTCCCGCAGGGAGCCCGGCGAGATAACCGTGAAAGTTACATCCGCAGGTCTTCCCGACGCAGAGCTTACGCTTCAGGCTGTGTCTCCCGTTTCTGACAAATGCGACGCCGAACACACTTCCGCAGTCTGCGCCTCATTCGAAAACACGCCCCGGATTACCGACCCTGCCGTCCTTAACGAGGTTTCGGTCCGTAAGATTGCGTTGACATTGTCCGTTCCTTCCGAAGGTTCACCGAAAGATATAGTTTCCTCTCCCGCCGTCCTCACCCTGGACTGCCGCGAGCTTCTTGTGACTGCGGAACTCTTCCCCACCAATACGACGTTCCGCGATGTCATTTTCCGCGTGCTCACGAAAGACGGTATTGATTCCGCTGCAATCCGCGTTACGCCCCGCGAGGACGGGCGCTCTGCTCTGGTTACGGCACTCGGTGATGAGGAAACCTGTTATCTTTACGCTTTTGCGGCAAACGGCAAAAAGCACGCCGACGTCATCTCCTCTTTGGAGCTTAAAAGCGAAGGGCTCGGGCGCGCAACGGTGAACCCGTATGAATTCGTCAATGCAATCCGCTTTGATGCAAGCAATCAAAAACCCACATTAAGCTTCGACGGCGGCGCTTTCACCGCAGACGAACCGACGTGGGTACGGTATGACAATATTGATTTCGGCGATTACGGTTCCGATACGGTTACGGTTCCGCTTTTCTCGTTCTCGGATGTCGTTCCGATTGAATTCTGGGAAGGCACGCCTGACGAGGGCGAACTGCTCTTCCGCGGGCAATACGAGGCGAAAAGCATTTACAACACGTATCAGACTAACACTTTTAAGCTTTCCAAGCGTCTGCGCGGCGTAACGAGCCTATCGATCCGCGTTCCGTTTAAGCTTTCGCTGCACGGATTTATCTTCGAACAACTCAATAAGGCATGGGCTGAAATCGGCGTAACCGAACTCGTTCATGCAAGCGGCGATGCCTACCGCGTGGAACCGGACGGTATCTTCGGCATCTCCAATAACGTCGACCTCGGCTTCGGCACGTTCGACTTCGGTGAGCGCGGCGCCCGTTCGATCACCGTTACCGGTCGCTCGCATGCCCCGCAGTGCACGATTCATCTGCATTTTACGAAGGACGGAAATACCGAAACACAGATCATCGACATCCCGAAGACAGCGGAGACGGAAACGTTCACATTTTCCTTAGAGCCCGTTTACGGCGTCTGCACGGTAAACTTCATATTCCTTCCGGGAACCGATTTCGATCTGAAATCGTTCCGGTTTGATTAACCGCTAAAAACAACAAGGCGGAGCAACCCTGCTCCGCCTTTATTTCTATTCTCCCACCGCATGTGCTCTCAGTTCGTCAAGAATCTGCTGAAAACGCTCGTCATCCCTGAGATAATCAAAAACTTCCTTGGTCTCGAGCAAATGTAATTGATAATTTGCCTCATTGCCCGTATAATCCTTGGATACGTCCTCTTTCCTCTGCTTCAGACGATTCACCATCAAAGATGTATAATCAAAATTCTTATCCCGAACCCGGTCAAACTCAAGCGTATGTTTGACGCACTCCTTTAGCATTTCGATTGTCTTATCGGCTACCTGAAATTCGGAGTGGACAAATGCCAGGCTGTAGTAATAATGTGCCACATAACAGTTGTAAAAACCGAGATTCCCGTCGGAATAAAGACGTTTCATGATGTCAATGGCAAATGAGTACGCTTCAATCATCTCCTCATAGCTGAGCCGTTTCTTATGCGGCATCCCGGATGCCTCCTGCGCCGCCACAAGAATCAGGTCCCGCACGTATTCCTGAATCGCTGCGACCCCTTCTTCCCCGCTTAAGATATCGCAGCGCAGATCGACACGGTTTCCGATAAAGTCTCCGGCCATATCCGCATATTGAAGTGCCTTCTCATCATCGTTTCCTCTGTACGCATTGCAGATACATATGATGGCATCCTCACGAAGCTTGTTATCCGTTGACTTGCTGAGGATTGTTTCTCCCAGTTCGATTGTCCGTTTCATCCTTTCTTCCGGCATCACCCCGCACGTATCGCTCCAGATTGCGTACATCAGTTTTTTCATAACCCTGCAGTCATTCGGAAATTCTTTGTATGCCTTTTCCCAGAGTTCAAGGTCCTTCGCTGTCTCACCGTCGAAACCGTATTGTCTGCTTTCCTCCAGATATGCGTTATATCGTTCTTCAATCCGGGCATTGTCAACGTTCAGCAGTTCATCCACGGTAACATCGAAATAAAGCGCAATCTTCGGAAGCAGCGTAATATCCGGGTACCCTTCACCGCGTTCCCATTTGCCGACGGACTGCGGCGTGATGCCGAGATGATTGGCAAGCGCCTCCTGCGTTACATTCTTCTGCTGACGGAGCGTACGCAGTTTATCTTTCAGATTAATATCCATAAAATCCCCTTCTTTCCTTTGCATTATTCCGTGATCACTTGTCTATGATTATAATAGCATAAATCACCGTTTTCAAACATCGGAAAGTATGATATTCGTTGCTTTTTACAACTGCTCGTTGTTTTTATGATAAAAGCGGAGCAGCCAATCTGCTCCGCTTTTTCTATGCTTTCTTTTCGCGCTTTCTTCTTCGGTACCAAAGCACCAGGCAGGCAAGTGCCGCAAGCGCCGAAACCGCCTCACCCAAAAGACCGAGCGGTCTTTGGTAGGAAAATACGACGCTGTTCCCGCCGGAGCTTAACAGAACGCCCATGTACCCGATATTCGTTTTCAGAACTTCTGCTTTCTTTCCGTTCACCGTAACGCTGAAGCCTTCGTGGTAAGGAACCGCAAGGCACAGAAGCTTCGGCCGGTCAACGGTAAGCTCGGCGCGGAACGTTCCGTTCCGGTCAACCGTAATCTCCGGATCGTCCTCTTTCCGCTCACTGATGCTCTCGGAAAAACCTTCCATCTTTTTGGTCCGGATGCCGACAGTCATGTAGTACTCTCCGGCTTCGCGGAACACGAGCTTCACCTTTTTAATGCTTCCCGTCCGGTACCCGAGGTTCACCGTGAATGTGTTCCGGTTGTTGAAGTAGCTGTACTCGTCGTTATGAATGACAAGCGGCTTCTCCGTGCCGTCGTCGGTGCAAACCAGAATCTCTGCGGAATCCGGCACCTTCCATTCCAGTTTATCCGTCGCGAAGAACCGGAAATCAGCAGGCTTTTCAAAGTGCAGCGGTCCTAAATCCAGAGGCTTTTTGAAAAGCTTCTGTCCAATCGGCATCGGTGCCTGTCCGGTTTTCAGCTTAAGGTCTTCGATGACAAATGTGACATAGACCTCCGCCTCGCTGTCTGCTCCGTTAAGCAGAAGCTCTGCTTCCGCGCCCTTCTTCGTAACCCAGAAGCCGTTATTCAGTTCCCGGATGCCGTCGCCGCATTGCACAGTGTATTCGGGAGAAGCAAACCGGTTGGTTCTCTCCTTTCCGGTTTCATCGGTATAGGAAAGAATATCCTTCGCTTCGGTCTGCTTCAGTCCGTCGATTTCGTCATCAAGCACAGCCGCCCTCAGAAGTGCCGCCTCACGCTCTACAGCGGACAGATTCTCCCACACATATAGCGGCATATAGGAATCATATGTATAAAAGATCGGAAGCGCGTTTCGGTTGATATAAAGCGTTCCGCCTCCGTTCGGAAGATCACGGAATCGTTCAAAGCCGTACGGCGGGGCTGCTTTATCCTGCGGTTTTAAAAGATAGTATTTGACAGCGGCCAAATCGGTAAGCGCCGTTCTGCCGTCATATTCGTAAAACTTATATAGGCTGTACTCGCGCTGCTCCGTAAGGGTGCGGTACAAAGCCGTTTCGGGACTGCCGATCGTCCAGTAAAACTGTGTGCTTGAAACACCCGAAATCAGATTCCCATTTGTATCAATCGAAGGGCCGGCATAACGGAACCATCCCGTGTCACCGCCCTGTCTGACGATTCTTTTGACGTCCTCTCCTTCGTTGTCAATCGCCATGAAAACGGCATCCCAGTAATAGGCTGACTTAGACGCATAGGAGTCAGAGACATAAGCATTCAGCCAGAAGCTGTTCAAAGCGATGCTTAACGCACCCATCGTGAGAAGCGACCGTTTTACGGCCGTCTTATCCTTTCCCGGCTTTACCAGATATATCGTAATCATTAAAAGGATGATGGCCGAGAAGCTCCGCCATGTGCGGGAGTTCCAGCAGGCAATGCAAAGCGCCGTATAAACCGATGCGGCAATCCAAAGAAAATGCCATTCCTTCTTATCGATTTCCGCAATTTCATTCCACAAAAGTGCCGTTGCAAGACCCGCTACCAGAGCAAGCGCCCAGCTCCAACGGTTTGTGATGTAAGCAAACCCGTTAAAGGCCCGTCCGAAGACCGGAAACATGATCATGACCAAGCAAAGCAGCATGATCAGCTTCAAAAACGGGTGTCCTTTTCTTTTCAAAAACAGGCACAGAACGAGGAATACCGGCACGGCAAAGCCCATGCAGACCCAGTACGCATCCCCCGAAGAAAGCAGCAGCGACGGAAGCTTTCCGTAATAGCTTGCCGGGTATAAAAGGCGGAACGAATTCTTCGTGTCCATGCGCCCGTTCGTCAGGAACGTACGGCACATCGGAATCAGGGTAACGGCCGCCAAAGCTGCCCCGAGAAGTGCCCACGTTAAAAGCCTGAGCGCCGCGGACCAAAGCTTCACCTTTTCCACGCGCCATAAATAGAGCACGCGCACGGCGGTATAGATTCCCGTCATCAGCGCCAGAACGTAGAAGAAATAGAAATTGCTGAGCGCCGCAATCATAACCGTTCCGACGAACACATTCGGCTTGTCCTTCCGGATGACCTTCTCAACGCCGACAACCAGAAGCGGGAAATAGATTAACGGATTCAGAAAATACGGGTGTCTCGCGGCATTTAACAGCGTCCAGTACGCGAACACGTATACAAGCGAGCCGACAACCGCACCGGGGCCGAGCAGCGCGCTCTTTACTCTTCCTTCCTCCTGCAGCTTTCCGAAGTAACGGCACAAATAGATGAACGCAAGGCCCGAAAGATACATCCGAAGAAGAATCATCAGGACATAATAGAATACCATCAGACACGACGGAACAAGCACCGAAAAGAACGCAAACGGATCTCCGATGACATAATAATGGAGCGTCTCCAGAATGTCGCCGCCCTCGCCGATGGCCAGATCGAATTCCGGCACCGAAGGATGTCCCGACAGAAAATTCAATATGATCTGACGTAGGAACCGGCCGTAATAGACAAGCGCCTTATAATGCTGCGTCCAGCTGTCGCCCTTCCACATCAGGGCCCTGCCGAGGCAGAAATACCAGGAGAACACCAAAAGGCACAAAAAGAAAAACGCGCGTGTATAGGACCCGATCAGGCCCCTGCCCGTTTCCTGCTCTGCTTTTTTTAACCACCTTTCGGTCAGTCTCATGCTCTTTCTTTAATCCCCCGAAAACGGAAATACAGTCGACACGAATGCCGACTGTATTGCATTATAACACATATTCCGAAAAAATGTTTACTTTTCTTCGGGAAGTCTTTCTTTTTGTTTCACCTGTGCCGTAACGGTCTTTTCGTAGCATGCAAAGATCTCGTTCACCTTTTCCTCGGAAAGCTTCTTCGTGAACAGGCTGATGATCGGAACGAGAATCAGTCCGCCGACCATCGAAACAACGCCGGAGTTGATGGAGGACTTGAAGATATAACCAATCACGCCGCCGTTAAAGCTGACAACCTTGAAGGAAACAAGGAGCTGCACAACCGTCATGCAGGTTGCGAAGAAGAAGCTGAACCATACCGCAGCCCTGGTAACCTTCTTCGAGTACAGACCGTACAGGAACGGAGCAAGGAAGGAACCGGCAAGAGCGCCCCATGAAACACCCATCATCTGCGCGATGAAGGTAATGTTGAAGCGGTCCTTCAAAACGGCAATGACAGCGGATACGATGACGAAAAATACGATGAATACGCGCATCGTCAGAACCTTCTTCTTTTCATCCATGCCCTTCTTCACGGCAGGCGCAACAACGTCAAGCGTAAGCGTGGAGCTGGAGGTCAGAACAAGCGAGGAAAGCGTCGACATCGAAGCGGCAAGAACCAGAACGATTACGATGGCAACTACAAGGTCCGGAAGGTCACGGAGCATAGCCGGGATGATGGAGTCGAAAAGAATCGATCCGTCAGGCTTCGTCTTGATGTACTGGGAATTTGCAAACAGTCTTCCGAAGCCGCCGAGGAAGTAACATCCGCCTGCCACAACAATGGCGAAGAACGTCGAAATGATCGTGCCCTTCTTGATGGCGTCCTCATTCTTAATCGAGTAGAATTTGCCAACCATCTGCGGAAGTCCCCACGTACCTAAGGAGGTCAGAAGGACAACGAACAGAAGTGCCAAAGGATGCGGTCCGAAGAAGCTTGTGTAAGCGCCGTTTAAAACGGTTTCGCCGGACATGCCGACCATCTTCTCGGGCTGTACGGAAAGCTTGCCGATTGCTTCGGTGAAGCCGCCCTGGCTGATCAGTACGGATGCCACAACGGCGATGATGCCGACAAGCATGATGATACCCTGAATGAAGTCGTTAACTGCCGTAGCCATGTAACCGCCGAAGATAACGTAGATGGCGGTCAGAACGGCCATGATCAGAATGACTACCCAATAGGGAATGGTAAATACGATGTTAAAAAGGCTCGAAAGACCGTTATACAAGGAAGCCGTATACGGAATCAGGAAGACAAATACGATGACGGAGGCAACAATCTTCAAAGCCTTCGATTCGTAACGCTTTTCGAAGAAATCCGGCATCGTCTTCGTGTCGAGGTGTCTCGTCATGACACGGGTACGGCGGCCGAGAATCTCCCATGCGAGGAGCGAGCCGATGAAGGCGTTACCAAGACCGATCCAGGTCGAGGAAAGACCGAAGTTCCAGCCGAACTGTCCGGCATAACCGACAAAGATAACGGCTGAGAAATAAGAGGTACCGAAGGCGAAAGCCGTCAGCCACGGGCCGACATTACGTCCGCCGAGTACGAACCCGTTTACGTCGTTCGCATGCTTTCTGCAGCGGAATCCGACGAAGATCATCAATGCGAAGAAGCATACCAGCATGATGGAAGTCAAAGGGATTAACATGTTTGATTCTCCTTTATGGTTATATTCTTACTTTACACTTTAACACTCTAAAGCGGCGAGTAATCAGGCCGAAAGAATGTGGGGCGGGGTACGCCCCACAACCGTTTCATTCGTTTATCGTCGCATTTGCCGCGGATTATTTAATCTGGGCTTCTACAAGGCTGCCGCCGCAGAACTGTTTGCGAAGCTTCGGCTTCTCGATCTTACCGGTAGGATTTCTCGGTACGTCCATGAAAACAATCTGACGGGGTCTCTTATATCTCGGAAGGTCAAGACAGAATTCGTTGACCTCCTCTTCTGTCATGCTCATGCCTTCCTTCACCTGGATGACGGCAAGCGTAACTTCGCCGAGTCTCGGATCCGGAACGCCGATTACGGCCACATCGGCAATCTTATTGTTGGCGCGAAGGTAATCCTCAATCTGAACCGGGTAAATGTTCTCGCCGCCCATGATGATGACGTCCTTCTTACGGTCAACGAGGTAGATGAAACCGTCCTCATCCTGCTTGGCCATGTCACCGGTATAAAGCCATCCGTCCTCGGAGAGAACGGCCTTCGTGGCGGCTTCGTCCTTATAGTAGCACTTCATGACGCCGGGGCCCTTAACGGCAAGCTCGCCGACTTCACCCTGCTTCACGCTCTTACGGTTCTCGTCTACGATATCGCACTCCCAGCCGTAGCCCGGAACGCCGATGGCACCGACCTTTTCGATGTTCTCGATTCCGAGATGCACGCAGCCGGGTCCGATCGATTCGGACAGACCGTAGTTCGTATCGTAATCATGATTCGGAAAATGCTCTTTCCAGCGCTTGATAAGGCTCGGCGGAACGGGCTGTGCACCGACATGCATAAGTCTCCACTGGGAAAGCTCGTATTTATTCAGGTCAATCTCGCCGCGGTCAATCGTGTCAAGAATATCCTGTGCCCACGGAACCAAAAGCCATACGATGGTTGCTTTCTCGCGGGATACGGTTTCGATGATCCACTCGGGCTTTACGCCGCGAAGCAGAACCGCCTTGCTTGCGGAAAGAAGGCTTCCGAACCAGTGCATCTTCGCGCCGGTATGATAAAGCGGCGGGATGCAGAGGAATACATCGTCATGCGTCTGTCCGTGATGGTTCTGCTCGGTAATGCACGAGGAAACCAGCGCGCGGTGCGCATGTAAGATTGCCTTCGGGAATCCGGTCGTGCCGGATGAAAAATAGATTGCCGCATCGTCGTCATCCGTAAGGGCAATGCCGGGATTCTTCGACGTGCAGTAGGCTGCGTATTTTTCATAACTGTCTGCAAAGGACGGGCAGTCCTCGCCGACATAAAACATTTCTTTTACCTTCGGGATACGGTTTGCAATATCCTCAATACGGCCGATGAATTCGGGGCCGAATACCAAAACGCTGCAGTCCGCAAGGTCAAGGCAGTACTTGATCTCGTCTGCGGTATAACGGTAGTTCATCGGAACGGCCAAAGCGCCGGTCTTCAAAACACCGAAGTAAATCGGGAGCCACTCAAGGCAGTTCATCAAAAGGATGGCAACCTTATCACCTTTCTTCACGCCGCGGCTTAACAGAAGGTTCGCGAAACGGTTGGACTTCCGGTCGAAATCCTCCCAGGTCATCTCACGGCGGTACTTCTCGTCACGGTCGCTCTCAATCAGTTCATATTCACGCCAGGTACGGCTCTTCTGCTCCGCAGGGTTAATCTCCACAAGGCAGACCTCATTGGGATACAGCTCCGCGTTCCGCACCAGGAATTCGGTAATCGGCATGTCATCTTCCTCCGTATCATCTTTCAGGGCACAAAAAAAGAAGCCCTTAACAGTTCGTCCGGTCAAAGTGTAACACTTTAACGCGTTAAAGTCAAGGATAATCTTCACATTTTCCATAAGAATATTTCATCCCGTGAAAAATGCCACGAAAAACCGGACAGGAAACCCTGCCCGGTTTGTAAACTGCTTCATTTTCAGCCGTATTTCTGTTTCTGTTCGCGCCTGTAAAGGATGACCATCACAAGGCTCATGATCAAAAAGCCTCCGAAGATGCCGCCCAGATGCGCGGATACGTCGGTATTGCCCTGGTCCTTTACGAACACGGCGACAAAGATGTTTTCAAGCACACTGATGAACACGAGAACATCCAGATACGGTCTTCTCTCCGCCGGCCAGTAACCGTCAAACGAACGGCCGATGAACATGCGGAAGAACGTTGCCCCGGCAAGTGCCATGATGGCGCCGGACGCACCGCCCGCCATAATGGTACGCTGGTCAATCGCATACCGGAGCCAGCCGACCTGCACGATTCTCGGGGAGTCGGCCATGACGACGCCGCGGTAGAGAAGCGATACAAGGCTTCCGACAAGACCACCGCCGAAATAAACGGCAAGAAATGCTCTTCTGCTGATTCTTCGTTCCAGCCAGTAGCCGATGATTAAAAGCGCCAGCATGTTAGAACTCAGGTGTAAGAAGCTCCCATGGATGAACATGCAGGTGAACATCTGCCAGATTTTACCGCCCTTAATCGTGGTGTTCCAGCTTGATGCGAAGGTCTGCCACTGGCTCTCTATACCGGCCATCCCGTCCATCGCAACCGGACAGATAAACAGCAGAATGTTCAGAATCATCAGGGAAATCGTGAAATAACAGGTCATCAGGCTGTATGCCGATTCCTCGAAGAAACCGATCGGCATGTTCAGATTCGTGCTTTTGATATGAACAACCGGCGAAGTCATCTCGACCGGGTTGCTGCTCTGAACGGGTGCCGGAGGCGCAATCTTCTTGCTGAGCTCGGATCGGATTCCCGCGAAGTCCTCAGGCTGCCCGGTTCTCACAATGATTCTGCCCGCAGGCGAGATGATCCAGAACTGCGTTCCGTCGCCGAATAAAGCGTACTTGGCAAGCTCGGACGTGATGAAAAATGTGATAACCGAGGTCACGGCGCATCCATCTGATTTCAGTCGTTCATTCGTCCAGGCAATCATTGCGCGGTGAAGGTCCTTTGTCAGAAGGTCTCCCGTTTCCTCACAGTCAACGACGATGATGCCGAAGCCCTGCCCCTGATCCTTCTTCGTATAAATCGGGCATCCTTCCGGTCCGTTCGGAAGAACCGTAAAGCCCATCTTCTCCAAAAATTCCCGAATTTCTTCTGTCATTTATGCTCCCCTCTTAAAGTAACTATTCTCTTCTCTCGTAATCAAAGCCGCGGTCGCCCTCAAACTCTCTCGGGTTCACGCTGAAGTATACGACGCCGTGCGGGCGGACTGCTTCCTCAACGGTAATCTTGCCGCCGCGGGACTTCTTCACGATGTCGCTCTCACAGAAAGGATACGCGAACCTGCGGATCAGCTCAACCTGCTCTTTGGAAGGATTTCTCGGCTCGCCGAGGTCATGCCATACCTTTCTCGGGTTACAGGTCACTTCGTCAACAACTTCGGAAATCAGCGTGTATTCCTTCGCCTCTACGGGAAGCTTAAGGGATGCAATCAAAGACTCTGCATCGGACATGTTCCACAAAACACCTTCGTAGCCGCCGTTTGCGTTCTTCACGATGACAGCGTTCTTTCCCTTATAAACGCATTCCGTCGCGTGGTCCTGCAGTCTCTTATAAAAGGCAAATGTCCAGAATGTGGGCTTCGGGATGCAGCCGTGTGCCACGAGACCGAATCCGCCGTGGAACAATGAAAACGGCACGCCGTTCTCCTCGAAAACATCGCCGAACGTCCAGTAGGAATAAGAATACGAGGTCTCGCCGAGGCGCTCGAGCTGATATGCCAGATAAGCGGCATTTTCATTCGTATCGTGAATCGGGTTGGTCGGCGTATACGAAGTATTGAACTCCGTAATGTGCATCTCAAGACCCTTGAATTCCTTATAGGAATCAATGACATCGCGGCTCGTCTGCAGATTGGCAAATCCGAGCTCCGGATCCGAAAGCTGCTGGTAGGTATAGTGCCCGTCGTACTTCGGCATCTCGGTTGTATAATGATGACGGGTAGCGAAATCAACCTTCAGCTTTTCCTTCTTACAGAAGCTGAAGAACGCTTCCATCCATTCCTTGTCGCGCACGCCGCAGATAGCGGGTCCGCCGACACGGAAGCGGGGGTCGAGCTTCTTGATGGCAAGGAAGGTTTCCTTAAAAAGGCGGAAATACTCTTCCATGTTCGCATCCTTCCAGAAGCCCGGAAGGTTGGGCTCGTTCCAAACCTCAATCGGCCAGGAATAAACCTGCTCGCCGTAGCGCTTCACAAGGTGCGAAAGCGTAACCGTGACAAGCTCGGTCCAGTCCTTATAATCCTTCGGGGGCGTCGTGTTGCCCTTCCAGTAGAAAATCGTATTGTCGCCGCTTGCCATCTCCTTCGGCATGAAACCAAGCTCCAAAAACGGCACGATGTTCCGCTCGAGATAAGCGTCCATCACGCGGTCCAGATACGTGAAGTTATATTCGATTGTCTCTTCCTTTGTGAACCAGTTCTTCCGCTTCTGGTAGATTGCCATGTCATCCGAGAACAGGCCGTGGCCGCGGATATGCTTAAATCCGATGATGTCCTGTACAAAGGACAGCTCCTTCAGATATTCCTCCGTCAGTGCAAGTCCCGCACGTCCGGTACCGACACAGAAGTCGACATTGTTCCAGAAATCGACTTTTTCCGTGCCCTTAAGCGATACGTCAAGCTTCATAAAAACAAACCCCTTTCTCTTTCCTCTCGCGCTTTTACTGCATATGGAAAATGTGACATTTCCCCCTCTGCAAAGAATAAGGCGGTATGCTAAACATACCGCCTCAATCATACTACATAAGTACCTGTTTTGTAAAGTTCAAACGCCTTTTCAGGCCCCGAAATTACTTGTAAAGCTCAACAAGCTTCAGCAGGTGCTGATAACGCTCGTTTGCAACCTTCTCGGACTCTGCGAAGAGCTTCTCGGCTCTCTCCGGGAACGGCTTGATCAGACGAGTGTAACGGGACTCGTTGTTCAGGAATTCCTGATACGTTCCGTCGCCTTCCTTAGAGGTAAGGGTGAACGGATTCTTGCCTTCAGCCTTAAGAGCAGGATTGAAGGAGAACAGGTTCCAGTAACCGGCCTTAACAGCCTTCTTCATCTCATCCTGGCAGTGGTTCATGCCGCCCTTAGCGATTCCGTGGAGTTCGCAAGGAGCGTAGCCGATGATAAGGGAAGGACCGTTGTAAGCCTCAGCCTCCTGCAGAACCTTAACGGCCTGAGCAGGGTTAGCACCGAGTGCAATCTGCGCTACATATACGTAACCGTACTGCATAGCAATCTCAGCAAGGCTCTTCTTACCGATTTCCTTACCGGCTGCAGCAAACTGACAAACCTCACCGATGTTACTTGCCTTGGAAGCCTGACCGCCGGTATTACTGTACATCTCGGTATCGAATACCATTACGTTTACGTTCTCGCCGGAAGCAAGTACGTGGTCAAGTCCGCCGTAACCGATATCGTATGCCCAACCGTCACCACCGAAGATCCAAACGGACTTCTTAGCGAGGTAATCCTTCTTATCAAGAACTGCCTTGCAAAGGTCGCAGTCACATTTTTCAAGTTCTCCGATCAGGATGTCAGCCATAGCGCTGTTCGTCTTGGTGTCGTCCTTGGTCTCAAGGAAAGCAGCAATAGCAGCCTTCAGGGACTCGGAAGCATCACCGGCAGCGATTTCTTCGAGCTTGGCAATAGCCTGGTCACGAAGAACCTTCTGGCCGAGGTACATACCGAAGCCGTGCTCAGCGTTATCCTCGAAGAGGGAGTTGGACCAAGCCGGACCCTTCTTGCTGTCCTTGTTTACGGTATAAGGAGAAGTAGCAGCGGGGCCGCCCCAGATAGAGGAACAACCGGTCGCGTTACTGATGTACATATGCTCACCGAAAAGCTGGGTGATCAGTCTTGCATAAGAGGTCTCGGCACAGCCTGCGCAGGAACCGGAGAACTCAAGCAGCGGCTGATTGAACTGGGAACCCTTAACAGCAGGCATCGTGTCGGCAACAGCCTTCTTGCCTACGTTCTCAACAAGGTAGTTGAATACGGGCTGCTCTTCAGCCTGGGATTCCTGAGGAACCATAGCGATGGCGCCTACCGGACAAACGGTGATACACTCACCGCAACCCATACAGTCAAGCGGGGAAACGCTCATGGTGTACTTGTACTCGGATGCCTTAGGCTTCGTATCTGCAAGCTTGATGTTTGCAGGAGCTGCCTTAACCTCGTCCTCGGAAAGGAGGAACGGACGGATTGTAGCATGAGAACATACAAATGCACACTGGTTACACTGGATACACTTCTCAGCGTCCCAAGCAGGAACGGTTACAGCGGTACCGCGCTTCTCGTAAGCGGAAGCACCGGTCTCGAACTGGCCGTCTGCGATATCCTTGAATGCGGAAACAGGAAGGCTGTAACCATCCATGAGACCGATCGGATCAAGGAGCTTGTTAACCATCTCAACGGTAGCGGCACGGCCGGTACGCTCAACCTTCTTAGGAGCGTCAACAGCGGTAGCCCAGTCAGCGGGAACCTTAACTTCGTGGATGGCATCAACACCGGCGTCGATAGCCTTGTAGTTCATCTCAACAACTGCGTCACCCTTCTTAGCGTAGGACTTCTTAGCAGCTGCCTTCATGTACTCAACAGCCTCGTCAATCGGCATAACGTTGGCAAGCTTGAAGAATGCGGACTGGAGAATCGTATTGGTTCTCTTGCCCATTCCGATCTCGATTGCCTTGTCGATAGCGTTGATCGTGTAAAGCTTGATGTTGTTCTTAGCGATGTACTGCTTAGCTTCAGCAGGCATATGCTGGTTAAGCTCTTCGTCAGACCACTGGCAGTTAATCATGAAGATTCCGCCCGGCTTAACATCCTGAACCATCTTGTAACCCTTGATTACATAAGACGGGTTGTGGCATGCTACGAAGTCAGCCTGGTTGATGTAGTAAGGACTCTTAATGGGCTTGTCGCCGAAACGAAGGTGGCTGATGGTGATACCGCCGGTCTTCTTGGAGTCATACTGGAAATAAGCCTGGATGTACTTGTCGGTATGGTCACCGATGATCTTGGTGGAGTTCTTGTTCGCACCAACGGTACCGTCACCGCCGAGACCCCAGAACTTGCACTCTACGGTACCCTTTGCAGAGGTAATCGGAGCGGGCTTAACTTCCGGAAGGGAAAGGTTGGTAACATCGTCTACGATACCGATCGTGAAGCGGCTCTTAGGAGCATCCTTCTGCAGCTCGGTGTAGATAGCGAAAATGGAGGACGGAGCGGTATCCTTGGAACCGAGACCGTAACGGCCGCCGGAAAGGATTACGCTGTCAAGACCTGCCTCACGAAGCGTGGTAGCAACGTCAAGGTAGAGAGGCTCACCAAGGGAGCCGGGCTCCTTCGTTCTGTCAAGAACGGCAATCTTCTTAACGGTCTTGGGAAGAACCTTAAGGAGTGCGGAGGATACCCAAGGACGATACAGGCGAACCTTTACAAGGCCGACCTTCTCTCCTGCTGCGGTGAGGTAATCGATAACTTCTTCTGCAACGTCACAAACGGAACCCATAGCGATGATTACGCGATCGGCATCCTTTGCGCCGTAGTAGTTGAACAGATCGTAATCGGTGCCGAGCTTGTCGTTCACCTTCTTCATGTACTTCTCAACAACAGCCGGAAGGGCGTCGTATACGGAGTTACATGCTTCACGATGCTGGAAGAATACGTCGTCGTTCTCGTGAGAACCGCGCATTGCGGGATGCTCGGGATTCAGAGCATGCTCACGGAAATCCTTAACGGCGTCCATGTTGGTCATCTCTTTGAGATCTTCGTAATCCCACTTCTCGATCTTCTGGATCTCATGGGAAGTACGGAAGCCGTCGAAGAAGTTAAGGAACGGAACCTTACCCTCGATTGCTGCAAGATGGGCAACCGGAGAAAGATCCATAACTTCCTGCGGGTTAGACTCGGCAAGCATTGCAAAACCGGTCTGACGGCAGGCGTATACGTCGCTGTGGTCACCGAAGATGTTCAGGGACTGCGTAGCTACGCAACGTGCGGATACATCGAAAACGCAGGGCAGCTGCTCTGCGGCGATCTTGTACATATTCGGGATCATCAGAAGAAGACCCTGAGATGCGGTAAATGTAGTCGTGATAGCACCTGCTGCAAGGGAACCGTGAACGGTACCTGCCGCACCGGCTTCAGACTGCATCTCGACAACCTTTACGGTATTGCCGAAGATGTTCTTACGGCCTTCCGCGGACCACTGGTCAACATAGTCGGCCATCGGGCTGGAAGGGGTAATCGGATAGATGCCCGCTACTTCGGTAAACGCATACGCAACGTGAGCCGCAGCGGTGTTTCCATCCATTGACTGTTTTTCTCTAGCCATGTGAAACGTCCTCCTTGATTTATATAAGCCGTGCTTCCGCGAGAAACCGGAAGCTCAGTCATTAACATTAGAATTATATATGATTTGCCGTGATTTGTAAATATCCTTTTCCCGAAAACACAGCCTTTTCAAAAAAAGAGGAAAATGTGAAAAGGGCCCTTACCGTTTTGCGGTATGGGCCCTCAAAAAAACGGGTGTCCGGCCGATCAGTCTCCCGGGATATTTTGCGATAAAGCTCTCTTACAAAACCGGGGAAACCGCCGCTAATCCTCCCAGAACAGGTCATTAAGAGTCTTCCCGAGCGCCTTACAGATGGCGATGCACAGGTTAACGGTCGGATTGTAGTCTCCTTTTTCAATGGCGCTGATTGTCTGCCGGGATACGCCGCAGGCATCCGCGAGCTGTTCCTGAGACATGTCCTTTGCCGCTCGCGCGGCCTTCATCTTCAGATTCTTCATTCGCGCTCCTCTCTGCTGTTCGCAACCATCTTAATGATAACCGCGATGCCGATGATCAGAAATGTCAGCACGTTGAGCAGGTTTCCGCCGGGCGTAAAGGTCAGCTTACCGTCCTTAAGAAGCGTCCCGCTCTTCTTCAGTTCCCCGATCAACACAACCGCATTCGGGAGAATGACTGCAAAGCAAATGCCGAGATAAGTCTTCGGATTCTCATTCATGCGGAAGAAGGCGCCTGCGAAAATCGAATAAACGCCGAATACGCATACCGTGATCATGATCGAAGCAGCCAACATGAAATCCACCGAGATCTTTTGGGAAACAGACTCGATTGAGGTGATAACCAGCATTGCGAAAACACACGCAAGCAAAGTGAAGAACCCGATGCGGAAAGCATCTCCTCGCTTTTTGAGCTGCATTTCGTCAAAGCCCTTCTGATCGCCTGTATATTTAGTCGCAAACCAGACCAACACAGCCAGAACAAGAATGACAGCCAGAATGATAATACTTGAATAATCCATAATGATTTCCTCTCTTCCGGCGGTTTTTAATCCCCCCGCCTTCTGAAACAGATTGTATATCATTCATTTCATTTTGTCAAGTATATTTTACATAAATCTTTTCACGGATGATTTTCGTCATATATTTATATATTTCGACTCGCCGTCTCGGCAAACGCCATTACCGCCTTCTCTGAAAAGCAGCGAAACAAACCATATAAGCATCCTTTTTGATAATGCCGCACTGTAAACCCCATCAGTGTCCTTTTCGATAATGCCGCACTATAAACCCCATCAGTATCCTTTTCGATAATGGGTGCTGCGAATCATAAAAACATTTTCTGAATCCAGCGATCCACTGCAGCCGGCGTCAGGGGACTGGTGGCAGTTTCCGACGTCAGAATTAGGTTTTCGCCGGCAAAGAATCCGTTTTCTTCGTAGGCGTTAACCTTTCGGATTGCCGCATTTGCATATTCCCCGTCGTCCATCCGCCCCTGATGCTCCCAAAGAATCACCTTTCTCTTCCGCACATGAAAGCACCGAAAATCAGGTCGTACCACGCCGTATCCCCGAAGCGTGACCGGGAACTCGTATTGATAGGGAATGCCGTTTTTCGTCAGCTTTTCCGCAATCATCCATTCCGCCTTCGACCGAACCTTTTCCCCGTTGGTTGTTTCAAAGACTTTGTTTTCCGGAAAGGTTTCCAAAGGAGAAAAGGATATATTTTGAAACTCTTCTATTGCCTTCAGGTTGCTCACGGAAATACTGTGTACCAATACTTTGCGTCCCTCCGGGAGATTGTCATAGATTGCTCCGGCATCAGTTGGGATGCCTTTTTTCTTCCATTCGGAAATCGCCTTCAGTTCTGCCGCTGCTGCCGAAAGAATCGATGCGCGATAATCAAAATTGATAATCTTCTCTGCAATGTCCCGCTGCGATTTCGGAAGATAGGAATACTGCTCACTGTCCTTCTCTTTCCGATAGTATTGAAAGGTGTTATGCTTTTTTGCCACTTTGAGAATTCCTGCCGGCGGCTTTTTCTGTTCTTTTCGCAGATCACGGACTAAATGCTTTAGAAGGGCTTCCCTTTCCTTTAGCAGTTCAAGCATTTCTTCCCGGTTTTGTTCCAATCGATAATAATCCATAGCACCACGATTCGTCTGTTCTATCCATGATTTTTGTATGTCTACTATATCCGCAAATCGTCCGATTCCGCAAGCAGAAAAACCGGCATGATTTTTGTTGCTTTTTCACAGGGAAAAATGCACAACGCAACAACGTACCGGAAACAAAGAAACCAGTATTTATCACGCCTTGAAGTATAAATGAATAGAGAATGAATCCTTGAATACAATGGTTTCAGATGTTAGCTTCTCAATGAAACGGAGGCATAAAAAACCTGAATATTCGGGCGCATACCCTCCATTTTGACTGTTCCTCGCTCTTGGTGGGTATGCGCCCGTGGAATCAGGGGCTCAACTGGCGAGGCTTGGCTGGGCGCATACCCTCCATTTTAACGGTTCCTTGCTCTTGGTGGGTATGCGCCCGTGGAAAGAAGGGTCTTTAAAAAGAGACCGGGCTGTGCGCATACCCTCCATTTGACTGTTCCTCACTCTTGGTGGGTATGCGCCCCTGGAATCAGGGGCACAACTGCCGAAGCTTGGCTGGGCGCATACCCTCAAATCTGACTTTTCCTTACTCTTGGTGGGTATGCGCCCCTGGAATCAGGGGCACAACTGCCGAAGCTTGGCAGGGCGCATACCCTCCATTTTAACTGTTCCTTGCTCTTGGTGGGTATGCGCCCGGTCCAAAAGGCAGATTTCAGCTATTTCCTTGCCATAAAGGGCAGATTTCAGCTGTGACTATCCAAAAATAAAGCAAATGGAAAGCAGGGCCTCCGAAGAAGCCCTGCCCCGTTATGTAAAACAGTATTCCCAACCGTTATACATCAAGCTTATCTTGTGAACTGCGACAGGAATTTCCATGCGTTCTCGCATGTATGCTGTCTGCACTCGTGAATCTGGTTGTCGATGCTTGAAAGCGCCGTGCGGCATACGCCGTCCTCGCTGTTGTAGTAGCGGATCGTCAGGATGCTGCCTCTGCTCTCGTCCGGAACCTTCTCAACGCGGTCTGCTTCGTCGCCGTAAACCGGATCGGGCCATTTGTCCTTGTCGGCAAATGCGACGTCAAACTTCTTCACAAGCTTATTAACCTGTGCCAGATACTGAATCCGGTCAAGTCCGGTCTCAGCCTGGAACGGAAGCTCCGGCAGATGAGACTTCTCTCCGCCCGAATAGAATACCGGAACGGAAACGGTCTTGTTCATGCGAGGATCGTCAATCGACATGCCGAACGGATTGTTCCGTACCGGGAACAAAGCGCTGTGCGGTGCAAGTCCGGCGAACAGCTCCGGATACTCCTGGAACATATCCCACGTCTTGCCGCTTCCCATCGAGAAGCCGCTCGCGTAAACGCGGGTCGTATCAATATTATAGCGTTTTTTCAGCTCGTCGTAAACCTGTACAACCTCAGTAGCGGTAACATTCTGATGATTCTCGATTGAAACGAACAGGAAACCGTACTTGTGGCATACTTCCCACCAGCCAGCAACGAAGGTCAGATACATCGAGGAATCTCCGCCGCCGTGGAAACCGATCATCAAAGGTGCCGGTCCCTTGTCGAAAGCGTCCTTGTTGTAATATGCGAAGTAGCCGACCTTGTGCTCCTTCGTATCCTTGTACATGCCGCGGTTATCGGGGCTCGTCTTCACGGTTACGATGCCGGGATCCTCGTTCATACCGAGTGCTTCGAAATCAGGCTCGTATTCCATCTTGCCGCACCACATCTTGAACTTGCGGACGAAGTTCTTGAAATCGGCCTTATAGTCTGCTGCATCCTTAACAAGAAGGTTCTCGCAGCCGGCGAAAGCGGCATTAACCTCTGCGCTGTTGGCAACGGAAAGAATACCGATGTCCTTTCTCTCAACGTTCGGAATCACGCTCAAACGCTCCATCGAGCACATGGCGGGCGTAATCTCGCCGGGACCCCAAAGGTATTCGCCCTGCAGCGTCTTCAGCAGGTTTTTTGCAATATAGTCGGCCGAAGCGCCGTAGCCGTACAGATCGGCACGGAAGATGGCGCCGCGGACGTAATAGCCCTGAAACTCTCTCGTGAAGAAGTTCTGAATCTCAACGATGCCGTCCTTATAGAACGGATTCATCTTAACTTCCGCAATCAAAGAAGCATACAGCGTCTCGTCTGCTTCTTCCCAGCCGCCCTCACACGTCGGATAAACGAAGAGCACGCTCGAATCCACCTTCGCGGCAATCTCCGCAAGACCGCTTGCATTGGCAAATGCGACCGCTTCCTCTTTACTCATCTTCTTCTCTTCAAGCACGGTGAGCATCGGTGCCCGGAAGGTATAGTTGAGTGCCTCGCCGTCAATCGTCGAAGCCGGTACGTAAACCTTCAGGAAGAACTTCTCATACGTATGCTCCCAATACTTTCCGCCGTCACTTAATACGGTCACGGCAGGTCTTTCCATAATTCCCATAAAAACCTCCTTAAAATCGAATTCCGGCCGAATCAGATTGATTCTGCCGGAATCCGTCTGCTTAACAGATTGATTATATCACATTCTGAACGGAAATGGTAGCATTTTTCATAAAATTCACGCAGTTTTCATCGGTTCAGAAATGCCTGGAGGTCATTCCAGGTGCGCAAAGCCTCCTCGCGGCCCGCGTAGTAAACCCGCATCAGCTCGGAGCCGTCACGCTCGAGGTTCGGAATGTTAAGCGGCTCCTGCGGCGCAATGACGAAGGCGGCGCCTTCCTTCTCCCGTTCGGCCACATAAGCGGTCTGCAGGTTGTACATCAGATGTCTCTTCGCCATGCATTCAATCATCTTCGGATAATCGCGAAGCGTCAGCTTGGCAACCGGGATCAGCGAGCTCTTATGCTTCACAAAACCGCGCGGCTGCGTTAAGATGACAACATTCTTCGGATAGCCTCTTCCTTCAAGGAACTTGAGCGGAATGGAATCGGTGATGCCGCCGTCGAGAAGTTTTCTGTCCCCGAACGGAACGACACGCGATACCATCGGAAGCGAGGCGGACGCCCGCATGAACATAAGGTCCTGCTCATCGCCCTTTAACAGGTTTTTGTAAACCGGTATGCCCTTTTCCACATCCGTTGCGACACCGTAGAAATCCATCGGGTTCCTTCGGTAAGTCTCCGTATCGAACACATCCAGGTGCTGCGGAATCTCGCGGTAGCAGAAATCTGCGCCGAAAATGTCACCCGTTTTGATGAGCGAAGAAATGCCCTTATAGCGCTTGTCCTCCGCAAAACGTACGTTATAGCGGATGGCACGCCCGATCTGGCGTGATTTGAAGTTACAACCGATGGCAACGCCTGCAGAAACACCGACGGCGCCGTCAAAGGTCAGCCCCTGCTCCATCCATACATCCAATACCCCGGCGGTGAAAAGGCCTCTCATCCCGCCGCCTTCCATGACAAGTCCTGTCTTCATTCGGTTACTCTCCCCCTTGGTTAAACTATTCGGTTTTCTTATCTTCAGCCTCAGTTTTTGCAGCATCTGTCTTTTCGGTTCCGGCCTCTTCGGCCTTCTTCGTTTCAGCCTCCTTCTTCACTTCGGCTTCCTTCTTAGCTTCAGCTTCCTTTTGTTCCTTTGCCTCCTCGGCTTCGCGCTTATGGATATTGTCGATATCCTCCGTGGTACCGCTCTGTCCGTCATCGTCCGGAGCACGGAATTCACCCTTGTCGACAAGACGGAGGAATGCCTCCACGACATCACCGAACAGCTGGCTTCCGGCCGCGCCCTTAATGATGGAAACAGCCTTTTCGAAGTTCATGCGCTTCCGGTAAGGACGGTCGGAATACATCGCGTCGAAGCAGTCCGCAACAGCGATGATCTGCGCAACTCTCGGAATCTCGTCAGCCTTCAGGCCGTTCGGGTAGCCTTTGCCGTCAGGCCGCTCGTGATGCGCGCCGGCACCGATGGCCAGCTCGGGCATGATCGAAATATCCTTCAATACGTTATAGCCGAGCGACGTATGCGACTTAATCTGCATGAACTCGTCATCCTCGAGCTTACCCTCCTTCTTCAGTACCTTATCCTCAACACCGATCTTACCGATGTCATGAAGAAGGGCGATGTTATGGAATTTTTCAACTTCCTCTTCGCTGCAGCCGAGCTCGGTTGCCAGAAGGGCCGTATATTTCGCCACGCGGAAGGAATGACCGTTCGTGTAGCTGTCCTTCATATCGATGGTCTTAGCAAATGCCTCAATCATCTCGTTGATGAAGATTCTCTGTTCCTCTTCTTTTTTCTCGAGTTGTTTGATCTTTCTTCGAACGAAAAGCCAAACAGCCAGAGCCGTCAAAAGGATTGCAAGAATCACTGCCAGCGCCTGGAACCACCCGTATTCATAGAACATCTTGTTCTTCACGATGATAACGGAATACTCTTTCGTTCCGACACCGGAGGAATCCTGAACCACAAGCTTGAAACAATAGCTCTTACCGTGAAGGTTCGTATAGGAAACCGGAGTCATATCCGTCCGTTTCACCGTGGTCATGCTGTGGTCGAAGCCTTCAAGCCAGTAGGTGACCTGCGGATTGGACATGGAATACGTGAAGACGAAATCAAAGATAACGACTTTCTTAACATCGGCTTTCACACGGAAATTTCCGTTTTCGTCCGGATAGATGGGAACACCGTCCGCCTCAATGAACGGAACCGCAACCTTCAGATCGTTTACGCTGTTAAAAGGTTCTTCGATGTTAACCTGTGTCACGCCGTCACTGCCGGCGATATACAGTGTTCCGTCCTCAGACAGGTCACTGTAGGAATTGGATGTGGCAACATGCGGAAGACCTTTGCTCCAATCGTACAAAACCGGTTGCATCGTCTCATTTTTCAAAAGTTCTTCGGCCGTAATGACATGGATGCCGTTACTGCTTAAGATCCACATCTCTCCCCGGCTGTTCCAATAAATGTCAAAGTTATTGGAATAAGGGAAACCTTTAAGAACCGTGACATGATAGTCCTTATCCATATAAGCAAGCGCGTTGCTCGTTACGATCCAGAAAACCTGTCTCTGCTCATCCCATTTGATTCGCATGATGACATCAGAACTGAGGCCGGAGGTCGTATCGATGCAACGGATCCTTCCGGTTCCGGCGATATAAATACCGCCGCCGTCCGTTCCGATGACACAGTCGCCGTTCGGGGCTTCAGCCACCGTCAGAATCTCGGTATTGAGAATACCGTCGTTCTCATTATAGCACTTCTTAATCTCGCCGTCCCTAATCAGAACCACGCCGCCCGTACAGACCGCCCAAATCGTCCCGTCCCTGCATTCATGGATGGCACGGACTCTCTTCGACGGCATGCCGTCCTGCTCCGTATAACAGGTAACGGTTCCTTTGTCATAACAAACGAGCCCGTAATCGCTGTATGTAGAGAACCAAAGCCTGTTTTTGCTGTCACGTATGATGGAACGGATTCGGATGCCGGAAAGCAACTCGATTAGATCCGTTTTGCGGATCTTCCTGCCTTTTTGTGTCGTGACGGAGCGGATGCCCCATTTCGTGATGACTTCGCTGTTGTTTACAACCGTCAGGCCGTGATCGGTTCCGAACAGAAGCCAGTTGTCATAAGCACAGGTAGAGTTAACTACGGTTTCTTCCAGACCGTACCATTCAAAAACATCAGAAAACCGGTTCGGCGTGATTTTCATGACGCCCTGCCGTGAGGAAGCAAACCACAGGTTATTCTGATAATCCCCCATCATTTCTTCCACAGAGCTCTTCATCGGTACGTTATCAAGCACACGCAAATTACCGTTCTCAAGCAGTCCGATTCCGTCCTGCGCACATATCCAAAGGGTATTATCGATTTTGTACATCGAATTGATGTACGCAAGAGGATCAACGTTAATGGTATCGAACCGGTTCAGGTTGACCAGGTAATCGGCATAGTAAATTCTTGACACATTCGTGCCGAAATAAACATGACCGGGATTGGTCGGATCCGGCAAAACGGAAATGACGCCGGACATTCCCTTAATCTTTAAATTGTAATACTTTTCAATCCGCCGGTTTTCAATGGTGAAGAATTCACCTTCCTGGGTAATTCCGTAGATAACGCCGTCGCCGCCTGTTCTCAACTCGCGGATATAGGCATCCTGAATTTCATCATGTTCCAGAAATCTTGTGTTCAATGCGGTATTGATTTCCACAATGCCGTCAGTGGTTCCGACATAGATATTACCGTTGCTGTCCTCCGTGATGGCACGGACGGAAAGCGATTTCAGACCCTGTTCCTTACGAAACGCTTTCGTCTCACCGCGTTCCATCATCACGACACCGCTGTCGTTCGTTCCGATCCAGAGACGGTTTTTGCTGTCCACAAAAAGCGTCACGACGCTTGCGATGCCGGAAGCGGAATTCACCCGTTCAAAAGTATTGCCGTCATAACGAATCAGACCGCTGTAGCTGCCAATCCAGATAAAGCCTTCTTCCGTCTGCACGATGGAATTGGCTTCGGAAGTCGGGAGTCCGCTCCTGTTGTTATATAACACAGCCGAATATCCCGTCCCGGGTCTGGTCGGGTCAAGAGATGCCAGCGTCCCCTTTCCGTTCTCCTCTTCTTCCTGCCCGGAAGAGGCTGCTTTGCCATATCCCGACATTGTTCCCAAGAATAAAAAGAGACACAGGCTCAGGCATACTGCGACTCCCAGTAAGCCGGTCTTGTGTCTTATGCTCATCTTTCGTGCGGTTCTGCCGGATATACCGCCGCGCCGCGTTATTTCCTGCTTTCTCATATTCCGTACCGTCCGAACAAAAAATCTATCCTGTTTATACACATATATTACCACAGTTAAACAAAAATGCAAAGGAAAATGTTATGAAAGCCGTCTTGCTTTTTTCGGCTTTTTCCTGTATTATGATAGATGACATTTTTCATGACATTGGAAATATAGCTCAGCCGGGAGAGCGTCCGCCTGACGCGCGGGAGGTCATGGGTTCGAGCCCCATTGTTTCCAGAAAAGAAAGCCGGAATCCGATACGGATTCCGGTCTTTTTTTATTCTTCAGTCAGGCCGACTGCCTTCAGGCTTCTTTGCAGAATCCCGTTCATGTATGCAATTGCCATGCCGTAATTGAGCATCGGCACGCCGTCCCTTTGCGAAGCCTCCGCACGGCGCGTAATCTCCTGCTCCGTGAGCATGCAGCCGCCACAATGCACAACAAGCGCATACGGCTTCAGGTCCTGCGGATAATCTCCGCCCGAAACCCACGTAAAATCCGGACGGAAGCCGAGATGCTTCTCCATCATCGCGGGAAGCTTCACCGTTCCGATGTCCTCGCACTGTCTGTGGTGCGTGCAGCCCTCCGCAATCAGAACACGGTCGCCGGGCTTCAACCCGTCGAGCGCTTTCGCGCCGTTCAGATAATTCTTCAGATTTCCCTTGTAACGTGCAAAAAGAATCGAAAACGACGTCAGCGGAACGCTTTCCGGAACGGCCCTGCTGACTTTGGCAAATGCCTGCGAATCCGTTACGACCATGGCAGGCGGTTCTTTCAAAAGAGCAATCGTTTCAGCGAGTTCCTCCGGCTGACATACGAGTGCCTTATAGTGGTAATCGAGCAGTTCCCGAAGCGTCATCTGCTGCGGCAGTATCAGCCTTCCCTTCGGCGCGGAGCCGTCAATCGGCGTAACCAGAATGACAGTGCTCCCGGGCACAACGAGATCCGCGAGAATGACCTTCTCCTTCTTCACAAGCGGCGCAAAGCTTCCCAGTGCTTCCTTAAACGCTTCGATGCCCTCTCGGCTCACCGCGCTCGTAAAGACCGCCTTGTCCTCTCCCGCTTCCCGTCTTCTCTGCTCCTTAACGGCATCCGAAATCCGGTCGGCTTTGGTAAATGCCACGAGACCCGGAATCTTCCGTTCCTTAAGCTCAGTTAGAAACGCCCTGTCCTGCCCGGAAAAACCCTTCTCCGCGTCCACCACCAAAACGGCAATGTCTGTCACGGCAAGAATCTTTGCAGAACGGTTAACCCGCAAAGCCCCGAGATTTCCGGTGTCGTCAAGACCCGGCGTATCTAAAAGAAGAACCGGTCCCAGAGGGAGCAGCTCCATTGCCTTTTTGACCGGGTCAGTCGTGGTCCCCGGCACCGGGGACACGATGCTGACGTCCTGCGCCGTTACGGCGTTCATTAACGAGGATTTGCCGGCGTTACACATTCCGAAAAATGCGACGTGCACCCTTTCTGCACTGACGGTATCCTGTAAACTCATAAAAAAACCTCCGTATCAAAAGCGGAAATCGCGGCGGCTGGAGTTTCGAATGTCTTCGATATGCTCCGTCGCAAGCCTTCTGACCTTATCGTTCGGAACCTTCTTCAGTTCCTCTTCAATCATCTTTTTGCCGACTGCCACGGTCTCGGGGCTTGCATAATCCTCAAGATACTCCGCAAGCGTCATCAGCGCATTCGGATGGCAGCAATTGAGAATCTGCCCGTTCTTGCAAAGGCTCATGAAACGGTCGCCGGTTCTGCCTTCGCGGTAGCACGCCGTACAGAACGACGGGATGTGCCCGTTCTCCATGAGCCAGCGGACAACCTCGTCAAGCGATCTCTGGTCGGAAACATCAAACTGCTCGGTATCGTGCGGTCTTTCGTCCGCGCTGTAGCCCGCGTAGCCGCCGACCGACGTTCTGGAGCCGCCGCTCACCTGCGAGATGCCGAGACGCAGAAGCTTGGAACGCACTTCCTCCGTCTCTCTTGTCGAAATGATCATGCCGGTATACGGCACGGCCAGACGGATGCAGGCCGTGATCTTGGCAAATGTCTCGTCGTCGATGCCGTTGTCAAACACGTTCGGATCGATGTCATCCGCCCGCTTGATGCGCGGCACGCTGATCGTATGCGGCCCTACGCCGTGCACTGCCTCGAGATGCTCTGCATGCATGATCAGGCCGGCAAACTCGTACTTATATAGCTCAAGCCCGAACAGAACGCCGAGTCCGACATCGTCGATGCCGCCCTCCATCGCGCGGTCCATCGCCTCGGTATGATAGTTGTAATCATGCTTCGGTCCGGCCGGATGAAGCTTTAAGTAGCTCTCCTTATGGTAGGTCTCCTGGAAAAGGATATAGGTTCCGATTCCGGCTTCCTTAAGCTTCCGGTAATTCTCCACCGTCGTGGCGGCGATGTTCACGTTCACGCGGCGGATGTCGCCGTTTTTATGGTGCACACTGTAGATTGTTTTGATGCATTCAAGAATGTATTCAATCGGGTTGTTAACGGGGTCCTCGCCGGACTCGATGGCAAGCCTCTTATGACCCATGTCCTGCAGCGCAATGACTTCCGCGCGCACTTCTTCCTGTGTCAGCTTCTTTCTCGGAATGTGTCTGTTTTTAATGTGATACGGGCAGTAAACGCAGCTGTTGATGCAGTAATTCGAAAGATACAGCGGCGCAAAGATTACGATACGGTTACCGTAAAATGCGAGCTTGATTTCTTCTGCAATCTGATAGATGCGTTCGGTGATTTCGGGAAGGTCGCAGGCGAGCAGTACCGATGCCTCGCGGTGCGTCAGTCCGGCGCATGTGCAGCCGTTGCCGTTCTTCTTCGGCCGTGCCTTCTCGAGAATGGATTCGATGAGCGGAAGGTCATGTCTGTGCTCTTCCGCATATCGCAGAGTTTCGCGGATTTCCTCATCATTGATAAACTCATCCGCAATCAGAGATTTCGGATCATACTTAAACATATAGAATTGTCCTTTCTTGCGGGTCAGAAAATACTTCCCCGTCAGATATTTGTGCTTATATTATACCACACATGTCAACAAAAAGAAAGCCCGGCGCCGCGCGATAAACTTCCGTCGCCACCGGGTCTTTATTCTCGTTGGAAAATGTGACCGTTCTACCTACCCTTAATCTCAATCCTGTCTAAGATCCCGCGCACGCCGATGTTTCGGTGCGTCAGATACATGCGCGTCACATCCTCGATAAAGCCGGCATCGGCGCCGGTCTTCTTCTGAATCTTCGCAAGCGTGCAGTTTCGGTCAATCAGCTTCATGATGGTCGAAACAAGCTTATAAAGGTCGTCGTCTGACGGGGGAGTCGTCTCCTTTTCCATCACCGGCTTGGCTGCTGAAGGTTCCGACAATACGGCAGTCTTTGCATGTCCGTAATAAACGGTCTTCGGCTGAAGCGCCAGAAGTCTCTCCCAGCTCTCTCCGATCTGCGTGCCGCGATGCAGTTCGAGCTCGTAAAGCGGGTTCAGATCCCCGACGAAGATGCTGCCGTCAGAAAGGCATAACGAGATGCTGTCGTCGCTGTGCCCGGGTGTATGCAGGATTACCCCGTCAATTCCGTAAGACCCGAGCACTTCCCTGCTCTTTGTAAGCGGGAAGGACCGCACTTTTTCATCGGTAATCGGACGAAAAGCGGCGTTCTTCTCCTTTTCAAAGATGCTGTCCGAAGCGTGCAGGAACGGAAGCTGCACATCTGGAACGAGAATGACCGGCCCCCTGTCGGCAATCTCCTGCGCGATGCCCATATGGTCCGGGTGAAAATGCGACAGAAGGATTGCGGAAAGCGACGGAACGGAAATCCCGGCCTCTCCCATTGCATGACAAAAAGCCGGGAAAGATCCCGCCCAACCGGTGTCGAACAAGATCTTTCCCTGCTCTGATTCAATGACATAAGTATTGGTATTCGAATAGCGTAATTCGGTAATCTTCACGCTTCCTGCTCCGCTTCTTCTTTCTTCATGCCGACCGTCAGGAATACATAGGTCATAAGACCGATGAAGAAACCCGTCAGGTGAGCTGCAACGTCAACATTGTAATTAGCTCCAATCATCTTATAGAGGATGGCCGGCGCCAGGCTGTAAAGCACATAGGCGGGAATCGCCCAGACAGGCATGCCCTTGCTGCTCTTACGGACATCCGGACGCTTAATCAGAAGGATCAGTTCCGCACCCATCAGTCCGAAGATGGCACCGGAAGCACCGACGCCGACGATATCAGGCTGGTCTGCGATGAAACGCCACAGCGTGGAAAGAATCGAAGCGCCGAGACCGGAAATCATGTAAAGCGACAGGTAACGCCACTTCGGCATATATGTCTCGAGCGTGCTTCCGAATAGCAGCAGGAACAACATGTTGCCGAGAATATGATCAAAGCTCGCATGCAGGAAGAATGATGTGAACAGACGGTAGATCTGCCCATGCTCAAAGGTGTCCGTAAAACTGGTTCCGCCCCATGTCACGGTATCGTTAAGACCGGCAATCAGGGACGCGATGAAAATCACAACATTCAGGCCAATCAAAGCCCACGTAATCTTCGGCTTAAAGATGCCGTACTTCCGTTTCATGGCCCATTCTTCACTGACCTTCATCGTTCTGTGCCTGGTCCAGAGCTCTTCCCGGTAGTTGTCCGACATGCTGATGCCGGCCTCACAGCGGTTCTGATCGTCCGTCATGATCGCACTGATTTCGGGCCACAGCCACTCCATCGGGTTCCAACGTTGCGCGGGGTCGGAATAAGCCGCATGGTTCACCGGATCGACAATCCAGTAGGCAAACTGGTAAGGATCCATTCCGCCGCAAAGCGCACGCGTAAAAACATAATCGTCCGTTAAAAGAAGCGTCAAAGTACGAACAATCGGATAGTTCCTGATGAACTGTCCGCGAATAGCCGAAAGATAACTCTGGTACTGCATGCGGTTCATGTTCCGCATTTCACGGTCACTCACAAACCAAAGGACAATCACGGTCCCGGGCTGGTTGATATCCGTGCAGTAATATAACTGCATCCCGGGGGTGTTTAAATCCTGATACCGCATGCCGTGATTTCTGCACATCTGCATCATTTCGTCCCACATAATACTCCTCTTTCCGAAAGCCCGCGGGCTTTCCGGTTCTTTTCTCTAATGCCCCGTAATCTTTGAAATCAGCCTTCCGATCAGGCCCTTTTTCGGTCTGAACACAACGACTTCATTCGACGGATCCGCCATCCGGATTCCGTAAACGACAAAAAACAAAACAATGATGACAATCATCGAAATCCGAAACACCTTCGGATTGATCTTCCTGCGGAAAATGATAAGCAATGCCAACGGTACCGGCAAGAGCCAAAGCGGATGAAACGCAAAGGCTTCCTTAAAGTTCAGATGAAGCACCGCATGCCAGGCACGCGTCATGCCGCAGCCCGGGCACGATACACCCGTACAGTATTTGATCGGACATCCGATTCCTGCAAGCGAAAGGACTGCATATAACAATGCGATTGCCGCAACCGCGGCAATCGCATCCCGAATTCTCTTGAAATTAGACCGGTCCTTATGCTCCATAACCGTTAACCTGGTTGTAAGCACGGCAGATTGCGTTCGTATTCTTAATCAGAATGTAGATGGCAACGAACGGACCGATACCGCAAAGCAACGAACCGAAGATGAGCCACAGAAGAACCGTGGTACCGTTCTCGGAAAACTGCATACCGTAACGATATGCGTTGCTCTGAAGTCGGTTGCCAAGCTTATAATACCACCAGTAAGCGTAGATACCGCAGGTGATGTAGCTCAAAACAATGAAAGCAACCAAACCGGGCGTGTTTTCACCGTCACCCTCACATGCCGTGTTAACATCCTGAGCCAGACTGTAAATGAACCACCAGCCGTAGATGCCGCATGTAACAATCGTCAAAATGATGTACATCAAAAGGCTTCTGTCGGTAGTAAGCCTCGGTCCGCGGGGAGCCCCGCCGCCGGTGAAGCTGTTTCTGATGTCGTTGAAAGCATTTCCGAGCTGGCTCTCAGCGCCGCGGAAAGCCTGATTCACATCCTGGGTCCACTGGTTTGCATTGCTCTCTTTTAAGATAGCGCCGCAACCGGGGCAGAATTTGGTTTCTTCGGTAACCGTCATACCGCAATTCGGACAAAACATTGTAAACCCCTCCGTTGTTAGAGTATTTACCGATCAGAACCGAATCCGCTCCTCTCAGTATGCGTATATTTTACCATTTCGCCGTATCTTCTTCAACACATTTTTCACATTTTTTCTAAAATGTTCTCCTCTGTGGCACGCTGTCTTTTCTCCCTTCGGACGCGGTTGATATGGCGCTCGAAATCTCCGTTTTTGATCAGCTCCGCCAGCACGTACTGTTCAAAAATCGGAACCGTGCAGGAATAGAAGCCGAGTTTCTCGTGAAAAAGCGTCAGAAGGCTCTCCGGCAGAATCATGTAACCGATTCGCACGGACGGCGCAATGGTTCCGGAGAAGGTGTTGAGGTAGATGACATCGGCCCCGTCCGCCATCGAGAAAAGCGGTTCCTCAGGCTTTTTCGAGACAGTCAGCTCGGAATCGTAATTATCCTCAATTAAGACACCGTTTCTCTCCTTCGCCCAACGGAGGTATTTCATTTTCTTCGAAATGTCGGCGGAAACACCGCTCGGGAAGCTGTTGAACGGCGTCACATGAAGAATCTCTGCTCCGGTCCTTGCAAGCTCGCTGCTGACAATGCCGTTGCCGCCCATTGTGAGCTCGTCGACGGTTGCTCCCATCGTGCGGTATACCTCCGCAATCTTCCGGTAGGAAGGCTTCTCAATCGCATAGATGCGGTCGGTCCCCAAAAGCTGGACAATCAGTCCGTAGAGGTATTCCGCGCCGGAACCGATGATGATCTGCGACGGCTTTACGGTAATGCCGCGGCTTCGCGCCAGATACCGGCTCAGCTCGTTTCTAAGCTCCGTGCAGCCGTGGTTCGGCGATTTGACCAGAATCCGCTCGCCGTAATCAAGCAGCACGCGCCGCATCGTTTTGGTCACGACCGAAAACGGGAAACGGAATTCATTCTCCGTTCTGGTACTCTGCGCATTTGGCTGCTCCTGCTCTTCGCTTTCTTCCTCTACGGGCCCGGCATGGAGGAAATCCTCTCCGCGGTATGTTACGAAGAAGCCGCTTCGCTGCCTTGCCTCGATGTACCCTTCCTCGGCAAGTATGGTATAGGCGTGCTCGACCGTAATCACGCTGACCCCGGTTTCCGAAGAGATGATGCGCTTTGAAGGAAGCTTTGTTCCGAACGGAAAGCTTCCGTTTACGATATCGCGCACAAGCAGACGGTACAGCTGAAGGTATGCCGGCTCCTGTGCTTTCCTGTCTATTTGATAATTCATCTGGTTATATGAAAAATATCCTTTCTGGTTATTTTGATATGTTCAGTTTTAGTATACACTTCAGCCATCGACTTGTAAAGGAGAACCGTCATGAACACAAAAACCAGAAACCATGCATTAAGAATTACCGTCACCGCTTTATTTATGGCGCTGACAATCGTATTTGCCTCATTCTATATCCCGGTACCGGGCGGGCATCTGTATTTGTGTGACATGGTCATCTCGCTTGCCGCTATTTTACTGAATCCGTTCGAGGCATTTGCCGTCGGCGGCATCGGCTCTTATCTCGGCGACCTGATCTTCTATCCTGCCCCGAGATATGTATCCCTTGTAACACACGGACTGCAGGCAGTAATCATCTCCCTGTTTTCTCATTATCTGCTTAAGGATCATCCGAAGGTTGCTTCCGGCATCGGCGTAACCCTCGGCGCCATCATCATGGTTGTCGGCTATACGCTCGGCAAGATTTTCGTATACAGCAACTTTGAGACCGCGATGGTCAAGCTCCCGTTTGAAATCCTGCAGGGTGCCGTCGGCGCCGTCCTCGGCTTCATCCTCTGCTGGAGATGCGGCATCCGCACCGTTTTCAACCGCACCATGAACGAAGAGGCTTAATGGAAAATACGACGAAGGGCTTAGGACATTCCGTCCTAAGCCCTTTCAGACTGAAGACAAACGCGATTTTGGAATATCTCCAAAATCGCGTTATTCTTTATGCCAGGATGGGGTTCGGTCGTTTTTTGCGTTTAAAAAGACCGTTGGGACCCCCTAACAGTCCCATCCTATCCTTCATTTTTGCC
>JAFYYS010000030.1 GCA_017546025.1 Lachnospiraceae bacterium | reverse complement strand
GCAAGAATGGAAACTACCATCAGCGTATTGGACAGAAATATTTGGCGTTTGATTGATCTTTTTTTCATTTTATCCATCCTGTTCTACGGGAACTGCATCATATCCTTCTTATATTTTAATGATTGGACTTAAACAATCAGATGGGAGAATCTAAACAATTGTTAAACTTATTGCTGCTATTGCTTCTTTTTATTATACCAAAATATGTACAACTTTTTTCTATTCTATCATATTCAAAGACACTCGTCTATATGAAAAAGGAGAGCCTTGAACTCTCCTCTTACCAGCCAAGAATTAGACAATTAGATGTTTCTTTCAACACTTGGATTCGGCTTCTTTTTGATTATGCCTTCTTATGTTTAGGAAATCGTCAACGGCTGTTGGTGCTCCACAAGTTGCTCTATTTCCTTCATAGAATTCAAATATGCAATAGGTACTTGCTCTGTTAACCAGACTCCGTTTACAGAGCGGTAAAAAGCAAATCCATCATTCCACATTCGTCCGCTATCTACCTTATACAAAATGGGATCTCCGTGCCTTCTCCCGACGAGTATTGCTGTATGTATATCCTCCGACAGATGAACATATAGACGCGATTTAGGAAGCAGCCCTTGGGCATCAATAGCGTTGGCATATTTTATTCCGGTTCCATGATATAGAACTGCTGGCGGCTCCTTTTTCTCCAATTCTACATCAACCGGAATAGAATGACCTTGATTAGCTCGGATTAACGACATATCCTCATTAAACGAATACCGTTTTTTATTGTCTTCTGCAACAATGCGTTTTAGTGTTTCCAGATCAATCGGATAAGTTTTGTTAATGCCATCAATTAAAGAAGATACATCTGCCCACCCATGTTCATCTAGAACAATACCTATCGTTTCAGGCTTATGCCGCAGAATTAACGCGATATACTTGCTTATTTCTCTGTCGGACATATTCTCGGTCTCCTTCCATATTACCATGTGTAAGAAAAAACGAATTCACATACAAGATTTTGCTCTTGACAACAAAATATAGTGGTGCTACAATCAAGTTAACCACAAGGGGTTAACAACGCGGAGGTCAAGAGTATGATAACAAAATTGGGCGATTATTTAAGAACAATTCGAATTAACAACCAACAAATCCTCAAGAACATGGCTGACGTTTTACATGTCAGTTCGGCTTTTCTTTCTGCCGTTGAAAATGGCAAAAAGACAATGCCCGAATCCTGGTATCCTATTCTAAAGGCAAATTACTCACTAACCGCTGACGAAATGGATGAACTTCGCCAAGCAGCACTGGAATCTCAAAAGACCATTTCGTTGAATATAAGCAAAGCTTCGGCGATGAATCGCCAAGCTGCCGTGTCCTTTGCTCGAGAATTTGAAAGCATGGACGATTCTCTTAGCGGCAAAATACTGTCTCTCCTTCGAGATCATCGCTCGAAAGAGAAAGGAGATTCTAATGGCGAATGATTATGTTGTTGAGCCGGTCACACGCGATTATCTTCGTCGGATTGCCCTTCTCTTCCGAGAAGAATTCGAATTGCGCGATGCCTTATGCTTTCCGATTCTCGATGTTCTTGAGAAAATGCGTGACAAATTTCCCGAGTTCAGTTTTGAAATAGTCGAGGATCACGAACTGCCCCCAACCGTTCACGCTGATACAAACATTCTCCGTCAGCACATTCGAATAAAACAAAGTGTATACGATGGTGCCGCAGAAGGAAACGGACGTGATCGGATGACCATCGCTCATGAAATCGGGCACTTCATTACTCTTTGCGTATGTGAACTCACATTCCAGCGAAATTTCGAGGATGAAACCGTGCCTCCTTTCCAATCACCAGAATGGATAGCCAAATGCTTTGCCGGAGAACTGATGATTGCCGAACACCTAACAAACAAAATGGATCCTGAAGAGATAGCATCCAAATGCGGCGTTTCTTTGCCTGCCGCGAAGTATCAATACAGCAAGATGCACGAAAATGAGTAGGAGGTGGTGTTATATATGGCTGTAAAAGAAAAACGTATTAAACGACTGGGCCAACAGTAGTTTAACACGTTTTCAATCCGGATATGCTAAGATACCCCGTCAATCAAGGACATTTTAGCATATCCTTAAACCCATTGTCAATCCGGACTTATGTGCGGATTTATTAATGTACCCTGTATGACAGGGAGAAAGGAGTTAGTGCTAAAATGCCTAACAATAATAAACGAAGAGCTGTTCTTGATGACGGCTGCTGCCCCGAACTCGTTCGTGGAGCACAATTTGACGGATTCTTAGAAATCCCCATGATAGAACGTCCTAATGCTTTAGTCGTTCCGGATGCCATTGTCCCGTTTTCCATGCGAGATAAAGCTCCAACAAACAATCGTATTGCTATTGGATTCTACGAAATGGATCCGCGTTTTTCCGATGTACTGATTTCTCCGGAAAGCTTCATCGATGATTTTGCTCGTTTCACTGCAATCATCTCTCCGGATTGTTCTTTATACCGCGATGCTCCACTAGCAGTCCAAATCACCAACCTATATCGAAATCGTGCCATTGGGAACTTTTATCAGCGCAAAGGATTATACGTAATCCCGCAAATACGTTGGGGCGGGAGGGAAACTTATACCACATCACTCTTTAGCGAAAAGATTGCTTTTCTTGGTGCAGCAAAACACAGCATCGTTGCAATTGGAACCTATGGATGCATTCAACATCATAGTGACAAAGAACACTTTAAAGCGGGACTTGAAGCCATGATAGATACACTTGAACCAGAAATTGTATTGGTGTATGGTTCAATGCCAGATTCCGTTTTTCGCGATTATCTTCATGCAACTCGATTTGTTCAGTATAGCGACTGGACCACAACACAGCATGGAGGTGATAACTAATGGGAAGCGGAATGGGTGGCTCCTATTCAGGAACCGGCGGTGGGTCGCAACCATATGCCCCTTCGTATTCCGTCGAGCCTCAAATGCATAAAATAGATGTAGATAGAGGCATCTATCACGATGGGCAATATGACAAGAATCCGACCGCAGAAAAATTAACCGATTTAATTAATGGAAATTACATCAAGAACAAGCAGTATAACCCCGGAGACGTTCCTTATGCAATCGATATGGATGGGAACATCATTATTGGCAACCGTAACGGGAATGGTCGTGATGGTCTTCCAACGCCACACCCAACACTAATCGGCGGCAAGGATCCCAAGGTAAAGATGGCGGGAATGGTTACAATCCGTGGTGGAAAGATTATCTCCTGGGATAATCAAAGCGGGCACTATAAGCCAAATATCAAATCAATGCCCGTAGCGAATGAGGCTTTTGGAAAGCTCCCAACTTCCATATTTAAGAAAAAGAAAGGAGGTCATTAAAAATGTTGGACCCTCGAAACCTTAGTGAAACAACTGAGTACCTCTTTAACTGCAACTTCTTTGACGAAGCTTTTGATCCAGATGGAAATGAAACGCATCAAGAACTAGCCGAAGAAGTGCTAGACAATAATCTGTGGCAAGAAGTGTTTACGTCATGGAATAACTATTTGCGAAGCAACTGCACGACCCCAGAAACCGTAATAAACTTCTGCAATCTGTTTGTTTATTACGGTGGAACCGAGAACCCTATACGTAATCCATACGATTTTCTCGGATATATTTTCGCAAAAGTGAATTTAGACAAATACTGGGATGTCGCTGGAGAACTGCTCGACGGGATTGCTATAGCTATTCTTCGACGTTCTGGCGAGATTTCGTTGACGAAAAACCCTTGTTATCAATCTTGGAAAGATCCCAAACTGATAAAAGCCGCAGAAAAGTATAAAACCTCAACTATGTAGCATAACGCCGAGCATCATGATGCTGATTAAGCAGATGCTCGGCGCTTCATTTATGACAGTTCCTCATGACCGTTATACAATTCTTGCTTATTTCTTATATTCTTCACGCTCATATAACCCGTTTAACCCGAATATATCGCTCCAATACCCTTCTCTCATTTTCAGGGTATTTTGCGAAAAATAATGCTCTCTTTATTGTACCATATCGCATGGCACATGAACAGAGTTTTCTACGACACACAAAAAACAGCCGGCAAATGCAACTGCACCTGCCGGCTGTGAATAATCAGTCTGATTAAGCTTGGATTACTTCAGCGTAACCTTAGCGCCCTCAGCCTCAACCTTCTTCTTGATGTCCTCAGCCTCTTCCTTGGAAACAGCTTCCTTGATGTTCTTAGGAGCGCCGTCAACAAGATCCTTAGCTTCCTTGAGGCCAAGACCGGTGATCTCACGAACAACCTTGATAACCTTAACCTTGTTCTCGCCAACTTCGGTAAGCTCTACGTTGAACTCGGTCTTCTCTTCCTCAGCGGGAGCAGCAGCACCTGCGCCGGCACCAGCGGCAACAACAACGCCTGCAGCAGCGCTTACACCAAACTCTTCCTCACAAGCCTTTACAAGATCGTTCAGCTCAAGAACGGTGAGGGACTTGATAGCATCGATAAATTCCTGATTAGTCATTTTAAATTCCTCCAATTATTTGAATTATGCCGACTCGCGGCGTGACCGTGCGGGATATCCGTACGGGGTGTGCGGGAATGTTAGGCAACCTCGCCCTTCTTCTCCGCAATCTGATTGAGAACGCGTGCAAGATTTGCAATCGGAGACTGCAAGCTGCCCAGAAGTCTGGAAATAAGAACTTCTCTGGACGGGATGTTTGCAACTGCCTTGCAACCCTCTGCATCATAGTACGTTCCGTCTACTACGCCGCCCTTGAACTCAAGCTTGTCAGAGATCTTCATTCCTGCGGAAAGAAGTCTGGCAGGCGCGGTCGCATCGTCAAGACCGAATGCAACAGCAGTAGGTCCGTCAAGATGCTTGGAAAGCTCTTCATAAACGGTTCCGGCAAATGCCTTCTTCAGGTAGGTGTTCTTGTATACTTTATATACAACACCGCCCTCTCTCAGAGACTTACGAAGTTTCGTATCCTGTTCAACCGTCAATCCGCGGTAATCTACGAGTACGGCTGCCTTTGCGTCGGCAACATACTTGGAGATCTCGTCGATAATCGGCTGCTTCAACTCAACCTTTGCCATCTGAATTACCTCCTATATGATTTTCGACTGTCGCGACACTAAGAGGTGAGCGGACAAAAAAATAAGCTCCTCTTCCGAAGCGGAAAAGCAGCATAATAACTCATCACCAAATGCTGACATATCCTCGGTTGGCGGATTTGCATCGCTTACGCCTTTCGGCACCTACTGTCTTCGGCAGTCGCATATATTTATAACATACCCCGTTTCCGTTGTCAACAACTTTTTTCCAACCCGCGGAAACCGGTTCCGCCCTTCCCGGAATTGTAAACTTTATGGAAAATGCAACAAAATATTACACTTCTCTCGGATTTGTCGAAGAATTTCCGCAATTTTAGGAAAAAATCACATTTTTCAAGAAAACACTTACATTTTTCGAATAATCGTGTATAATTTTATATACACTAAATCGGGGAGGTGATTGTATGATTCTTGATCTTGTAAAAGTTCGCGAAGATCCCGGAGTGGGCGAGCTTACCATCAAAAGAAACGGCCGTGCGGTCGGCGAGATCAAGATGCAGAGACTTCCCGCCCCCGGCAACTGGAAGATCCGGTTCTGTGACAAGGAAATCACGGTCGGTGAAACGACCCGCGGAACAACCGAAATGGTCGCCGCCTACTCGATTGAGACAGCCGGTACCTCGTCGGGCTTCTGTTATCAGGTTCACACAGGCTCTCTCTTCAATAAATATGACATCTACGAGCTTCGTTACATGAGCCTTTCCTACAATCTGTATCCGGTCGGACCGGCCGACTGCAGGGCGCTTCCCGTCTTCTACGGGAACTGGCAGATTGCTTCCATCGAGAGCCTCGATCAGACAAGCAAAGATGTATTCCGGGATGCGCAGATTCTGGCTGAGGATGAAAAGGCTGCTTTTGTTGCGTTGATCCTGTTCTGCTACATCCGTTCCAATCCGGGGCCGCTCGTATCGGTTACGAACAAAAAGCTGCTCGGAAAGATTGACCGTTCCTTCCCGGACCGCATAAAAGTCTGACACTTATTACATCGTATAAAAATAGCGCGCCGCTTGCGGCATGCTCGCGCCGAGCGCGGTTGCCTTTAGGCAACATCTTCCTCTCGCGCGAGTGCGCATCCCGCCCGGAGGGCTTTTTTGCTTTAAAGAATAAACCCGTCGCTTTCGCGACGGGTTTTCTGCTATGGTTCGGTCTTTCTTTAATTTACATAAACTTTGCTGTATTAAGCTTGATGCCGGGGCCCATCGTGGAAGTGAGCGTTACACTTCTCAGATACTGGCCCTTTGCAGCAGCGGGCTTAGCCTTTACAATTGCACCGATCAGAGTCTCAAAGTTCTCCGAAAGCTGCTCTTCGGTAAAGGAAGCCTTTCCTACGGGGCAGTGAATGATGTTCGTCTTGTCAAGACGGTACTCAATCTTACCGGCTTTGATATCCTTAACAGCCTTGGTAACATCCATCGTAACGGTACCGGCCTTGGGGTTCGGCATGAGTCCCTTAGGTCCGAGTACACGACCGAGCTTACCAACAACGCCCATCATGTCCGGTGTTGCTACAACAACGTCGAACTCGAACCAGCCGTCCTTCTGGATTCTGGGAACGAGCTCATCGCCGCCTGCATAATCAGCGCCGGCTGCCAGAGCCTCATCAACCTTCGGTCCCTTCGCGAATACGAGTACGCGAACGGTCTTACCGGTTCCGTGAGGAAGAACGACAGCGCCGCGGACCTGCTGGTCAGCATGACGTCCGTCTACACCGAGACGAATATGCGCTTCAATGGTCTCATCAAATTTAGCTACGGCGGACTTCTTTACAAGTGCAATCGCATCAGCGCTATCGTACTGTACGCTTCTGTCGATCAGCTTGGCAGCGTCCGTATATTTCTTTCCATGTTTCATAATCTGTAACCTCCTAGTGGTGTTGTCGGGAGCTTATCCCTCCCACTTAATTCTTAGTCATCTACGACGGTGATACCCATACTGCGTGCAGTTCCTGCGATCATGCTGGTCGCAGCCTCAAGGTTGGCAGCGTTCAGATCGGGCATTTTCAGCTCAGCAATCTTAGCTACTTCAGATCTCTTAATCGTAGCAACCTTTTCCTTGTTCGGCTTACCGGAAGCTTTGTCAATCTTGCAGGCCTTCTTAAGAAGCACGGGAGCCGGAGGAGTCTTCGTGATGAAGCTGAAGCTCTTATCCTGATATACCGTGATAACAACAGGAATGATCATTCCTTCCTGTCCTGCAGTTCTGGCATTGAATTCCTTCGTGAACTGTACAATGTTTACACCGTGCTGACCGAGAGCGGGACCAACCGGAGGAGCCGGGGTTGCCTTCGCAGCCGGAATCTGTAATTTGATGTAACCTGTAACTTTCTTAGCCATAATAGCTTACCTCCTAAAATGTGGTGTTATCGGAAGATTTCCTCCCACTTACCGGTATGAAACCGGCAGTTCCCGTCCGCTGCCTTTACGGACAGGCATGTTGCATTAATAATGCTCTACTTTGACATCCTCAAATGCGATTTCCACAGGGGTTTCGCGGCCGAACATCTCTACCGTGATGGTAAGAGTCTGCTTGGCGGCGTTAATCGCCTTGATGACGCCCTGGGTATTGATCCATGCACCGTTGAGTACGGTAACGGTCTCACCCTCAACAAATTCGAACTCTTCGTTCTCTCTGTTGACACCCATGTTGCGAACTTCCTGCTCCGTGAGCGGAACCGGTTTGGATCCCGGACCTACGAAGCCCGTCACACCGCGGGTGTTTCTTACCACGTACCATGTGTCATCGTTCATGATCATGCGAACAAGCACATAGCCGGGAAGCATCTTCTTCTGGACCTTCTTACGAACTCCGTTCTTCATTTCGATGGAGTCAATCATCGGAACGGATACTTCCATGATGACATCCTGAAGCTTACGGTTTTCGATGGTCTTCTCCAGATCGACCTTAACTTTATTTTCATACCCGGAATAAGTATGAACAACGTACCACTGCGCCTCTGCCATATCAGTCACCCATTCCTAAAAGTTCATACCAAGAATTGCTCCGAGACCGAACTTAAGCAAAACGTCGACCCCGAAGATGACCAGCATGAGAATCATCGTAATAACGAGAACTACACCCGACTCCTTGGCAATCGTTTCCTTGGTAGGCCAGATGATTTTCTTATACTCGGCTTTCAAACCCTTGAAGAAACTCTTCTTGGGAGCCTTTGCATTATCACCCATATTTCTCTCCCTTTCCGGTAATTACTTGGTTTCCTTATGCAACGTGTGACGTTTGCAGAATCTGCAGTACTTTTGAGTCTCCATCCGGTCAGGATGGTTCTTCTTTTCTTTCGTTGTGTCGTAATTACGCTGCTTGCATTCCGTGCAGGCCAATGTAATTTTTACTCGCACAGCTTACCACCTCCGTAAAAAAATTAGGCATAAAAAAAAGGCCTCTTCCATAGCCTACTCACTATAACACAACCGTTTACCCGCCGTCAACAACTTTTTTCGGGAAAATGAGACACTTTTTCCTTATAATATGCCGCAAAATTTCGGGACTTTCTCCGGGAAACCCATATCTTGGGTTTCCCGGTTTTTTCACCCCGTTATATGCCGCTTTTCAGCCGGAAGAAAAATCGGCTGAATCCGTTCTTTTTCTGCAGAAAATCTTTGCGCAGACGCATGTAATAGCGTCGGATTCCCTTGGCTTCGTCCTCGGTGATGCCTTCCTTCGAGAACGCGGCGCGTTCCGTCACCGCGGCAACATCGCGAATCGGCATCTCTCCGCTGTAATCCGGAAGAACCTCAAAGAGCCTCTTGTGGAACTCCCTGTCAAGCTCTCCTTCCTTTCTGCGGATGCCCATATAGCCTGCCAAAACGAGAATCTCACGGTATACCGCAAGCGCCGACTTGTTCGGGCGTCTCGTCAGCAGCCGGCTGTTTCTTGCCGTCATCAGAACCGCATAACGGCCGAAGATCAGAAGCAGGACGACGAAAACAACAAGAAGCAGAATCATCAGTGCGAGCTTCGCCCCGCTGTGTCCTTTTCCATCATCGGTCTTTGCAGTCTTCGGAACAGGAGTGGCAGTCGGCTTGGTCTTGTCGGGCTTCGGCGTCGGCGTCACGGTCGTTCCCGGCTCAACGGGTCCCGTGATTTCAGGTGACGGCGTTACCGTCTGTTCCTTTTGCAGCGCATTCTCCAGATAGCCGGTATCAATCGTGCTGTACGGCGTCGTCATCTCAATCGGATACCAGCCGTATCCGGGAATCAGAATCTCCGCCCAGGCGTGCGCGCAGTCATCCTTTACCGCAACGGTGACATATTCCTCGGTCTCGCGGCTCACGCCTTTTTCATCGCGCACGAGCACATCGTCTGTCCAGCTCACTTCTGCCGAGCGGATGTCCGAAGCTGTCACGACATAACCCTCGGCAAAACGCGCCGGAATGCCGAGCATCCGAAGCATCATGACGCCGGTCGATGCAAAATGCATGCAGTAGCCGGTCTTGCTGTCCCGGATGAAGAACAGCAGCGGATCGATGTCCTCTTCGTTCTTCGGCGGGTCGGTCGAGTATGTGTAATTCTCACTCAGATACCGGCGGACGTATTCCACTTTTCCGAAAAGGGTGGTCTCACGACAGCGCACCACAGCGTCCGAAAGCACTGCCCAGATCTCCGGGTTGACCGTCGAATACATCGAGCGGGCATATTCCTGATACTCCCTGTAAAATCCGAAGATACCGTCAAGAGGATAGCCGTAAACGGGTTCTTCCAAATCCGAGAACATAAAGTCATCCTTACTTGCGAATTCGTTGTTCGAGTAAGCAAATATAGACGGATATCCGTTGCGGTTATACACCGTTGAGAAGACATAGTCCGCCTGGTCGGTTTTTGTGTAACCGCGTTCCCCGTCCGGGTGGAAAAACCCGTCTTTCACGAGGCTGTTGTCCTTCCCGATGTAGCCTTCAAAGATTGCTCCGTACGGGGTATAGACATAGTTTTCATCCGCACCTCTGCGCCGGATGTCAATCTCACCGGAATAAACCGGGAAGCGCATCCTTCTTGTCAGGACTTTCTTGTCAAACAGATATTGCAGAAGCAGGTTGGTATTGGTCAGCGAATCTCCGTAATTCTCGAGCGCCGGAGCACGGCCGAGAAGCCGGCGCGCATAGCTGACAAAGCGGTCCTGACCCTGCACCTCCGCCCAGGCTCCCGCAAAATAGCTGCCGCCGACATAGCCGCGCAGATACGTCTGCGGGCTGTTCTTCGGAAGCGACACCACCAGGTGCGTCTGATGGGTAAATGTCACACCGTCGCTGCTTAGCTCGCCGCCTGACATACCGCCGGTCTGTTTCGTGTCTTTCTTCCATTTGCCGCTGATATAATGGCTGATGCGGTTCACGGTCTTTTCGTTGAGGCTTCTTACCTCCTGCCGGATTTCGCCGTTCGCGACGCTGTCCTCAAACTGTTCCTTTGTAATGATGAACGGGAGCCCAAGCGCCGTCAGAACAAGGAACCCGCCGAGCAGCAGCTCGTATTGAAACACCCTGCCGTCCGGCATCCGTTCCCAGGATACGGTGATCTTTAAAAAGACAAGCATTAAGGCAAATGCCAGCATCTTTCCGGGTGCCGGGAAGATATTCGCGATGACCGCGACGTAAAGCGGCAGAAATGCCGGAGCGAGCCACAGAAGGAATGCCCGGCCGGTTCTGTAAACACGGGTCAGAATCATGCAGCCGAAAATGTTGATGTTGGCAAGCACAAACAGCATGCCGCTTTCGGTGCCTGCCTCTCCGGTCCAATTCAGTACCTCGCCGTAATACTGGTTGATCAGTTCGACAAACCGTCTTCCGAACCAGAAGGCGCCTTCGCGTGTCTTATTGAAGAAAACAATTGCAATCAGGATCAGAATTAACGTTACCGCTACCGAAACAACTGTCTTTGCGCCGGGCTTTAAGCAGTCCGCGACAACGGAGCATGCAAGAGCCGCAAAGAAAAGCAGCACATACATTAAAAGCGGCACCTTAAAGCCAAGCATGGAAGCGAGAAGCAGCAGGACAATGGCGTGGCAAACGGTCACATTTGCCGCACGAAGAGGGATTCTTAAGAAGCTGTTCGTGTCTTTCATACGATCACCTCCTGAATCAGATCCTCCGCGATATGGCCGTCCCGAACCGGCAGCACCTGCCACTCGTCCCCTTCGTTCTCGGGCTTCACGTCGGAAGTCAGATAGCAGGTCACGAACGCGTCGCGCCGGCTCTCCCGAAGAAGGTTCTCGTCGTCCGTGAAAAGCTTATCGGAAACGTAATAGATATTTTTGTATGCGCTTTCCGGATATTCCGAAAAATACCGGGAAAGAATTCCGGTCTTGCCGCCCGGATAAAAGGGCGTATCGAAGATGGCATGGAAGGCCGCAAAAACGTCCTCCTCCGCCTCAATCATCTTCTCAAACAGCACGTCCTCCTGCTCCTCAAACCAGACGATGCGGTGACGGTGTCCCTCGCGGATCAGGCTTGCGGAAAGTGAAAACGCGGTGTCCATCAAAAGGTTGACCTTTCTCGCCTGCTCGGCCTCGGAAAGGTCGTCGCCCGGCCGGTACATCTCCAACAAAAGGAGGCATGCCCAGTCCTCCGGAAGTCCCATCTGCTTGACCATCAGCTCATCCTGCTTCGCGGTGAGGTTCCAGTGAATCCGGTTCTGCCGGTCGCCGGGCACATATTCGCGCACGCCGAAAAGCTCGGCAGGATCGTCGCCGGGCTTCACCTTGGAGTAAACCTCCTCCTCGATATACGCATAGGGATTGTTTTTGATCGGGCAGACTGCCAGCTCTTCCATCTGCGGCATGACCGTACAGGTCACGCTGCCCTGCACCACCGGAACGGCAAAGGAGAAAAGCCCCAGCGGCTCCTGCACGCGCACCGAATCCACGGTAATGCGCATCGTGCCGGAGTGCCGAAGACGGATACTCAAAGTGGACAGGGTGGTACGCCTGCCGCTAAGAGATACTATTTGTTTGTTTCGTTCTTTCGTCTGTAAAAAGATGTTCTCCACACTGTACAACACGATGACGTCGCCCGTCGGGAGGAAAGAACTGTTGGAAAATGCAATCGCAACCTCCGCAGTTCCCCCGCGTCTCGGGTCTGCAGACACACCGCTCCAGGCAAACCGGATGCGCTTCCGCAAAAGAAGCATCCAAAGCAGTGCCGCAACCGGAATCAGCAGGCACAGATAGAGAAGGACATAGAGTCCGTATTGAAAGAAGATCATGGCCAGATAAAACAGAATCAGCAAAACGGCCACGTACATTACACGGTTTTTGAACATCTTACCCCCCTGCGGCCGCCTAGCCCTCCATTCGGGAAAGAACCGGCGCCTTCACATTCCGAAGCGCTTCTTCGGCAATGCTTTCCGTCTGAATCTTACGCGCCCTCGCCGCTGCGGTGAGCAAAAGCCGGTGCGCAACGGTGCAGATGAACACATCCGCAACGTCCTCCGGAATCACATACTGTCTGCCCTGCAGAACGGCATTGGCCTTGGCCATGGCGATGATTGCCAGCGATCCGCGCGGGCTGACACCGAGCATCAGCATCGGATGGTTTCTCGTATAGTTCACAAGCGCTGCGACATAAGCGTAAATGGCATCGTGCACGAACACGCCTTCCGCCGTCTTACGGTAGGAAAGCAGTTCCTGCTTCGTCAAAGCGCATTCCACATCGTCGATCGGGTTCGCCATGCCTCTTGCCTTCATCATCTGCACTTCGGCGTCGGGATCGGGATACCCCATGCTTAAGCGCACCATGAAACGGTCCAGCTGGGAATCCGGAAGCATCTGTGTTCCGGCTGCGCCGACCGGGTTCTCCGTTGCCATGACGATGAACGGATCCGGGAGCGCCTTCGTGACGCCCTCAATCGTAATGTGCCCCTCCTCCATAGCCTCGAGAAGGGCAGACTGCGTCTTTGAGGAAGTCCGGTTGATTTCGTCCGCCAGATAAAGGTTACACAGGATGCTTCCCGGAACGTAAACCTTCTTCCGCTCGTCCTTATCAAACATACAGAAACCAACCACATCGGACGGCAGAATGTCCGGTGTGAACTGGGTTCTCTTATACTGAAGGTCCATTGCTTTGGAAAATGCAACGGCCAATGTTGTCTTACCCACACCCGGGACATCCTCCAAAAGGATGTGGCCGCCCGCCAAAACGGCGGTCAATACCCGGCGAATGATTTTGTCCTTACCGACAATAACCTTTTTAATCTCTCTCTCTACACGTAACAGACTGTCTGCTGCCATTAATTTCTCCTCCGAATCAAAAAAACCCCGTGCCGACCTGCCGATCGGCACGAGGCCTGAAAACCTGTCTCAAAAATTCACTCGATTATGCTTCTACAACCGGAGCATCCACAACGTTCTTCTTAACGCTCTCGATACCGTTCAGGCAGCTGGGCTTAGCCTTGTAGCCTTCGCTCGTAGCGATAATCTCACCGTTCGTAGCCTTCAGGCGGAAACGGAACTCACCCTTCTTGTCGGTATATACTTCAAACTTAGGATGCTTAACCTTCTCGAAACCTTCAACGGTCTGGTCTTCAATGCCGGCAGCCTGTGCGTTTTTACGAACGCTCTCAATGCCGTTCTTGCAAGCCTTCTCGGTGGTATATACTTCAGACGTTGCGATAACTTCGCCGTTGCCTGCCTTCAAGTCAAACTTGATGCCGCTGGCAACCTGTTTCATAACAAATTTACCCATAATACAATTCCTCCGTGAAATCGTTTTGGACACAATATGCCCTTTAGAACAGTATATTTCAAAGAAAAAGAGTTGTCAACACAAACTTCCCCTGCGCTAACGCACCAGATCGCTTAATCTCTTGCCGTAGAAGTAGTCGTGCGTCATCTTATCGTACTCCGCCCAAAGCGGCAAAGTACGGCATTCCGCGGCACGCGGGCACTCGGGTGCGCCGCCGCTTAGGCAGGCCACCGTCGCGAGCGAACCCTCCATCAGTTCAATGATTTCTCCGATCGGATAATCCTCGGGTTTCCGGCATAACTTGTAGCCGCCGCCTTTCCCGCTTGCGCCGGTCACGAGTCCTCCGGCAACCATGTCCTTCATGATAATCTCCAGGTATTTTTTCGAAATTACCTGCCGCTCGGCAATGTCTTTAAGCGGAATGTAGCTTCCGTCATCGTGCTCGGCCAGATCGATCATCACGCGGATGGCATAGCGTCCTTTTGTGGAAATCATGGCATTTTCCCCCTTTCGAGCCGTTTTACCTATTATAACGCAGGGTGAATAGGTAAATCAAGTGGAAAATGCCACCCCTCCCCTTCCAAAAAAAGTTTCATAACCCTCTTGACAGTGTAACATTGTTACGCTATAATGCAGGTGTAACAATGTTACGGAACAGTGTTACACACTTTCGAAGGGAGGGAGCAAATTGAATCCGGAAGAGAAACTGATTTCGAAAAAGGATCTGCTTGCCCGCTACGGCATCTCGTACGGCTCGCTGTACCGATGGAAGCGGAAGGGACTGATTCCGGACGAATGGTTCATCCGAAAGGCAACCGTGACCGGGCAGGAAACATTCTTTCCGGAGGAGCTGATCTGCGAGCGCATGGAAAGAATTCTTTCCACCAAAGAGGACACTCTCCTCGATGAGCTGGCAAGGACGCTGTCCGGCGAGGAACAGGGCAACCGGACCGTCACCATAGAGACGGCATACGGGTCCCACACTTACAGGCTTTCCGACATCAGAAAGATTACCGTCGCGGACGGGGGAGAACGGAAAGACATTACCAAACAGATTACAGACGTATTGAAGGAGGAATTGTCATGAGAATTGCAGGAAGCGGCAGCTTACCGGGCGGCGATTACAACGAAGAAATCATTATCAGCGGAAGCGGAACGGTAAACGGCAGTGCATCATGCACGGAGTTTAAGATTTCCGGTGCCGGAAAGGCCGGCGGAGACCTCCGCTGCAGCGGGAAGTTCAGCATTTCAGGAAGCGGAAAGGTGGATGGGAACCTGCAGGCTCCCGAGGTACACGTATCCGGAAGCGGCAAAGTTGACGGCGCGGTTCAGACCGGCAACTGCCACATATCCGGTTCCTTCCACGCGGGTTCCGTAGACTGTAACGAGCTGCACTCGAGCGGTGCCATCAGTACCGACGGCGACATTTCGGGTGAGGATGTTGTCATCCGCGGTGCGGTCCGCTGCGGCGGTCTTTTGAACGGCGAGCGGATTGACGTTGAATGTGACGGCAGCAGCAGCGCCGATTCCATCGGCGGCAGCTTCATCAAGATCCGGAAGAAGGGCGTGGTTGCAGGCTTCTTCCAGAAGCTGTTCGGCGGAAAGAACAGTGATTGCTTCCGGGTCGCAGGGAGTGTTGAGGGAGATGTCATCGACATTGAATACACAACCGCCGAGTCGGTTGTCGGACGCGAGATTCACATCGGTCCCGGCTGCAGCATCGGACGTGTGCTTTACACCGAATCGGCGGACATCAGTCCTGAGGCCGAGGTCGGAAGCTGCGAGCAGAATATCATGTAAAAAAGGTTTGTGCGAAAGGGGCTCCTGAGGGAGCTCCTTTTTGTTTGGAATCAGAGGGCTCTTTCGGGAGCCCTCTGATTCGTTTTCGACGTGGGAATATGCGTGGTTTTGCTGTTCGGTTTATTTACCTATTGACACAGTAGGTAAAAGGGTGTATTATCATCTCGGGGAGCGGAAGGTCCGCGTCCCATTTGTCATCACATAAAGGAGATATTTTATGATATATGCAGACAATGCGGCGACGACGCGAATCAGCGATGCCGCACTGAACACCTTCATGAAACTGTCGCAGGAAACCTACGGCAATGCTTCGAGCCTTTACTCGATCGGCCAGCGGGCCAAGGAAGCGCTCGAGCAGGCGCGCGCGGACATTGCTTCCGTGATTCACGCGGAGCCGCGCGAGATTCTGTTCACGTCGGGCGGAAGCGAGGCGGACAACCAGGCAATCCGGTCGGCTGCCGCGCTCGGTCTCGCGAAAGGAAAGAAGCACATCATCTCAAGTGCGTTTGAGCACCATGCGGTGCTGCATACGCTCGCAAAGCTCGAAAAGGAAGGCTTTGAGGTCACGCTTCTTCCGGTTCACGAGGACGGTCTTGTGCGTCCCGAAGAACTTGAGGCCGCCATCCGCGAGGATACCTGCCTTGTCACAATCATGTATGCAAACAACGAAATCGGCACGATTCAGCCGATTCGCGAGCTCGGTGCCATCTGCCGTAAGCACGGTGTTCTGTTCCACACCGATGCCGTGCAGGCCGTCGGGCACATTCCGGTTGATGTGGAGGCGGACAACATCGACATGCTCTCCTCTTCCGCGCACAAGTTCCACGGCCCGAAGGGTGTCGGCTTCCTGTATGCCAAAAAGGGCATCCGCCTCACAAACCTGATTGAAGGCGGCGCGCAGGAACGCGGCAAGCGGGCCGGCACGGAGAACATCCCGGGAATCGCCGCCATGGCAACCGCTTTGAAGGAAGCAGAAGCAACCCTTTCGGAGCGTGCGGAGTATGTTTCTAAAAGGCGTGACCGCCTGATCGCGGGGCTTTCCGAGATTCCGCACTCTGCTTTAAACGGCGATGCCGTGAAGCGTCTGCCGTCTAACGTAAACTTCTGCTTCGAGGGCATCGAGGGCGAATCGCTTCTGCTGCTTCTTGACGACCGTGGCATCATGGCTTCGTCGGGCAGCGCCTGCACCTCAGGCTCGCTTGATCCGAGCCACGTGCTCCTTGCCATCGGCCGCGTGCACGATGTGGCGCACGGCTCGCTCCGCTTAAGTCTCGGCGACGACATCACCGACGACGAGGTGGATTATCTGATTAAAAACGTTCGTGAAGTGGTAACTTATCTGCGCGGCTTCTCCCCGATCTGGAGAGACCTGACCGCAGGAAAGAAACCGTTTATTCTGTGATACGGAGGGAAAGAATATGGCACTGTACAGTGAAAAGGTAATGGATCATTTTCGGAATCCGAGAAACGTCGGCGTGATTGAGGACGCGGACGGTGTCGGCGAGGTCGGCAACGCGAAGTGCGGCGACATCATGAAGATGTATCTGAAGATTGAGAACGACATCATCGAGGATGTCAAATTTGAAACGTTCGGCTGCGGAAGCGCGATTGCTTCCAGCTCAATGGCAACCGAGATGATTAAAGGAAAGCCCGTCGCCGAGGCCATGAAGCTTACCAACAAGGCTGTTGCGGAAGCACTCGACGGATTGCCGGATTACAAGATGCACTGCTCCGTCCTTGCGGAGGAGGCCATCAAGTCGGCGCTCGAGGACTACGAAAAAAAGCGCGCCGAAAAAGCCGACGCACAGTAAGGATGAATCAAGAAAGGGCTGCCGTCCGGTGAAATACCGGGGGCAGCCCGTTTTTCTTATGCTATGGCATTTTCCTTAGAAGAAAAATCCCCATCCGCAGTTTCTGCCCATCATACCATGATGAGTGGGATAATGATAGTAGTTAAAAGCATTCCAAATCTGGTGATGAACCATATTGAAAATGTTGTTATAACCGCCAAAGCCGAAGCCCCAGCCCCAACCGAAGGTCGGGCAGTACGGATTGTAAACCGGCGTGGTAACCTTTTCCTTGAAGAAGGCAAATACCTGAACACCGTTGTCAGGCATTACGAAGGAATACGTTCCGTCTGCATTCTTCGTAACCGTTACATAAGAGCCGTCAATGGCTTCGAGACCGCCGTTCTCCAGCTCACGGCAGTTCATAACTTCAACTCTGTCAAGCTCATAACCCTGCTCGGCTACGGCACGGAAGGAAACTACTTCGCCCTCGGTTGCGAACCACTGATCGTCGTTCACGAACTCAAGGTCGCCGCCTTCCTGCGGGCATCTGCCGATGAAGTTACCAATCGGTGCTTCATACATAACCGCATTGATGATAACCGGATTAGCAGGCATAACGAAGGAGTACGTCCCGTCTGCATTCTCCGTCACCTCGGTCAAAGAGCCCTCAACGGGTTCAATAATACCGTCTTCCGTCACGATGCAATTCAGAACTTCGACTCTGTCAAGTACATAACCTTCGTAAGCGTTGATGCGGAAGATAACCTCCGTTCCCTCGGTAGCAAACCAGTCAATATCGTTCACGAACTCAAACTCGCCGAACTCCACGCAGTTGCCAACGAAGTAACCGTCGGGCAAACCATATCCCTCGCCAAAGAATTCAACATAAACATACACCGGATTATCGGGCATGATAAAGGAGTACGTTCCGTCTGCATGCTCGATTACTTCCAACTCAGAATCCTCAATCGGACTGAGGTAACCGTTTTCGTCCAGGAAACCGTTGGAAACACGGATGAATCCGAGCGTAAAACCATCATCAACCGTAACGCTGAAGAAAACCTCTTCTCCTGCTTCCGCATAGCTCTGCTCCTCATCAAGGAATTCAAGCGTTCCGCCGTTCGTCCAACTTCTGCATACAAAGTAGGTATCGTCGCCGTTCTGTCCGTCACTATATACAGCATCAATATATACCGGATTATCAGGCATGATAAAGGAGAATGTTCCGTCCCCATTATCTATATACTCTACGTTAGAATCTTCATTCGGGTTGATGCAGCCTTCTTCATCAAAATAGCCGTTGAAGACCCGAAGGCTTTCAAGCGTATAGCCTTCTTCAGCTACAGCGCTGAAGACAACCTCTTCGCCTGCTCTCGCATAGTCCCATCCGTTAACGAATTCGAGCGTTCCGCCGCTCGTCCAGCTTCTGCAAATGAAGTAACCTTCGTCCTCGTACCATTCCTGTCCACCATCGAATTCGGCATAAACAATAACCGGATTGGCGGGCATGATAAAGGAGTACGTTCCGTCTGCATTCTCCGTTACCTCTGTAAAGGAGTCTTCAATGGGTTCAAGGATGCCCTCGTCGTTCTCGATGCAATTCACGATTTCAACTCTGTCCACTTCCCAACCCTCGTAAGGGTTGATGCGGAAGATAACCTGTGTTCCCTCGGTAGCAAACCAGTCAATATCATTCACAAACTCTAATTCACCGAATTGCACGCTGTTGCCGATGAAGAAACCGTCGGGCAAAGTGTATTCGCCACTGGATTCAACATAAATCTCAACCGGATTGCCGGGCATAATGAAGGAGTACGTTCCGTCCTCATGTGCGGTCACATCCAAATAGGAATCCTGAATTGTTGCAAAAATACCTTCCTCGTCAAAGAAAGCATTGGAAACCCGGATGCTTTCAAGCGTCATGCCTTCCTGAAGATCAATGTAGAAGAAAACTTCTTCGTCTTCTGCAGCGAATTCCTGCTCTGCATTTACAAATTCAGGCTTTCCACCCTGCGTCCAGCTTCTGCATACAAAGTATGTGTCGGCCGAATCCTGCTCTGTCCAGAACTCGACATAGATCTTAACGACATTGCCGGGCATGATGAAAGAGTAGGTTCCGTTACCGTAATCGGTGACTGCCAGCTCAGAGTTTTCATACGCCTCTGCGTAACCCTCGGGTGCGATGTAGGCGTTGGCAACATAGAAAATGGCAATTCTATAGCCTTCGTCAGCAGCAACGCGGAAGAAAACCTCTTCTCCTTCTGCCGCAGAGCCCTGCTCCTCGTTAAGGAGCTCAAGCGTTCCGCCGTTCGTCCAGCCCATTCCGACAAAGTATTCCTCAGGCTCATCTGCCTCTCCCAAGTCAACAGACTCAGGCTGTTCAAACTGCTCCGGCTGTACATCCGGAGCTTCCTCTGCCTTCGCAGAGGGTGTCAGGCTGAAGGCCAAAAACACGGCCAACAGCAGTGCAAAAAAGTGTTTCTGCATGGTTCATTCCCTCCAATAACCTTGCGCCCCAGCGCTAATATAGTAAATGTGATTTTACATTATGTGCCAAGTTTTGTCAAGTATTATTTACTCGGTTTTTCAAATTCTTCGCGCAAGAGTTTCTCCCCTCTCAAACAGAAAAAGGTCCGTCACACCGTCTTTCGGTATGACAGACCTTTTGTTCTTTGTGGACCTGGTGGGATTCGAACCCATGACCTCTGCGTTGCGAACGCAGCGCTCTCCCAACTGAGCTACAAGCCCTCAAACGGCCGAGCCGTCTTGCAAGAGGGATTATATCTCATTTGCCGGAAAAGGTCAACCATCACTTAACCGTCATCTTAATGTCGCCGGTTGAGGTCTTAATCTCGCAGGTTTCCGGATATGAACCGGAGGGAACACGCACCGTTCCGGTCGAAGTTTCCGTCCGGAATGTTTTCGGGGTTAACAATGTTCCGTTCACGTCACCGGTGCTTGTTTTAATCTTAATGGCTGAGCTGTCGCAGCCGTCAAGTCTCACGTCGCCGGTTGAAGTCTCGATGCTCATCATCTCGCTTGCGACAACCGAATCAAGCTGCACATCTCCTGTGCCGGTATGAATCGACACTGTCTTTGCTTTGATATCGGAAATTTTGATTTCACCGGTCGAAACCTTCACGGTAAGCTTCTCGTATTCCGTTTCCGGAAGGTACAGTGTCATCTTCGGGCTTTCAAAATTCAGCGTGAAGAACCAGTTCCACTTCTTCTTTTCGTGAGAAGTGATTTTCAGGGTATTACCCTCAACCGCCGCATTCAGGGAATACGTCTCATTTTCCCTGGTCACAATCCTGCAGCTGCCGTCCTCGGACCTGCGGAATTCAATATCAAATGTCGACGCGTCGATGGAGATTTCGGAAAATGTGCCCTCCACTCCGTGTGTCTTCGATTCGAACGGTTCTCCCGAAAACTTCTTTAAATCAAATCCGCTGAGTAAAAGTGCACAGCCGACGGTACCGAGTCCTGCTACGATAAGCGTGATAGCCACGCCGAGCCAGATTCTTTTCATGACCGTCCCCCCTTTCTGCGAAACAGCCTCGAAAGACCGCCCGCAAGCTTTTTAGTCGCCGCAAGCAGGCCGCGCGTGACCACACCGCCGCACAAAAACAACAGAATTGCAAGACCCGCGCAAAACAGTCCCGCGCCGATCCAGGCAACCCCGAGGAGCGCTCTGCCGGAGATGAAAGAACATACGGCACTGACCGCGCACGCAATGACACTGACCGCCATGCTGACTGCCACCGCCCAAAAGGAAATTACCAGCGATAATACACAAATGATTAAGGAAAATACGACCGCTGCCGCCGCAATCAGCAGTGAGCCCCAGATCGGAAAGCCGATCAGGAGAAGCGCTGTTTTGACTCCGTTTACGGACTTCCCCGGCTTCTCTTCATACGAAGGCATCTCATAACCGGGCATCGGCTGATACGCCGCATAATCCGGCACCGTTACAGGTTCCGCTGCGGGCGCCGGAGCGGGCTCTGCTGGAAGGGAGCTCAGAATCTGCGCCGCAATCTCGTCAACCGGACCGATTGCCTCAATGGCTTCCTCCTCCGAAAGACCTTCCTCCATCCGGTCGTTGATCATCTCATTATAGAAGGACAGCCGCTCTTCTATTTCTTCCTGCGGCATGCCGTACAGACGGTCCTTAAGGTCCGCAAGAAATGTTATCCTTAACATGACTTTCATCCTCCTTGGTCACAAATCGGTAAATGGACAGCATCTCTGTCCAATCGCTCTTAAACTCCTCAATACGCTTTCGCCCCGCCCGGGTGATGTGATAGTATTTCCGCAGCCGCCCCTCATGCTCCGCTGTCCGAACGGAAAGCATGTCAGCTGTTTCCAGACGCTTCAAAATGGTATACAGGGTGGATTCCGAAAGCTCGATGTACGGCTTCATATCCTTAATGATCTTGTACCCGTATGAGTCCTCGTCGGCGATGGCCGCCAACACGCAAACTTCCAACAATCCCCGCTTCAGCTGGATATCCATCCGAATACCTCCTTTCACGCTATACTTCTCTTCGCGTAATACATCGTAACGCGAGGTATGGCATTTGTCAAGAGGAAAATGTGACATTTTTCAATAAAAAAAGCGGCCCGGATTACCGGGCCGCCTCTGCAGTTGTTTTACTTTTTTCTCTTACCAGTTTCCGCCCTTGGCCTGCGTCAGCGTGATGCCGTTGTCGCCGAGCGGGATGGCATGGTCGAGACCGACGAATTTGCCGTTCTCCTGCCACAACACCTCCTTGACAAATTCGTACTTCTTCGTATCCCACGTCGTGAAATCGTCAAGCAGCAATCCGCCCGTGTCGCCGGAATTCGCGTTCAGGCACCAGAAGGTGTGGTTCAGATGATACGTCTTGATCAACTGGCGCATGTACGTCATCCACGTGATGTTCGGCTCGGTCATGAAACCGCCCCATTCGCCGATCAGAAGCGGCGCGGTGTTGTCCTCATAGATGTAGAACCAGTTGTCTTTCCAGCAGTCCTTCATCAGAGAGTCGTAGGTGTAGGTGCCCTTAAACCAGGGCTGCTTATAGACGGTCGGGCCGTAATCGTGCGGCGAATACACGAGTTTGTTCTGGTATTTGCCAAGGTCAATCGGATACTTCTTCACGCCGCGGAGGTTACCGCCCCACCAGTTGAAGTCGTAATCCTTCTCGTCTGTCGACTTGAAATCCATGTTAGCTTCCGTCTTCGGGAAGATTTCGGTTCCCTCAACGAGAATCAGCAGGTTCGGGTTCTTTGCAAGCACTCTGGCTGCAGCCTTCTCGGCCGTGTTCTTCCAGTTGTTCTTCGCCTTCGAATCGTTCCAGATGGCCGCGCCGTCGCCCTCGTAAGGCTTGCCGTGCGGCTCGTTCTTTAAATCGATTCCGATGATCGTGTCGTTGTTCTTATAGCGGTCCGCGAGCCACTCAAGCGCGGTGTAGAAATCCTCTTCCGTGATGCGCGCCGTGTACCAGAGGTTCACGTTGTGACCGGACGCGTTGGTCTCGGCGCTGTGGATATCCGGGATGACCTTCAGTCCGGATGCCTCTGCAAGCTTCAGGAAGTAATCCCAGATTTCCAGGCTGTTCATGCTGTTGAGCGCCGTATTGTAGGCGTTGTTGTAGTTCGCTCTCGGGAACTGTCCGCCCTTCCACTGTAAGAGAAGCTCCGCGGAAATCGGCACGCGGATCAGGTTGAAGCCGTGGTCCGCAATGGCCTTGACGGTCGGCTCGAGCTTACTCGTCCAAAGACCGTCGAACGTATTCGTGCCGGTGTTGTAGCCGAACCAGTTCACGCCGGTCAGCCACACCTGCTTGCCGTTCTTATCGAGAATCCGTCTGCCGTCGGTGTGTAGCCAGTCATCGCCCTGCACGGCCTTCTCAGACCGTTTCAGAAGCGCCTCGACGTCCACGGACTGTCCGCCGTTTCCGCCCTGGTTATTCTGATTGTTCTGGTTGTTCTGGTTATTAATATCGTTCTGGTTCACCCTGCCGGCGCGAACGGTACACTTCACGCCGTTCAGCGTAGCAGCGGTAATCTTCAGTCCGCCGGTCACGCCGAGGTTGCAGCCGCAGTTCACGGCGCCGCCTACGGGGATGCTCGCATTATAACCGGCATCCTTGATTGTCATCTTATTGCCGTCAATGGAAAATGTGCCGTTCCACCCGCTGACACGGTCAAGTCCTTCTATGGTCAGCACGAGCGTCCAGCCGCTCACATCCGCTTTCGAACCGTTCCTAATGGCAAATTCGACGCCGTACATATTGACATTGCCGTCCGCCCAGTTATTGCCCGATTCATACTCGAGAAGGAAGCCCTCCACAGGCTCCGGGCTCGGTGTCGGGGTCGGTGTGTCCTTCGGCTCTTCCGTCGGTGCCGGTTCATCGGTCGGGGTCGGTGCTTCGGTCGGCACGTCCGTCGGGCTGACCTCCGGCGATATGACAACCGGGCTCAGCTCAATCACATTTTTCGTCGGCTCGGGAGTCGTCTTCTTATCGGTTCCGTTGTCCTTGCCGCTCTTCGCCGCAAGCAGCGAAATCACGAGTACCACAATCAGGGCGCTCAATACCCCGATGGTGATCAGGACCCCTCTTGAGAATCCGAAGGGGTTCTTCTTTTCTTCCATGCTTCTGTATCCTCCTTATTGCTGCGGCCGGGCCGCAATTACGCTCAAAATCATGCCCTAACGGGAATTCTCATAATATGCCTCGAGGTGAGGCCGTGCGGCAACGTAGTACCGCTCAAGCGACGGGTCAAACTGGGTTCCCATGCCGCTCATGATGATGCTGTCGGCTTTGTCAAAGGGCATGCTGTCCTTATAAACGCGCTTGCTCACAAGGGCATCGTACACGTCCGCGATTGCCATGATTCTTGCTTCAATCGGAATTGCCTCGCCCTTCAGCCCTTCGGGATAGCCCGAGCCGTCCCACCGTTCGTGGTGGTAATGTGCCATATTCTCGGCAACCTGCCGGAATGCCTCGTCGTCCGTTCCCTCAAGAATCGAGCGGACAATCCGGGCGCCTTCCTTCGCGTGCGCCTTCATCTTTTCAAACTGCCACGGCTCGTAGCGGCCCTCGAAGCGGAGAATCTGGTCGTCTACGGCAATCTTTCCGAGGTCGTGCATCGGAGCGGCCTTTATCAGGTTTCTGATCATGCCGCCTGAGAGGTTCAGCACATTGTCCTTCTTAATCTCCTCGGTCAGCATCCGCATCACTTCGCTCGTACGCCTGATGTGGCCGCCGGTCGAATTGTCGCGGCTTTCCACCATCGTTGCCATGCCGAGGATGAGGCGGTTGTGCATCTCGGTGATATGTCTTGTCTTCTCCTCCACCTGGTCGGTCAGCTCTTTGTTGAAGTCGTTCAGCAGGTGAATGTACTGCTGGCTCTTCGTGTCGTCCGTAATGAAGAACTGGTAGCCTCTTTTATGGATTCCGTCGCACAGATAAGTCACCTGAATCAAATAAATCTTATCATCCTTCTCATAATGGAACCGGTTGTCCTTTTCGTCGTTTGCAAAAGCATCAAGCCAGCGGTTCGCAAACCTTGCAACCGGGCTCTCTGCGGGGATGGTCTTGTCGACACGCACGTCGGCAAGCTCCGGGAACACGCGCAGCGCCTCGTCGTTACAGCCGAGGTATCTGCGTTTGAAATCGAAGGAAAGGAAGCCCGTCGTGCCATTTTCCACCAGAGAATCAATGCCGGTGTCGGTGATGTCGTAAAGGCATACCTGATGGATGATGATCAGGTAGACGACCTGCGCGGCGGTGTAGGCAGCCGGCAGCAGCTCGATCCGGTCGGTAATCATTCTGCCGATGAAAAATGAGAAGAAACTGATCATTTCCGGGATGAACAATAACAGAATGACGCGCTTCGAAACATCCTTCTTGCGGAAATAACTGTAAACCATCGCGGTGACGCCGATGATGAAATACACAATCACCATGATGATGAAGATGCTGTGCAGGAATCCGTAGGTCTTGTTCGTCAGGCGGCCGCAGTTACCGGTTCTGACAAAGTCAACGGATTTGTAGAACCATTCGGTCCTTCCGATGGTCAGCACCCCGAGGTACAGTAACATGTTCAGGCAGAACATCGCCGCCTTCACGGCCTTCGGGATGTTGATATGACACAGGTTCAGGATGGTCAGGGTAATCATCAGCGTGAGAAATGTGCCGCCGATGTAATTCACTTTGTTGCCCGCGAGTGCTTCCCAATACGAGCACGACTCCGCCACGAGCAGGTTTCCGAGCACGGAAATCGGCACGAGCAGGAAAATCAGGGAAACGTGGACGTCAAAGTGTTTATGCCACGTCATCACATAAATTAATGTCAGACAGACGCTCAGGATAAGCAGCAGCCTGTAAAACTGGATAATCATAAACTTCCTCCTTAAAAATGATTCTCCGCGGAGAATCACACATCCATCATATCACATTTCACAGTTTTTTTGTATCCCTTTACAGGAATCCCTATGGCATCTTTTGAAAAATATGGTATAATAGGGATATTCAAAATAATGCGTCATCCCAAAGCGGATTACGCAACAAATCAAAGGAGGATACAGTATGGGTTGGGTTGTAACTATCATCGTCGGTGGAATTTGCGGCTGGCTTGCCGGCGCAATCATGGATTCCAAGAAGAACGGTCTGCTGATCAATATCATTCTCGGTATCATCGGCGGCGCTCTCGGTAACTTCGTATTCGGCCTGATCGGCATCCATTTCTTCGGTCTTGTCGGCAACATCATCGGCGGCGTTATCGGTACTTGCCTGTTAATCGCCATCGGTCGTTTGATTTTCAAGAAATAACTTTGGGAGGTTCTCATGTACTGTACGAGAAGGATTTCGGATGATCTCATCTGGGTCGGCGGCAATGACCGCAGACTCGCTATGTTTGAGGGCGTCTACTCCGTTCCGGACGGCGTCTCTTACAATTCTTATCTGCTCCTTGATCAGATGACGGTCCTTTTCGATACAGTGGACCGGGCAGTTGACCGTGTTTTCTTTGAAAACCTGGATCATGCTCTTGCGGGACGCAGCCTCGATTTCGTGGTTGTGTCCCACATGGAACCCGATCACAGCGCGACACTCCGGGAGCTTTTGCTGCGTTACCCGGATGTGATTATCGTCTGCAATCAGAAAAGCCATGATATGATGAAGCGTTTCGGCTATGTGAACGACGAACGCAAACCCTACCTCGTGAAGGAAGGGGATGTGATGCGTACCGGAAAGCACGAGTTCACATTTGTCATGGCCCCGATGGTTCACTGGCCGGAGGTTATGATGACCTTCGATAAGACCACGGGTACGCTTTTCACGGCGGACGCCTTCGGCTGCTTCGGCGCGCTGAACGGCAACCTGTTCGCCGATGAAGTTGATTTCTTCCGCGATTATCTGGACGAGGCACGCCGGTATTACACGAATATCGTCGGCAAATACGGTGCCCAGGTGCAGGCCGTCCTGAAGAAGGCCGCCACTTTGGACATTAAGATGCTGTGCCCGCTGCACGGCTTCGTATGGCGGAAGAATCTGAACGAATACATCGAATACTATGACCGCTGGAGCCGCTACATTCCCGAGCAGGAAGGCGTTCTGGTTGCGTATGCTTCCGTATACGGCAACACTGAGAACGCGGCGGAAATCCTGGCTGTCAACCTTCGTGAGCGCGGCGTTAAGGTCGATATGATGGACGTTTCCGTCAAGCCCGCTTCCGAGCTTGTCAGCGCGGCATTCCAATACAGCCATCTCGTGTTTGCTTCCACGACCTACAATGCGGAGATTTTCGTCCGCATGGAGGAAGCGCTTCGGGATTTGGTTGCGCACAACATCCAGAACCGCACGATTGCTTTGATTGAGAACGGTTCCTGGGCTGCCCAGAGCGGCCGGAAGATGCGCGCCCTTTTTGAAAACTGCAAGAACATCACTTTTGTGGAGCCGGTTGTTTCGCTGCAGAGCAGCGTTTCCGAAGACCGCCGCAACGAGCTCGGCCTTCTTGCCGAGGCTATTGTGACGACGATTCCCGGTCTTGCCAATGCCGAGGATGCGGCACCGTTCGTTCCCGGAACCGAGGATCCGAAGGCGCTTTATTCCCTGTCCTACGGTCTCTTCGTTGTTACCGCGAAGGACGGCAGCAAGGACAACGGCTGCATTACCAACACGGCCATGCAGGTCGCTTCCGGACCGAACCGGCTTTCCATTGCCGTCAACAAGAATAATTACACGCATGACATGATTGTGAAAACCGGTCAGTTCAATGTCTCCGTCCTGACGGAATCCGCTTCGTTTGAGCTGTTCAAACGCTTCGGCTTCGCAAGCGGCCGTGACACTGACAAATACGACGGCTACACGGCATTCAAGCGCTCCGCGAACGGCCTGACGGTCATTACGGAAACAACCAATACCTTCTTCAGCTGCAAGGTCACGCAGATCATCGACTGCGGTTCCCACAGCCTGTTCGTGGCGGACATCACCGAGAGCGAGGTGCTCTCCTCCGATCCTTCCGTCACCTACGCATATTACTTCGCCCACATCAAACCGAAGCCGGCTCTGTCGGATCCCGGCGAGAAGAAGACCAAATGGGTCTGCCGCATCTGCGGTTACGAGTACGAAGGCGAAGAGCTTCCCGACGATTTCCTCTGCCCGCTTTGCAAGCACGGCAAGGATGACTTCGAAAAGGTTGTCGGATAAAAACTTACGGAATAAGAAAAGGGATTGCCCGAAAGGCAATCCCTCAGACTGAAGACAAAGTCCGAGGCTCGACCGCCTCGGACTTGTCTTTTTTTGTTGGTTAAAAAGTGCCGAAAGCCTTATATTTACTGGCTTTTCGGCACTTTTTATGGTATAATGGAAGTATCAAATCCGAGGGGTATTT
>JAFYYS010000029.1 GCA_017546025.1 Lachnospiraceae bacterium | reverse complement strand
GGGGCTTTGCCTCACCGGTGTCCGTCGCGGATAGTTCAGGTCGACTAACCATCCGGTTCGCCCGCATAGGCAGGGGCGTTTCTGCGGAACTCGCTTCGCTCAGACAGTCCTCGAAACGCCCCATGCGTTCTCCCGGATGTCCAGTCGACTGTTGCGATGGCGTCCGCCCTCGCCACCGTCTATATCCGCGACGAACACCTATAAGGCAAAGCCCCCGGGAGAAAAATAGTTTTTGAAAAGAAAGCCTACCCCTATCCACTGACGGACACCGGTGAGACAGAGCCCCGGGAGAAAAATAGTTTTTGAAAAGAAAACCTCCCCCAACCACTGTTGGAAACCTGTGAGGCAGAGCCCTCCGGCTGAGAATTTCTGTTTTTGAAAAGAAAGCCTCCCCTATCCATTGACGAACACTTGTGAGACAGAGCCCCCCAGGCGAAGAAAATCTCTTTCGGTTTTCGTTGATTTTTTGATTCTGTTGTGGTAAATTGAGTTGGATATTTCTTCAATATGTGAGGATTGTGTATTATGGCTTCTTTTCTTTTGTCTTTTATCAGCCGCTCAGAGGACGGTAGTTATGTTTTGGAGAAGGCAGGGTACGTTGTGCTCGGTGTCGCCATTTTCCTTCTGATCTGTGCTGCGGCGGCGATTATGTCGGAAAAGGATAAGGGGGACTCCCGTCGTGCGATTCGTTTGACGGTTTCCGCAATCTCAATTGCGCTCGCCTTTATCACTTCGTATATTGAGCTGTTCAAGCTTCCGTGGGGCGGTTCCGTTACGCTCTTCAGCATGTTCTTCGTATGCTTCGTCGGTTACCTGTACGGACCGTCGACCGGACTTACGGCCGCATTTGCCTACGGTATTCTGCAGTTTTTGCAGTCCGGCGGCAGCTATATTCTGTCGATTCCGCAGGTGCTGTTTGATTATATCCTGGCATTTGCCGCTCTCGGTGTCGCAGGCTTCTTCTATAAGAGCAAGAAGGGGCTGATCATCGGTTACATCGTCGGCTGTTTGGCGCGCGGCGTTTTCGCGTCGATTGCAGGTTATCTGTACTGGATGGATTACATGCCGGAAAGCTTCCCGAAGAAGCTCGCGTTCCTGTACCCCGTTGCTTATAACTACAGTTATATTTTGATCGAGATGGCATTAACGCTTGTCGTTCTTGCAATCCCGTCCGTGAGAAAGGCAATCAAGCGCATCGCGTTTGAAGCAACGAACAAGGATTGATTCCGGTCGGATAACACAACACTGACAAGGCGTCTTTAAGCATAAACACTTAAAGGCGCTTTTTTCATGCCCGGGAATCCTTCGAAAGTCACGGGAATGATTTTTCGGTTTCACTCAGGGGGCAAGGCTGCTTCGGGCATTCGTCACGGATATTGACGGTTGCGGGGCGGACGCCATCGCAACCGTCGACTTGGCGTCCGGGAGAACGCATGGGGCGGTTCGAGGACTGTCTGAGCGCAGCGAGTTCCGCAGAAACGCCCCTGCTTATGCGTGCGAACCGGACGGTTAGTCGACCGGAACTATCCGCGACGAATGCCTGCGAAGCCGGGCCCCTCGAGAAGAAAGAAAAAAATTTTCAAAATACCTATTGACATAGTAGGTGAATGGTGTTAAGATAACGCCAACTTGAAGAAAGGAGCACACAGAAATGAAATCGTTCACAGCTTTCAATTACAGTGTGATGTGTTGTTGTCGAATGCATGAAGTTTCCCGGACTGATTATGCGGCCGGGGCGTTCGACTCTGTTTCTGTGCGCCTCGATTCAACTCGATGTCGATGTAGATAATGCGATTTGAATAATTCCGTATGTCCGGGAGCTTCTTATGGAGGCTTCCTTTTTTGTTGCCAAATTCAGGGCAGAACAGAGAAAAACTACACGAAATCGAGGAAAATACCATGGCTTATTCATTAGATTCCCTCCTCATTCACGGAGGCATTGACGGAGACAAAGTTACCGGAGCGGTGAACGTTCCGATTTATCAGACTTCAACTTACAAGCAGAGCGAGCTCGGCGTGAACACCGGCTGGGAGTACTCCAGAACCGGCAATCCGACCAGGGCGGCTCTGGAGAAACTGATCGCAGATCTGGAAGGCGGAGAGTTCGGTTTGGCATTTGCCTCGGGCCTCGCAGCCATCCACACGGTGCTCTCGCTGTTTCAGGCGGGAGACCGAATCATCATTTCCGACAACATCTACGGCGGAACATTTCGAATCCTTGACAAGGTTTTCAAGCCGCTCGGACTTCAGTACGTAATCACGGATACCACGGATGCGGCGAAGATCGAGGCAGCCATCGATTCGAACACCAAAGCCATCTATATCGAAACACCGGCCAATCCGCTTCTGAGCGTGACGGACATTGCCGAAACCGCGAAGATAGCGCGAAAGGCCGGCGCCCTCCTTATCGTTGACAATACATTCCTTACCCCTTACCTGCAGCGGCCGCTTACGCTCGGTGCGGACATCGTGGTGCACAGCGGTACGAAGTACCTCGGCGGACACAGCGATACAATCTCCGGGCTTGTGGCACTTAGGGACGCAAAGATTGCGGAACGGCTCTATTTCCTGCAGAACGCCATCGGCGGCGTGCTTTCCCCGTTTGACAGCTTCCTGACAATCCGCGGCATCAAGACGCTCGGCGTCCGGATGGACAGGCACGTGGCAAATGCCACGAAGATTGCCGAATGGCTGCAGCAGAGCGGGTATGTGAAAAAGGTTTATTACCCGGGTCTTCCGTCCGACCCCGGCTACGCCGTGCAGAAAAAGCAGGCGGACGGTCCCGGCGCAATGATATCGTTCGTGCTGAAGGATGAATTCGATTATCGCGCATTCTTCCGGAACCTTCGGCTGATCACCCTTGCGGAGAGCCTCGGCGGCGTTGAGTCGCTTGTGTGCCATCCGGCAAGCATGACACACGCATCCATCCCGGCAGACATCCGTCAGAAGACCGGCATTGTGGATGAGCTGATTCGGTTCTCGGTCGGCATCGAAAATGTCGATGACCTGATTGAGGATCTCCGCGGGGCCATCGAAGCCTCGAGACGGTAAGGGGGTGATCGGAATGGATGTATATATGGACATCCGCAGCATGATTGGAAACACTCCGATTTTACGTCTGCAGAACTTCGAAACGAAACCGGATGTGAAAATCTTTGCGAAGCTGGAGCTGATGAATCCGGCCGGAAGCGTGAAGGACCGCGTCGGAAGGTACATGATTGACGACGCGAAGAGGCGCGGCATCTTGAAAGAAGGCAGCACAATCGTGGATGCCACCGCCGGAAACACCGGAATCGGCATTGCAATCGCAGCACTCAATCAGGGTTATCGGGTCATCTTCACGGTGCCTGAGAAATTCTCACAGGAAAAGCAGCAGGTTTTAAGAGCGCTCGGTGCGGAAATCGTTAATACGCCCCGTGCCGACGGAATGCTCGGAGCGGAACGCGAAGCAGAACGGATCATTGCCGGAATCCCCGGTGCCATCTCTTTGAAGCAGTTCGACAATCCGGCCAACCCGCTTGCCCATTATGAGACAACGGGCCCCGAAATCTACCGCCAACTTGACGGACAGGTGGATTACTTCGTAGCCGGTGCCGGCAGCGGCGGAACATTCAGCGGAATCGTCCGGTATCTGAAGGAGCAGAAGCCTTCCGTTCAGGGCGTCCTCGCCGATCCGGTTGGTTCGATCATCGGCGGCGGAGAACATGCAGACTATGACATTGAAGGAATCGGCAACGACTTCATTGCAAAAACGATGGACATGTCGCTGGTCGACTCGGTGATTAAGGTGACGGACAGCATGGCATTTGCCACGGTAAAGGAATTGGCGAGAAAGGAAGGAATTCTCGCGGGATCCTCTTCCGGAGCAGCGCTTGCAGCGGCTTTGAAGCTTGCAGAGCGTATCGATCACGGCAATATCGTTACTGTCTTTCCCGACCGGGGCGACCGATACCTGAGCAAAGGATTATACGACTGAGAGGACTTAACGATGAGTAACGCGGATACCGTTTATGAATTGCAAAATGTATCCAAAACCTATCGCAACGAAGGCAAAGAGTTCACGGCGCTTCGGGATGTGAGTTTCTCCATCCGCGAGGGTGAAATCTTCGGCATCATCGGAATGAGCGGCGCCGGCAAGTCAACGCTTGTCAGGACACTGAACCGGCTCACGGAGGTTTCCTCCGGAACGGTCCGCTATTTCGGAAGAGATCTGGCGGAGCTTAGGCCGCGAGAACTTAGGAAGGTCAGACGCTCAATCGCGATGATCTTCCAGGGGTTCAACCTTCTGCAGCAGAGAACCGTCATCAAAAATGTGGAGCAGCCGCTTCGCATCGCCGGCGTTTCCAGGAAGGAACGCAAGGAGATTGCCAGAAAGATGCTCGAGGTCGTCGGGCTTTCCGAGAAGGAAAAGGAATACCCGGCAAGGCTTTCCGGCGGACAGCGACAGAGAGTGGCAATCGCCAGGGCACTGGCGGCAAGCCCGAAAGTGCTTCTCTGCGACGAAGCGACAAGCGCACTCGACCCGAAGATTACCGGCGAGATTCTGGAGCTTTTGCAGAAGATTAACCGGGAGCAGAAGCTGACCATCGTCATCATCACCCATGAGATGTCGGTTGTGGAACGCATCTGTGACCGCGTGGCCATCATCGACGACGGCAATCTTGCGGAAGTCGGTGAAGTGAAGGAAGTGTTCCGGGCGCCGAAATCAAAGGCAGCCAAGAAGCTTGTGTTTCCGAGCAATCCGTTCGATCCTTCACGTGAGAACAGCCGGCTGATCCGCATCGTATTTGACGGACTGTCCGCCAAGGAACCGTTCATCGCCGACCTCGTCGCATCGACGGGACGCAAGGTGAACATCTTAAGCGCCAACACGAAGAGCGTGGGCGGCGTCGGATACGGGCAGATGGTGCTTGAGCTTCCGGACAATGAAATCGACCGGACCGTCATCATCGAATACTTCAAGAACAAGGGCCTGGCAGTGTCGGAGGTGGAGAGATGAGCGATTACATCATAGAAGCCATTAAAAACGGTGTCTTCGAGACGCTTAAGATGACCGGCTGGTCCTCCCTGTTTGCATACGCAGTCGGCCTTCCGCTCGGAATCCTGTTATACGCAACGGCAAAGGACAGGCTCCTTCAGAACCGCGCCGTCAATTACGCAATCGGCTTTGTGGTAAATGTCATGCGGTCCTTACCGTTCCTGATTTTACTCGTTTTGCTGATTCCGTTCACCAGATGGGTGACAGGTTCGTCCATCGGAACGACGGCGGCAATTGTACCCCTCACGGTCGGAGCCATTCCGATTGTGGCAAGAATGGTGGAAGCCTCGCTTTGCGAGGTGCAGCCCGGAATCATTGAGGCGGCAACTTCCATGGGCGCTTCGCCCTTTCATATCATCACACACTTCATCCTGCCGGAGGCGGCACCCTCCCTGCTTCAGGGGGCGGCAATCAATGTCGCAACGGTGCTCGGCTACTCCGCAATGGCAGGTGTGATTGGAGGCGGCGGCCTCGGTGCCATCGCTTTACAGTACGGCTATTACCGCTATCAGAAGGACGTCCTTTGGACGACCGTACTCCTTCTGGTCATCATGGTAATGCTCATCCAGGCTATCGGCGGCCTGCTCGCAAAACTTCGCCGGAAGAGTTAAAAGGATAAACCCGTCCCGACCATATCCGGAATGCGAAGGGACCGTTTATATAAAACAAAAAACAAATCATACAAAATAAAAAAAACCAAGGAGATTCATCATCATGAAAAAGAAAGCACTCATTACCTTACTTACTCTCATCATTGTCCTGGCATTTACCGCATGCGGTAAGGACGAAAAGAAAGACGACAAGACCATTAAGGTCGGCGCAAACATTGTTCCCCACGCAGAAATCCTCGAATACGTAAAGCCCATTCTGAAGGAAAAGGGCATCACGCTTGAAATCGTTAAGCTTGAAGATTCCATTACCCCGAACACCGGTGTTATCGAGGGCAGCCTTGACGCCAACTATTTCCAGCATGTTCCGTATCTTGAGCAGTTCAACAAAGAGAATGGCAGCAGCCTCGTTTCCATCGGTGCAATTCACTATGAGCCGTTCGGAGTCTACGCCGGTAGAACCAAGGATTTAAAGGACCTTCCGGATGGTGCAATCATCGCAGTTCCCAACAATGTAACGAATGAGGCAAGAGCACTTCTGCTGCTCGCACAGGAAGGCATCATCACCCTGAAGGACGGCGCAGGCATCACCGCAACAATCGGCGACATCGCTTCCAACCCGAAGAACATTCAGTTTAAAGAGCTTGCTCCGGAGCAGCTTGTAGCAGCACTTCCCGACGTGGATGTAGCAGTCATCAACGGTAACTACGCAATTGAAGGCGGTCTTCATGTAAGCCAGGCACTTGCTGTTGAGGCCAACGACGGACTTGCCGCACAGACCTACGGCAACATCATTGCCACCACGGCGGCCAAGAAGGATAACGAAGCTTTGAAGGTTCTTGTAGAGGTTCTTCAGAGCGAAGACGTTAAGAAGTACATCGAAGGCAAATACGACGGTGCCGTTGTACCGCTTAAGTAATAAGAACAGATCAGACCGCTCCACGCGGAGCATATCGATTCGAAAAGAGGAAACGGAAAATGATAGGATTTACATATTACAATCCGGCTAAGATCGTGTTCGGAGAGGGAAGCGAGCTAAAGCTCGCTGAACTCCTCCGGGAGCACGGTGTAACATCGCTTCTGCTCGTATACAGCGGAGACTTCATTAAGAAACTCGGAATCTACGATGCGGTTAAGGCTGCCGTAAAGGAGTTGGGCGTAGCATTTTCCGAAAACGGGGACGTGGTCCCCAATCCCGGAATCGATCTTGTGCGGAAGCTGGTTGCGCAGGGCAAGAAGGACAAGGTGGACTTCGTCCTGGCAGTCGGCGGCGGAAGTTCGATTGATACGGCCAAGGCAGTTGCCCTCGGCATTCCCTATGAGGGGGATGTGTGGGACTTCTTTGAAAAGGGAGTTTCTCCGAAGCAGGTGCTGCCGATCGGCGTCATCGCCACAACCGCTTCAAGCGGATCGGAAACCTCCAACGCCGCAATCCTCTCGAACGGAGAGTGGAAGCTCGGATTTGAGGACGACCGGATCATTCCCCGGTTCGCCGTCATGAATCCGCGGTACACGGCGAACCTGCCGGCGTACCAGACAGCCGTCGGAGTTGCCGATGTTCTGGCTCATCTGCTGGAACGGTACTTCTCCGACGAGCTGCATTCGGACACAACCGACTTTTTAATTGAGGGTGCAATCCGTGCCCTGCAGGTTAATGCGGACCGGCTTTTGAAGGACCCGACGGATATCAACGCAAGAGGTGAGCTGCAATGGCTTGCGAGCGTTGCACACAACAATTACCTCGACGCGGGACGACGGGCGGACTGGGGTTCGCACAGGATTGAGCATGAGCTCTCCGCGCAGTACAACATCACACACGGAGAAGGCATGGCCGTTGTTCTGGTCGCATGGACCAAATACATGGCGGAGCGGAAGCCCTGGAGGCCGGCGCTCCTTGCAACCCGCGTGTTCGGAGCCGACAGCTTCCTATATAACGAAAAGGAGAGAGCATACATTCTGGCCGACGAGCTGGAACGTTTCTTTAAGAAGCTGTCGCTTAAAACGACGCTCACCGGGCTCGGCATCGGCACGGACGACTTTGCGGTAATGGCAAAGCGTGCCACGAGAAACGGAGCCGTCGGACACTATCTGCCGTTAACGGCAGAGGCCATTCAGGACATCCTGAAGCTGGCAATTTAAACCATTGGGAAGAATATAAAATTGGAAAATGGGACGGAAGGCGTCGCATTTTCCACAATAATAAAGAAAAAGGAGAACAGAAACATGGCCAGAATTCATTTGACGGAACAGAACGAAGTAACCGGCGCAGAGAAGGTGCGCTATGACGAATTGGCGGGCAGAAACGCCGTAACGAATATGAAGAAGGGACTTTTGAACGACGCGGCAACGTACGATGCCTATATGGGTTGGTACACCTCCTGGAACCGCCTTGTTGAGGTCATCGGCGAGAAGGACGCAATCCTTTATGCGCACGCGATTTCCACGACCAACTCCTGCCAGCTGTGCTCGCTGTTCTTCATCAGCGACGTGAAGGGGCTCGGCCTTGACCCGAACAACCTTGTTTACGATGAGAAGGAGCAGGTCCTCGTTTCCCTTGCACAGCAGATCGTTAAGAATCCGACGGCTGTTTCCGATGCGCTGTTTGACAAGCTGCACGGTTACTTCACCGATCAGGAGATTGTTGTAATCGTAGGCTTTGCCGGACAGATGATTGCGACCAACAACTTCAACTCCGTATTGAAGATTGACGTCGATCAGAGACTTCTCCCGATCCTTCATGAGTTTAAGCCGGCGACCTGGCGGAAGGACATCAAATAAAAAAATAAAAAATTTCAAATTACCTATTGACATAGTAGGTTAATAGTGTTAATATGACACCAACATCGATTGAGAGCACCGAACAAAACGGTTTCGGTTCTCAGAAAGGAGAGCACAATGAACGCAGTTATTACTTCCAATGCTTCTTACATGTGGTGTTGTCGAATGCTTAACTCCCGGGCACAAAAATTGGCCGGTGCGTTCGATTGCGCTTCCGAACATACCGAAGAACGATGTTGACACATTGTTATGATGCCTGAGCCCGGGAGATTCGAAATGAAGCCCCGGGCCTTTTTTATGCCCGGTTGAAGCCGAAAACAAAAACCAAACCAAAAAACAAACTTGAAAATCAAAGGAGATTATAACAATGAGCAACTATCGTTTTGAAACACTTCAGTTACATGTAGGACAGGAACAGGCAGACCCCGCTACCGATTCGAGAGCGGTTCCGATTTACCAGACAGCAGCTTACGTATTCCATAATGCAAAACATGCAGCAGACCGTTTCGGTCTTGCAGATGCCGGTAACATTTACGGCCGTCTCACCAACACGACGCAGGGCGTTCTCGAAGAAAGAGTTGCAGCCCTTGAAGGCGGCAGCGCAGCACTTGCAGTTGCTTCCGGTGCAGCAGCCATCTCTTACACGATTGAAGCACTTGCCGCTAACGGCGGTCATATCGTAGCGCAGAAGACGATCTACGGCGGAACCTACAACCTTTTGGAGCACACGCTTCCGCTTTACAATATCACCGCTACCTTCGTTGACACGAGAAACCTGAAAGAGGTTGAGGATGCCATCCAGGCTGATACGAGAGCCATCTTCCTCGAGACACTCGGCAACCCGAACAGCGACCTTCCGGATGTAGATGCGATTGCAGAAATCGCACACCGTCACGGCCTTCCGCTTGTAGTTGATAACACTTTCGGAACCCCTTATCTGTTCCGTCCGATTGAGCACGGCGCTGACATCGTCGTTCACTCCGCAACGAAGTTCCTCGGCGGTCACGGCACGACGCTCGGTGGCATCATCGTTGAGTCCGGTAAGTTCAACTGGGCAGCCAGCGGCAAATACCCGAACATCGCCGCTCCGAACCCGAGCTACCACGGCGTTTCCTTCTACGACGTTGTCGGCCCCGCTGCTTTCACGACCTACATCCGTGCGATTCTTCTTCGCGACACCGGCGCCAGCATTTCCCCGTTCAACGCATTCCTGCTTCTGCAGGGCATCGAGACCCTTTCCCTTCGCGTTGAGCGCCATGTGGAAAATACAAAGAAGATTGTTGAGTACTTAAGCCATCATCCGCAGGTTGTGAAGGTTAACCATCCTTCCGTTGCAAACCATCCGGATCACGCCCTTTACGAGAAGTACTTCCCGAACGGCGGCGGCTCAATCTTCACCTTCGATATCCGCGGCGGCCAGAAGGAAGCCTGGGCTTTCATCGACGCCCTGAAGATCTTCTCCCTGCTTGCTAACGTTGCAGACGTAAAGAGCCTTGTTATCCATCCCGCTTCGACGACGCACTCACAGCTTTCCGACGAGGAACTGCTTGACACAGGTATTACCAAGAGCACCATTCGTCTTTCCATCGGTACCGAGCATGTAGACGACCTGATCGCCGACCTCGATGCAGGTTTTGCTGCAGCTGCTAACGTATAAACAACATATCTGAACATGGTGATTGATTCTTCAATCAATCTTTATGAAATCTGAAATCCCTGCTGTGATGCGCCCGGCCGCTGATGCAGCTGTGGCGCTGCGGCGGGGATTGAATAAACCCGTGTCACCCATGAGATGATTCAGCGGGTTGCCCCGGCCGGTGTTGCATCTGTGATGCTGTGGCGGGGATTGACGGCTGACGCGATTGCGCGTCAACTGTCGACTTAACATCTGCGAAGCCGCATGGGGCGTTTCGAGGACTGTTTGAGCGAAGCGAGTTCCGCAGAAACGCACCTGACTGTGCGGGTGAAGCAGATGGTTAGTCGACCGGAACTGCCCGCCGCAGCATCACATGGTGTACAGCGGCCGGGACGACCCGGCGTGGAACCTTGACGGGTGACACGGCGGAACTGGCCCGCCGCAGCACCATATGGTGCACAGCGGCCGGGCGCAACCCGCTGAGAGGCGGAGATTGACGAAAACAGTTGAATAAGATAAAATGATAATAATTCAAGGAGGGCACTTAAAATGTCTAAGATTTACAAGGGAGCTATTGAACTGATTGGAAATACACCTCTGGTTGAGGTTACGAGAATTGAGAAGAAGCTGGATCTGAAGGCAACCGTACTCGTTAAGCTTGAATACTTCAATCCCGCCGGCAGTGTTAAGGACCGTATCGCGAAGGCGATGATTGAGGATGCGGAGGCCAAGGGTCTTCTGCATGAGGGCAGTGTCATCATCGAGCCCACTTCCGGTAATACCGGTATCGGTCTTGCTGCAATTGCTGCTGCAAAGGGCTATCGGATTATTCTGACGATGCCTGAGACGATGAGCGTGGAGCGCAGAAACATTCTGAAGGCTTACGGCGCAGAAATCGTTCTTACCGAAGGCGCAAAGGGCATGAAGGGTGCCATCGCCAAGGCAGAAGAACTTGCTGCGGAGATTCCCGGAAGCTACATTCCCGGACAGTTTATCAACCCTGCGAACCCTGCTGCTCACAGAGCTACGACCGGTCCCGAAATCTGGTACGATACCGATGGAAAGGTTGACATCTTCACGGGCGGCGTCGGTACCGGCGGTACTGTTACCGGTGTAGGTGAGTATCTGAAGGAGAAGAATCCTGCCGTTAAGGTTGTGGCTGTTGAGCCCGCAACTTCTCCGGTTCTTTCCGAGGGTCATGCCGGCCCGCACAAGATTCAGGGTATCGGCGCAGGATTTGTCCCGGATGTTTTGAACACCAAGGTTTATGACGAGGTTCTTCCTGTGGCCAATGAGGACGCTTTTGAAACCGCTAAGCTCCTTGCAAAGGCCGAAGGCATTTCGGTTGGCATCTCCTCCGGTGCTGCTCTCTTCAGCGCCATCGAGCTTGCCAAGAGACCGGAGAACGCCGGCAAGGTAATCGTTGCCCTTCTTCCTGACAGCGGTGACCGCTATTACTCCACACCTCTTTTCACCGAGGCATAAGTGAGTAACCGACCATCGAGGAATCATTAAATCATACCGATTACGAAAGAAATTTCGAAACCATACCAATTACATAATAAGCCGACGAAAAGCGACACGGGTGTGCCGCTTTTTGTCGTTTACGGGGATTGGACAGGGTGCTGGAAAATGTGACCCGGCCCCACCACGAACAGAGAAGGGCGGGATCAGAGAAATCTGAAAGATTCGTCTCATTTTCCTCTTGACAGAAGAGTAAGATCGGTGTATTATATGAACAAATGAATGATTGTTCATATATCGGAGGTATAAAGGATATGAAAAAGAGTTACAAGATCGAAGTGGATTGCGCAAACTGCGCCAACAAGATGGAAGAGGCTGCCAAGAAGACGGCAGGCGTCAAGGACGCCGTTGTGAACTTCATGGCACTGAAGATGAATGTGGAATTTGAGGACGGTGCCGATGCGAAGGCGGTTATGAAGGAAGTTCTCAAAAACTGCAAGAAGGTCGAAGACGACTGTGAGATTTATCTGTAAGGAATGCGGCACCGGCCGGCACTGACCGGCCGGTGTTTTCTAAGGAGTGTTTTCATGAACAAAAAGCAGAGGAAGATGTTGATTCGAATCCTGATTGCCGCCGTATTGCTGGTCACAATCCGGATTCTGTACGCCTTTTTGGGGGAAGGGGACGACGCGGCGGTGAAGGAGCCGGTCTGGTTCCTTCTTTACATGATTCCGTACCTGACGGTCGGATTTGACATTTTGAAGAAGGCGCTTAAGGGCATCAAAAACCGGCAGGTGTTCGATGAGAACTTCCTGATGGCGGTTGCGACCGTCGGCGTCATTGCATTGGCACTGATCAAGCGCAACGGGGATTACATTGACGGCATCGCCGTTATGCTTTTTTATCAGGTCGGCGAGCTGTTCCAAAGCTATGCGGTCGGCAAGAGCCGCCGCAGCATCAGTGCTTTGATGGACATCCGTCCCGACTATGCGAATTTAGAGCGTGACGGAGAGACCGAAAAGGTCGATCCCGACGAGGTTGAGGTCGGCAGCATCATCGTTGTGAAGCCCGGCGAGAAGATTCCGATTGACGGCGTGATCATCGAGGGCAGAACGACGCTCAACACGAGCGCACTGACCGGCGAAAGCGTTCCGCGCGAGGCTGAGGTCGATGACGAAGTCATCAGCGGCTGCATCAATATGACCGGCGTGATCCGTGTGCGGACGACGAAGGATTTCGGCGAGTCGACGGTTTCAAAAATCCTCGAGCTTGTGGAGAATTCGTCCTCGAGAAAATCCCGTTCCGAAAATTTCATCTCCCGGTTTGCCAGATACTATACGCCGATTGTGTGCTTCAGCGCACTGGCGCTGGCGTTACTGCCTCCGGTTGTTCTGCTGATTCTCAGCAAAGCACCGCAGTGGGGCATGTGGGTGTACCGCGCCCTGACATTTCTCGTCATCAGCTGCCCGTGTGCGCTTGTCATCAGCATCCCGCTCACATTTTTCGCGGGCATCGGCGGCGCAAGCCGCGCGGGCGTTTTGGTGAAAGGTTCGAATTACCTTGAGCAGCTCTCGAAGACCGAAATCGTTGCCATGGACAAGACCGGCACGATGACGAAGGGCGTGTTTGAGGTAAATGGCATACATCACAGCACGATGGATGACCGCGAACTTCTCGAAATCGCGGCCCATGCGGAGTGCTTCTCGACGCACCCGATTGCGTTAAGCATTCAGAGGGCTTTTGTGACCGGCCAGCTGTGGCGCAAGGACAGCGAGACCGGTGAGGCTTCCCTGGTGGACGAGTCTTCCGAATTCCGCGGTGAGATTAAGAAGGACCGTGTTTCCGGTGTTGAGGAAATCGGCGGAAACGGCGTCGTTGCCACGGTGGACGGGCGCAGCGTCGCGGCCGGCAATGCACGGCTCATGGAGCGGCTCGGCATCGGGTACATTCCGTGCCACCATGCGGGGACGATTGTCCATGTTGCCATTGACGGTGCTTATGCCGGACATATCCTGATTTCGGATGTCATCAAGCCGACGTCCGTTCAGGCCATCCGCGAACTCCATAAGGCGGGAATCAGCAAGACGGTTGTTCTGACCGGCGATGCAAAATCGGCTGCAGAAGCGGTTGCGAAGGAACTCGGTGTCGATGAGGTACGTTCCGAGCTGCTGCCCGCTGACAAAGTAACGGCTGTGGAAGAACTGCTTAAAGCTAAGGGAGCGAAGGACGTCCTCGCATTTGTCGGAGACGGCATCAACGACGCGCCGGTACTGTCCCGTGCGGACATCGGCATCGCGATGGGCGCGCTCGGTTCGGATGCGGCCATTGAGGCGGCCGACGTGGTTTTGATGGACGACGATCCGCTCAAGATTGCGAAGGCGGTCCGGATCGCGAGAAAATGCATGAGAATCGTGAAGGAGAACATCGTATTTGCCCTCGGCGTGAAGGTGTTGTGCCTCGTTCTCGGGGCGTTCGGCATCGCAAACATGCTGATGGCAATCTTCGCCGATGTGGGCGTTATGGTTCTTGCCGTTTTGAACGCGATTCGCGCATTGGCTGTGGATAATGTGTAGAGTTGTGGTATAATGATAGCTGAACCCGGGAAGAAGGAGACCGTTATGAAGGATTACGAAGAGAAGAATATATGCGAAACCTGCGAATCGACGGAGGTGCACGAGAACCTGATCCGGTTCGTCGAGGAATCGATGCCCGCGGAGACGGAGCTTTACGACCTGGCCGAACTGTTCAAGGTGTTTGGCGATTCCACGAGAATCCGCATCCTGTTCGTGCTGTTTGAGGCCGAGGTTTGCGTTTACGACATCGCGGAAGCGCTCAACATGACGCAGTCCGCCATCTCGCACCAGCTGAAGATTCTGAAACAGAACAAGCTCATCAAGGGGCGCCGCGAAGGAAAGCACATCTTTTATTCCCTCGCCGACGACCATGTGCGCTCGATCATCGCGGAAGGCCGCGAGCACATCGAGGAAGAATAGCTTTTGGAAAATGACACGGGGCATGCCCGAAGCAGTTAAGCTTTTGGGTATGCCCCGTTATTTCGCTTTGGATGAGTCGTTCTTAAGAACGTTCCGGCCGCTTTGAGCAGCCGAAAAACCTTACATCGCCGCCCGGTAGATGGCAAGCATATCCTCTTCGCGGAGGAACTTCGCGGAACCCATGCCGCCGTTTACGCCGACAGCGCACTTGTGTGCCATCAGGACGAGATCTTCCTCGGTGGCATTTACGCCGAGCTCGCGGAGATTGGTCGGCATGTTGATCCGGCGGTAAAATGCTTCCGTCGCTTCGATGCCCTTAAGGGCAATCTCTTCATCTGTGCCTTCGTCCTTCACGCCCATGACCTGAATCGCGTAGCGCTTGAAACGCGGCAGGCAGTCGTTCATGACATATCTTGCCCAGTTGCCCCAGATGGCTGCAAGGCCGGCGCCGTGTGCTACGTCGTAAAGACCGCCGAGCTCATGCTCCAGTTTATGGGTCATCCAGTCGCCGCCGTCGTTGCCGCAGCCGGTCAGACCGTTGTGCGCAAGGCTTCCTGCCCACATCACTTCGGCACGGGCATCGTAGTTTTTCGGGTCCTTAACGAGAATCTCGGCATTCTCCTTAACCGTGCGGAGAAGACCTTCGGCAAGTGCATCGGTCAGCTCCATGTTCCCGCCGTTCGTGAAATAACGCTCCATCGTGTGCATCATGATATCGGTGCAGCCGCAGGCGGTCTGGTAATCGGGAAGCGTCATCGTGAGCTCCGGATTCATGATTGCGAATTTCGGTCTGCAGTAGTCGCTGCTGTAGCCGCGCTTAACAAGTCCTTCCTCCTTCGTGATCACGGAGGAATCGCTCATTTCGCTGCCGGTTGCCGCAATCGTCAGAATGACGCCGAGCGGCAGGCAAGCGGTTGCCTTTCTCTTGTAATCATAGAAATCCCATGCATCGCCTTCGTTGGTCACCCCGTAACCGATGGCCTTTGCGGAGTCGATGGCACTGCCGCCGCCGACAGCAAGAAGGAAATCAACGCCTTCCTTTTTGCAAAGTCCGATGCCTTCATAAACAAGGCCGAGGTGCGGATTCGGAACCGCGCCGCCGAGCGTGACATAGGAGATGTCTGCAGCATCCAGGGTGTCACAGACACGCTTTAAAAGACCGGTGCGCACAACACTGCCGCCGCCGTAATGAATCAAAACCTTCTTGCCGCCGAATTCGCGAATCAGCTCTGCAACTTTGAGCTCCGTATTCCGTCCGAACACGACCTTGGTAGGGGTGTAATACTTGAAATCAAACATGGTAAACCCTCCTCTACATAGTATTTGTCATAAAGATATCGTATCCCTTTTTGAATTACAATGGATTATGTTGTAAGGGCTTGCATTTTCCGTTGAAAAATAGTATAAAAAGATATCCGACTCCTTAGGGAATCGGCGGACGGAGGGGGAGCGCCCTGCGTCTTGAACTAAGCGATGGGAAGCCGTGTTCCGGCGTGAGAGGATGCCAGTAAGCATCGACCGAACTTCCAATCCGGGGAAATGCCCGGAAATCATTCGGAAGCATCGCTGAGTTCAGCCGATGCTCCTGCAGAAAGGAGTTTGGATCATGAAGAAATCCAACATTTTGAAGCTGACGCTGGCCGGCATGTTCTGTGCCGTTGCAGTCGTCGGCAGTCTGTTCTCTTTCCCGGTTCTCGGGAGCAAATGTGCACCCATCCAGCATGTAATCAACATTTTGTGCGCCGTTTTGTTAGGGCCCGTGTACGGGGTCGGCGTCGCATTTACCGCGTCCCTGATCAGAAACCTGACCGGGCTTGGGTCTTTGCTTGCTTTTCCGGGAAGCATGATCGGCGCGCTGTTATGCGGAATCGCTTATAAATCGACGAAGAACATCCCGCTGACGCTTGTTTCGGAGGTGCTCGGAACCGGCATTCTCGGCGGCCTGTGCGCTTATCCCGTTGCTATCCTTCTGATGGGAAAGGACGCCTCGCAGCTTGCTTTTTACGTTTACATCGTTCCGTTTCTGGTTTCCACGGCCGGCGGCGCGGTGATTGCCGCGGTAATCGTGTACAGCCTGAAGAAGGCGGGTGCGCTCAAGACCGTACAGGAATCCCTCAGCGGAGAGAAGGAGTAGCTTATGTTGAAAACGATGATGGCAAATGTGAAGAAGACCCGGCCGCTCGTACATAACATTACGAACTATGTGACGGTGAACGACTGTGCAAACATTCTGCTTGCGTGCGGCGGCTCGCCGATCATGGCGGACGACGCCGAAGAGGTCGAAGAGATTACCGCCGTATGCGGCGGCTTGAATATCAACATCGGAACGCTTAACAGGCGGACCATCGAAGCAATGCTTCTTGCAGGAAAGAAGGCGAACGAACTCGGGCATCCGGTTGTTCTTGACCCGGTCGGCGCAGGCGCGTCGAGGCTTCGGACGGAGACGGCGCTTTCGCTTGTTAAGAATGTGAAGTTTGCGGTCATCCGCGGAAACATGTCCGAGATCAAAACGCTTGCGTACGGAAGCGGCACGACGAAGGGCGTGGATGCCGACGTGGCGGACAGCGTCAGTGAGGAGAACCTTGACGACGCGGTCGTATTTGCCAAAGGCGTGGCGAAGAAGCTTAAAACGGTGATTGCGATTACCGGTGCGATTGACATCGTGACGGACGGAGAAAAGGCGTACTGCATCCGGAACGGGCATCCGATGATGAGTGCCGTGACCGGTACGGGCTGCCAGCTTTCCGCGCTGACGGCAGCGTATGTGACGGCCAATCCCGACACCCCGCTTGAGGCGGCAGCCGCGGCGGTTACGGTGATGGGGCTTGCCGGTGAGATCGCGTATAACAGGCTCGGGGAGGCGGACGGCAATTCGTCTTACCGGAATTATATCATTGATGCGGTGTTCCGAATGAGTCCGGAGCAGCTTGCAGAAGGAGCGAAAGTTGAAGTGCGATAAGAAAACGATGCTGCTTTATGCAGTAACGGACCGCGCGTGGACGGGAAAGCAGAGCCTTTACGAGCAGGTGGAATCGGCGCTTAAGGGTGGTGCAACCTGTGTGCAGCTTCGTGAGAAGGAGCTCGGCGAGGAGGCGTTTTTGCAGGAGGCGATTGCGATTGCGGCGCTTTGCAAGCGTTACGGCGTGCCGTTCTTCGTCAATGACAACGTGGATATTGCGGTTGCCTGCCATGCGGACGGCGTTCATGTCGGACAGGAGGACATGGCTGCGGCCAAGGTTCGGGAAAGAGTCGGAGAGAATATGATGATCGGCGTTTCGGCGCACTCGGTTGAGGAGGCTTTGGAGGCCGTTAAAAACGGTGCGGACTGCCTCGGTGTCGGCGCGATGTTCTCGACTTCGACGAAGACCGATGTGAGCGTGCTTCCGAAGGAAACTCTCAGGGCAATCTGCGACGCCGTGCCGGTGCCGGTCGTTGCCATCGGCGGCATCAACAAGCGGAACATGAAGGAACTTGCCGGAACCGGCGTGGACGGATTTGCCCTTGTGAGTGCAATCTTCGGGGCAGAGGACATCGAGAAAGAATGCAGGGAGCTTCGGGCTCTTTCGGAGGAAACCGTGGGCTATTCCGCCGGCTGAAACAAAAAAGAAGCATGAAAGAAGGGCTGCAGCCTGACATTTTCCGTCGGGTTACAGCCCTGTTTTGTTTCATTGGGTTTTCAATTACTACTGCTTCTGATACCATTCACCGAATTTGGTGAAGACGTCGTCACCGAACAGGCTCTTGAATACTTCGGCCTGACGGATAGCATTTGCCTCGGAATAATTGAACCATATGCCGCCGGCTTCCATCGGGAAACCCTCTTCCGAAACGGCTTTTGCGTAATCCTTGAAGAAAGAATCTCCGTAAGTTTCCGCAAGGTATATGCAGATCATTCTTCCGAGAGTGTACTCGTCGCCGCGCTCTGCATGGGAGAGGTTGAGATAATCCGCAATGAATATCTTCTCCGCGTTTTGCGCTGTAATCTTGTCCCGAACGGTAGTAAAAAACAATCTGTTTTCGACGCTTTTCGCGAAATCAGTTGACTTGTCGGAAAGACTCTTCAGTGCTTTTTCGGCAAAATAATCCGCGGAACCTTCAGTCATGATTTTGGTGTACCATCCGTGGCGTAACGTAATGGTGTGAGCCAATTCGTGTGCAATGGGGAAGTAATCGATATAGCTCATTCGCCGGTTCGGATTATCCCGGAATAACGGAATGGAATTCCAGACTTCTTCACTTGTCAGTTCGTCGCTGATGAAAACAGCGTGCATATTGGTTGCATAGGAAATCAGGTTCTGCCCTTCACGGTCAATAAAAATGTAAATCGGGATTTTATCTTTATAATCCATGTCTCTCCAGGGGTTGTAACCGAAGCGAACCGTACTGCAGTCCATCCCGTCAGGCTTATAGTCGGGCACATAAGAGAGCCCGGTTACTTCCTCCAGGGCATCTATAAGCAGGTCCATCTGTTGGGTAAAGTCTCCGGGAAGATCAACGTCTTTATCTAAAAGCAGGAAGTATTTTTCGCTCTCGATATAGCAGAATCTTGTTGTAAGAAAATGGTCTTCTTTATTTCCGCTCAGTTTGATACGGAAGCAACCACTGTCTTCCGGAACCCCGTCGTTGTTGATGACTTCTTCTGTGGGAGTCGGAGTGAAAGGAACCTCCGTGGGGGTAGGGGTGGATTCCTCAACTGTAGGTGTGGCGGTTACCGCAGCCGTAGTCGGTGTAACCGTCGGTTCTTCCGTTGCCTCTCTCTTCGGACCGCAGGCGACTGCGCAGAGTGCGACAAGAAGGATGGTGATGCATAGAATTCTTCTTCTCATTTTTCATCTCTCCGTAAATTGGTTTTCCGCCTCTGATGGCTTGGGATAGGCCAGGGCGTAAATATATTTTACCTCACAGGCGCGGCTCTGTCAATAATAATCCGATAAAAAAGGACCTGGATGGAAAAGGCCATAACGGCATCCCTCATTACAGTTCCGAAAGGATAGATAATTACACAGCATAAATGATAGGATTCTCTATTGCTCATAAACGGAGAAAAATGTAAAATAATGATGCTGAGGTTGGAACATAAGCCTAAACAACTAAGGTTTTTTGCAAGGAGGGTTTACACATGAACGAAACGTTGAAGGTATTGGAAACAAGAAGAAGTTGTCGTAATTTCATCCCGGACAAGGCAGTTCCGAAGGAAGTCCTTGATGAGATTTTGAAGGCGGGAACTTACGCCGCGACCGGCATGGGACGGCAGAGCCCGATCATCATTGCGGTGACTGATAAGGAAACGAGAGATGAGTTGATGGTTGAAAACCGCAAGGTTGCCGGAATGCCCGGAGGAGACCCGTTCTACGGCGCTCCCGTCATTCTGATCGTGCTTGCGAATAAGGCTGTCGTAACGCACATTTATGACGGCGCGCTTGTGCTCGGCAACCTGATGAATGCCGCCGAGAGTCTCGGTGTGGCAAGCATCTGGATTCACCGCGCGAAGGAAGAATTCGAGTCCGATTTCGGCAAGAATCTTCTTAAGAAGCTCGGAATCGAGGGCGATTATGAAGGCATCGGCCACTGTGCACTCGGTTATGCTGCCGGACCTGCCAATGCACCCGCTCCGAGAAAAGAGAACTATGTATACTATGTTTAGAATGTCTTATCGGCAGTAAATTGCCATCAGGCAGCCGTCACTTAAGTGGCGGCTGTTTTCTTTTGTGCACGATTATGTTATAATATACTGACACACTTATCAGGGAAGGAGGGAAGAATCTATGACCGGACCGGTTAACATTTACCGACTTTCCCGCATCCGGGGAAGAGAAGCTTTCAATATCATCGAGCGGCACAGTACGCATTATCTGGAGCCGAAGCGGACGCAGGAGCATGAGATGGAGTCCCTTCGCCTGCTTGCGGACGAATTCATGCGAAATGGCGTGACGGTTTCCGAGATGGACGGCTTCTTTTATTCCTTCCACATTCCGCACATCGGCAAGGAATTTGACCTGATCAAATTCACGGCGAAGGCATGCCTGAACATCGAGTTGAAGTCGTCCTCCGTTTCGAAGGAGCAGATTGCGGACCAGCTTCGCAAGAACCGGTATTACCTCGGACATCTCGGGAAGCGGATTCTGTTATATACGGTCGTGACCAATACGTTAAACTGCTATAAGCTTTCGTTAAATGACGAACTTGTTCCGGTGAAAATCGGCGAGGTCGTCAAGGCTGTCCGGATGGTGGCGGACGGGTATGAGGAGTCGATTGACAACCTGTTCCGCGCCTCGGATTATCTTGTTTCGCCGGTCAACACGCCGACCCGGTTCATCCAGGGAGAGTACTTTCTGACACAGGCCCAGGCACTGATCAAGAAGAACGTTCTGAATGACGCGGACGCCGCGCTCGGATGTGCATTCTTCCATCTGACCGGAAAGCCGGGAACCGGCAAGACGCTGCTTCTTTACGATCTTGCGAAGACGCTTGCAAGAACCGGCAACACCCTTTTGGTACACTGCGGAAAGCTCAGCAGGGGACATGAGCGGATTGCGAAGGAAATCGGTCAGTTAGATATCGTTTCGTCTTCGGAACTGAAGTCATCTCTTTCGGATTATAACTATATCCTCGTCGACGAAGCCCACCGGATGCTCCCGAAGGAGTTCGATTTCATCGTGGATTCGGTCAGAAAGAACAGCCAGATCTGTGTCTGGTCGACCGACCCCGAGCAGATTCTGACAACCACGCAGAAGGAGCATGACATCGCCGGAAGGATTCACCGGTTGCCGCCCGATGCGGAATACACGCTCTCGGAGAAGATCCGCACGAACGTGGAGATGTCCTCATTTATCACGTGCCTTCGAAACCTGAAGCAGAAGAGCAAACTGAAGTCGGACTACGCCGATGTGGATGTTTGTTACGCGAACTCGACGCAGGAGGCGCAGTATCTTCTTGAGTACTACCGGAGCCGCGAATATGTCTTCATCAACTACACGAAGCCGGAGTATGAGCAGAGCCCGTACGCGGCGTACGAGGAGGACTTTGATACCGAGCATGTCATCGGGCAGGAATTTGACAAAGTCGTGATGCTGATGGACGCTTCGTTCTACTACGATGCGGACGGAATGCTACAGGGAATTCCGCACCCGGACCCGGATTATCTGTACCCTAACCTGTTCTATCAGGGCGTCACCAGAGTCCGTGAAAAGCTTGCGCTCATTGTAGTCAACGCGCCCGAACTGTTCGGGAAGATTGCATCGATTCTCAAAAATTAGGTGTTGACAAATGTGACAGCGGTCGTTATAATCGGCACTGTCAGTTGGAACTGACCGAACCGTTAACTGTGAATCGCCGAAAGGCAGAAAGGAGGTATACCCATGATTATTATCGTTCGAAAACACCTTGAAAACCATACGAATACTATATATACCTCCCGGAGAAGTGTAAGATAGCACAGTAGGGTCATTGGCCGACAGGCAACAATCGATTACTGCGTATTCTATGCCCTGATACCGAAAGGTATCGGGGCTTTTCTTATTCTTCGGCAATAGCCGGCTCCGGGACGCAGGGGGTGATTTCTATGTTTCAAATCAGACATTTGACAGTAACACATAAAAAAGATCTTCGAACGATTGTCAGGGATTTCTCACTGGTCCTTAACGACGGCGACCGCGCCGTGATGATAGGCGAAGAGGGTAACGGCAAATCCACGGTGATGAAGTGGATTTACAATCCCGAGCTTATCGCGGACTATGCCGAATTTGAAGGCGAAAAGGTCATGAGCGGCGAGAAGCTTTCTTACCTGCCGCAGGAGCTGCCCGAGGACGAAAAGGGCAAAACGGTCTACGAGTTCTTTACGGACTGTCCGGAATTTGCCGAAATGTCCCCGAAGGAGCTCAGTAAGACGGCGTCCGATTTTCGTGTGGAGCCGGAGTTTTACTACCGCGACCAGACGATGGAGACGCTTTCCGGCGGAGAGCGCGTGAAGGCGCAGATGATGCGGATTCTCTGTGAGAAGCCGACGATTCTGCTGCTCGACGAGCCGTCAAACGACATCGACATCGAAACGCTTGAATGGATGGAATCGTTCATCAACGGCTGGCCGCATTCGGTGCTTTTCATTTCGCATGACGAGACGCTGATTGAACGGACCGCAAACCGCGTGATCCATTTCGAGCAGCTTAGAAGGAAGACCGTGTGCCGCCATACGGTGGCCAACGTGCCTTACCGGCAGTACGTTTCGGAGCGTCTGAATGCCTTCGAGAAGCAGGAGCAGGTTGCGCAGAGCGAGCGCCGCGAAAAGCGCATCCGGGATGAGAAGATCCGCAAGATGGAGCAGACCGTGAATGCGCAGCTCAGCAATGCGAATTTCAACTTCCATGACTCGCTCGGCCGTCTTCTGAAAAAGAAGATGAAGAACGTCAAGGCGCTTGAGCACCGCTTCGAGCGCGAAGACGAAAACATGACCGAATTCCCCGAGCAGGAAGAGGCAATCTACTTCCGGCTCGGCGATAAAAACAGTGCGGTTCCTTCAGGAAAATGGGTCGTTCAGTGTGAACTCCCCGAACTTTGTACGGCAGACGGCAGCCGCGTTCTGGCAACGCAGCTCGAGCTCAAGGTACGCGGTTCGGAAAAGATTGCCCTGATCGGCCATAACGGTTGCGGAAAAACAACGCTTCTTTCCAAACTGGCAGAGGAGCTCCTCGCAAGAAAAGATATCCACGCAGAGTACATGCCCCAAAATTACGAAGCATTATTAGACATGAACGTGACTCCGGTGGATTATCTTGACACCACGGGTGACAAAGAGGAGCGGACGCGCATCCGGACCTATCTCGGGTCCTTAAAATACACCTTTGATGAAATGGATCACCCGATTCGGGAACTGTCCGGCGGGCAAAAAGCGAAAGTGCTGCTTTTAAAGCTCAGCATGTCGGGAGCCAATGTGCTTCTGCTCGATGAGCCCACACGGAATTTTTCACCGCTTTCGGGACCGGTCATCAGACGGATGCTTAAGGAATTCCCGGGTGCGATCATCAGTGTTTCGCATGACCGTAAGTACCTTTCGGAGGTGTGCGACCGGATTATCCGGCTTACGCCCGAAGGGCTTACGGAAGAGCGGGGCATGTTTACGCAGGAATAAGAAAAAACGTGGCATTTGCCACAGGTTTTCATTCCATATGAAGCCCTTTTGTGGTATAATAAATCAAATGGGCAAAACAGGAGGATAAGGGGTGCACCCCTTGGAAATGACATGAATACTATCGGTACCAAGACAATAGAGACAGAGCGGCTGATTCTTCGCAGATATACGGTGGAGGACGCCGAAGACATGTATGAGAACTGGGCTTCCGACCCGGAGGTTACGCGGTTTTTAAGCTGGCCGACGCACGAAAGCGTTGATTTCACGAGAGGCCTCCTTGAGAAGTGGGTTTCGTTCTATGAGGACGGAAAGACATACAACTGGGGCATCACCGTAAAGGGCGATGACCGTGTCATCGGAAACATCGCGGTAGTCGAGCGTGACGAGCGGACATGCTCTTACGAAATCGGCTACTGCCTCGGAAAGAAATACTGGGGACAGGGCATCATGCCGGAGGCGCTTCGGGCCGTAATCAAGTACCTTTTTGACGGAGAAAGCGACCTGATGCGTGTCTACGCAACGCATGACCTTCGAAACGCGAAATCGGGCCGTGTGATGCAGAAAGCCGGCATGCACTTTGACGGAATTCTGCGGGGCGCGAAGAAGAACAACCTCGGACTTCATGACACCGCGTATTACTCGGTGCTTCGAAGCGACACGGTTACGCCTGAGCAGTACGAGAAGCTGTTTCTTGAGATTAAGCCGGGCTTCTTCGAACGGGATTATGTGAAACAGATTCCGAACGAGTGGGTTGCAGCGGAGCAGATGCTACGGCTTCAGGAGTATGACGCGGAACGCTATCAAAAAGCCTTCCCGGAAAATGTGACATTCGGGTTCTACACCGGAGATTTTGACGAGCTGCTTGAGGCAGTCGGAAAGGTGATTCCGGGCTGGGTTCCGCTCTTTTCGAAGGAAACGCGTGTCTATTGCGGTTTCGTGGACGGAAAGATTGCAAGCTTCTGCATGATTGAAGATTTCGGCGAGCATACCGTGAACGGCATGAAGTGGAAGATCGGCGGACCCGGATGTGTCGGGACGGTTCCGGAGTACAGAAACCGGGGAATCGGGCTTTCCATGGTTGGCAAGGTGACGCAGATTCTTAAGGAAGAACTCTACGATTACGGGTATATCCATTACACCTTCGAATGGAAGTGGTACGAAAAGCTCGGCTACAAAACAGTCGTGCAGTGGAACAACAAAGGATTCGTGAGGGAAGCATAGGACACATCGTAGTCTGATGAAAGAATAAAACAGCGGAGGGGAATCATGGCGAAAAAAACAATCATTACCGTGCAGCACACACAGTCGGAGCATCATGTGAACGGCTATATCGGCGCACAGGGAAACTGGAATCTGACGGAGCTCGGCAGGGAGCAGGCACGCGCAATCGGACGCTGGCTTGCAACGCGCGAGCATTGCGATGACAGCTGGCTTTTGTATACGTCCGATTTGAACCGGGCGCTGCAGACTGCGGAGGGAATCAATGAAACGCTTCACATTCCGGAAGCCCGATTTCTTCAGACGAATGTCATCCGCGAGCTGAATCTCGGCGAAGGCAACGGTAAGTCCCGCGAGTGGGCAAACGAGCATGCGAAACCGTGGCCGAAGGTTTATGACCCGTATTTCCGCTCGTTTGAAGGTTCCGAGTGCGATGCGGAAATGTGGCAGAGGCTTGAGCCTTTCTGTAAGGAAATCTTAGAAAGCCCGGAAGAGCACATTCTTGTTGTGTCACACGGCGGGGCACTCGGTTTTCTGAATGCCATGCTGATGGGCTGCGGGTTTGAAGAGTCCCGCCGCTGGCGTTTCTTCGGGCACTCAGGCGGTGTTACGAAGTTCATCTTCGAGGAGGGCCAGCCTGTGAAGGTGCCTTATGTAAGCGTGTATGTTGATTTGTAAGACAGAGTACTTACCTGAAAATAGGAAACGCGAGGACATTTAGATGAGGTTGATTTTGGTGCGTCACGGAGATCCGGATTATGCTTTGGACTGCCTGACGGAGCTTGGACACAGACAGGCGGAAACAGTCGCCAAGCGGCTGATGGAGGAAGGCATTCAGAAGATTTACTGTTCGCCGCAGGGACGCGCGCAGCAGACGGCGCAGCCGTTCGCGGAGCTTTCCGGGCTTAAGGAAATTGAGACGCTTGACTTCATGAAAGAGATCCGTTTCGGGTGCCTTGAGGACCTGTTTCGAAAAGGCAATCCGTGGATCTGTTCCGGCAAGCTGATGCATGAGGGCGTGGACCTTCGGGATCCCAAGTGGCGTGAATTCGAAGACTTTGCCGACAATACGGCAACGGTCGATGTGGATTCGGTCATTGCCGGCGTGGATGAGTGGCTTGCGTCGCTCGGATATAAGCGCGAGGGACTTTACTACCGCTGCACGAACGAAGACGATGAGAAGAAAACATTTGTCCTCTTCAGCCACGGCGGTTCTTCGACAGCGCTTCTGTCGCATGTTCTGAATCTTTCGTTCCCGCATGCCTGCATGATGTTCGGACACATTCCGCACACGTGCATCACGGTGCTTCGGTTCGACCGAAGGCCCGGCATGCTTTCGATGCCGCTTCTTGAATATGCGATTGACGCACGGCATCTGAACGCGATGGAGGAAGGCCAGACCGGCTCGAGAGAGCGTAAGAGCTGAACCATACATGGCAAATGATACACAGCCGGACAGTTTCGGCATAACGGAAAGGATGATGGAAATGGTGGCATTTTTAAGACTTCGGAATATCTAGTTGCATGAGACCGTTGATGGATGGTTTCATGCCCGAAAGACGTTGAAACTATGAAATCAAAAGGAGAAAAACAATGATATTCCAAGACAATATAATCAAACAGTATTTAAAGAATGTTTATTTTATCGCGGGCACGCCGTGCGGCGGCAAGACGACCGTTTCGCGGGCACTCGCAAAGAGATTCAATATCCCGGTGTACGACATTGACGAGCGTTTCCCGGAGCATCAGGCCATGTCCGATCCGGCCTTCCAGCCGGCGATGAACAGGGACTTCCGCAATGCGGACGAATTCTTCGGACGGAGTGTAGAAGAGTACAAGGCGTGGCTTCTTCAGAACACAAGAGAGCAGCTTGACTTCATCCTGCTTGACCTGATGAGGCTTTCGAAGGATCAGCCGATTCTCTGTGACTGCCACCTTACACTTGAGCAGGCGGCGATGGTAACCGACCCGTCGCATATCGCATTCATGATCAAGAAGCCGGTCAACCTTGTGGACGAGTACTGCAACCGCCCCGATCATCAGGGCTTCAGCGATTTCATTCACAGCGCGACCGATTTCGAGGCGGCAAAGGCAACCTGTAACGAGACGCTCATGTCGTTAAATGCGAAGTACTATGAGGATGTCAAAGCAAGCGGCTACTTTTTCGTGGACCGCGGCGACGGGCTGAGTGTTGAGGAGACCGTAGAACGGACTGCGAAGCATTTCGGGCTTGAGATGCCCGAAAAAAGCGGTGAAGGCAAAGCCGCCGGAGCAGGAAACGAACTGACCATTGTCAAGGTGGAAAAGGGTACACCCTTCGCGGAAGAGTTCCTTCACTTCGTGGAGAACTGTTCCTGGACCGAGGTTCGCGAGCACATCGCCGGGCTGGTCCGTGACTGGCAGTTCACCGATTGGGAGACGATGTTCGCAGCAGTGAAGGATGGCAGGATTGTCGGAATGACTTCGCTTCTTAAGGAGGATTATTATCCGCTTCCGGACATCTTCCCGTGGGTATCCTGTGTGTTTGTTGAGACACCGTACCGCGGCCAGCGCATCAGCGAAAAGCTGATTGAGAAGGCCAACGCGTACGCGAAGGAGCAGGGCTTTACGAAGACCTACATCCCGACCGAGTACACGGGGCTTTATGAGCGTTACGGATACCGGTATCTTAAGGATATCGTGAATTACGGAGGCGGAACCGACCGTCTTTACGTAAAGGAATTGCAGTAGAAAAAGCTTTTGCAGAGGTTTCGCAGGGTTGATATGATATGCGTTCTACTGCTGTAGAATTGAATGCGCCGGAGAGACCTCTGCGGAAATGCTTCGAAAAGAGGTGATTCACTCATGAATTATTTCGTGGAAGGCGTCCAGGGAGCGGGCAAAAGCACGCTGGTTGGACGGCTTGCGGAACATCTTCCGGATTACCGGGTCTGTCGCGAGGGCGATTACAACCCGGTGGAACTCGCCTGGTGCGCTTATCTGACTGAGGCGCAGTACGAGTCGGTGCTTGCCAAATATGACAGACTCCGTGAGGAGATCATTGCAAACACGCATACGGAAGGTGACCGGCGGATCGTCACTTATACAAGAATCATTACCGATGTGCCGGGGTTCCATAAGGACCTTGAGCAGTACGAGATTTACAACAACCGGCTGGACCGGGCGCAATTTGAGGAAATCATCCTCAGACGCTACGCAGCCTGGGACGGCGACAAAGCAATCTTCGAGTGCTCGCTGTTTCAAAACATCGTGGAGAACCAGATTCTGTTTTATGAGATGACCGACGAAGAAATCGTCGCATTTTTCACAAAGCTTAAGAGCGTGATGAACGTGCGGGATTTCCGGATTCTGTATCTTGAGGCAGAAGACCTTGCCGAATCACTTCGGGTTATCCGCAAGGAACGGGTGGACGCGAACGGCGTCGAAATGTGGTTCCCGCTGATGGTCGGATTCCTTGAAGACAGTCCGCACGGCAGACGCTGTGGGTTGAAAGGTTTTGACGGACTGGTGAAGCATCTGGAACACCGCATGGCAGTGGAGAAGCGGATCTTGACGGAGGTTTTTCCGCAGCAGGCAGTGATTCTGAAATCAAAAAACTATGATTTGGACGCGGTTCTCGGGAGTATGTGACCCGGACCGCAGAATACGGAGGATATCAAAACGGATTATCTTAACAAAGCTAAAGATTTATACGAACTGAATGGTTATGAGTTTCATGCGGCTCCCGGTCGTGAGGGCGGCCGCAATCTGATTTATATCTGCACGCTTGACGGTGAGAAGAAGTATGTGCTTCGTATCTCGGCAACAGGTGACCGCACGGAGGAAGAATACCTCGCGGAGACCGAATTTGTGCATTATCTTGCGGCCAATGGGGCGTCCGTAGCGGACGTGGTACCGTCGAAGAACGGGCGGCTCGTGGAGAACTTCAGCGCGGACGGAGAAACCGTCTTCGTAAGCCTTTTCGAGTACGCAAAGGGAATGCTTCTTTCCGATAACGGCTACCGTTACCGCGAGGGAGCGCCTTTAACCGAGCTGTTTTACAACATGGGTAAGACGATCGGCGCGATTCACCGGCTTTCAAAGGTTTACAAGCCGACACACCGCAGAGCGGAATACTTTGACAAATACAATATGGATTGTATCAACACGGTAATATCCGACGAGTATGCGGAGCTGAAGGCTGCGATAGCGGAAAGACTCGTCGCATTTGCCACGCTTCCGATGGATGCGGAGAGTTACGGTCTCGTGCATTTTGACTTCAGCGACGGGAACTATCATGTGGATATGACAAATGGTGACATCGTCACATTTGACTTCGATAACTGCATCAACTGCTGGTATATGTTCGACCTTGCGCATCTGTGGACGCACGGTGTCGGCTGGTGTCAGTGGATGCAAAGCGGCGAGGAACGTCTCCGGTATATGAAGGACGTGTATTTTGCGACAATCCTTGAAGGCTACCGGAGCGAAACCGGAGTATCGGAGGAGCTGCTTTCGAAACTGCCGCTCTTCATCGATATGGTGCTAATCGAGGGCGTTGTGGATGAGTTTGAATGCGCCGCAAGAGAAGGGGAGGACGTGGATCCGGAGGATATAGAGGATTACGCGACGTGTCTTACCGAACATATTCCCTACGCGGGCATCGGAGTGGATTTATAAGAAGAAACCGCCTGATTCGGGCGGAGGAGGATTATATGAGTAACAATAAGAAGACTAAGGAAGCAGTTGATGAATCACTGCATTTTGAGAAGATTACATGGGACAATTTTGAAGCAATCATAAACCTTCACGTGAAGAAGGAACAGCAGAATTATGTCGCAAGGAATAAGGACAGCCTTGTTCACGCCTGCGTTTGCATGACATCCGAAGGAAAGCAGGTAGCTCCTCTCGGGATTTATAAGGGCAAGAAACCTGTCGGATTCATTATGATCGGGTATGATGTCGGTGAAGATGACGGAACGGAGCCCAGCGCTGATTGGTTTTTGAGGAACAACTATTGTATCTGGCGTTTCATGATTGACCGGAGATACCAGGGAAACGGCTACGGCCGGGAAGCCTTTAGGCTTGCGCTTGAGTATTGCCGTACCTTCCCGATGGGAGAGGCGAAGTACTGCTGGCTTTCCTATGAACCGGAGAATGAGGTGGCAAAGAAGCTTTATCTTTCGTTCGGATTTAAGGAACTTCCCGAACATTATGAGGAAGGCGAAGAAATGCCTGCGGTATTGGAACTGTAGGGGAAAATGTGAAAAACAAAGGAGGGAAGGCGGATGATATCTCTGACGAAGAAGCAGATGGAGTCTTCATTTGTGTCATTTTGCGAAGCGATATTTCGCCTCCCCGAAATTGAGAGCATTAAGGTAAGAACTGTGACCATCCGGCGCGGAGATTTACACGAAACCGCAAAGGAAGCCGTTGCAATCGGTTATCACGACTGCTGCAGCGACACGGACATGTCCCTTAACGTGCGCCTCCCTTCAGACGGCTCCGTCACCCCCGAAGCATATATGAAGCGGATTGACCGCTTCGGCGTAAACGAGGAGACCGCGCTCGGGTGGATGTTTGTGCCGGAAAACTCGATGTACCGTATCATTTTCCGAAACGGCATGCGTTACGACTTCGGTTTTTCTTTCGTTTATGCGGAAAATGTGAAACTTGACCTCGGTGAAGTTCCCCCTATTGAGGAGAATCCGAACTGGCCGCTTGCCAACATCCGGCGGTTCTGGTTCGTGCAGGTTCAGGCGCTTGCGAAACTATACCGGAAGGATTATCTGATCAGTGCGCACCTCGCCAACATGAACTGCAACGAGACGCTGGTGATGCAGATGGTGCTGAGGGATCTTAAGTACGGAACCAACCATCACCGTTACGGCTACGCGGAAGAGGCAGAGTATGTGAAGGAACTGGGACGGATGCCCGCAAGGAGCGGAGACGCGACGTTTCGAAGAATCGCGGATCAGCTTTGCGCGGCGGCCCTTGCGTATGACCGGCTGGCGGCGGAGTTTTACCCCGCGTATAAAGACCAAAGCGCGGATTTCTTCGCGATTTGGGAGTGCTATGACAAGAATAGGTGACAGCAGGCGTAAGCCTCATGGTCACGGGAGTGAATATGGATGATGTGATAAAAAATCTTCCGGAATCCATCCGGAGTTTAACAGAGGGCAAGCCCTACGGAACCAATGATTTCGGCAAATCGGGTTCGCTTGTGCGGATTTACGACGACCTTGTTTTGAAGGTTGAGAAGGAGCGCCCGCACATAGCGCAGATGGTCGAGGTTATGAAATGGCTTGACGGCAAGCTCCCGACGCCGAAGGTGCTTGCGACCGGGGTGAAGGACGGTTACCGGTACCTTGTGATGAGCAAGGCGCGCGGTAGAATGGCTTGCGACGAGTATTATATGACGCGTCCGGAGGAGTTGGTAACGCTTCTTGCGGAAGCATTGAAGATGCTGTGGAGCGTGGACATTTCGGACTGCCCGAAGACATTTGATTTCGATGCGGAACTCGCGGAAGCAAAGTACCGCATTGAGAACAATCTGGTGGACCTCAGCGACGCTGAGCCGGAGACCTTCGGCGAGGGCGGATTCAAGGATCCGGAGGAACTGCTGCAGTGGCTGTATGACCACAAGCCGGTGCCCGACCCGGTATTCGCGCACGGCGATTTCTGCCTGCCGAACGTCCTTTTCGAGGACGGCAAAGTGAGCGGCTTCATCGATCTCGGTGACGCCGGAATCGCAGACCGCTGGTACGACATCGCACTCGGTTACCGGAGCCTGAAGCACAACGCCGACGGCACGTACGGCCATTATTACGCGGACGTTCACCCGGAAGACCTGTTTAAGAAGCTCGGGATTGAGCCCGATTGGGAGAAGATTAAGTATTACATCCTATTGGATGAATTGTTTTAAGGCGGAAAATGTTATGGCTATCACGTTTAAAAAGATGACCGAAGCGGAGCTCGGAACATTTATCAAAATGCGGATTACGCAGCTTACGGAGGAATACACCTCGGAAGGAAATGTTCCGCCGGAGGTTGACCTTGAGGCGGCGCTTCGGGACTTCTATCATCGCCATATGGCCGACGGCACATTTGTCTCATGGCTTGCGATGGACGGGGATAAGATTGTCGGAACGAGCGGCATGTCATTTGTCGAAAAGCCGCCGTATTTCAGCTGCCCGACGGGACGGCTCGGACTGCTTTCGAGCATGTATACCGACCCGGCGTACCGCCGCATGGGCATCGCGAAGGAGCTTCTGCACCGCGTGGTGGAAGAGGCGAGAGCGTACGGCTGCGGCGCGGTCCAGATAACGGCGTCCGACATGGGCGTGAAGCTGTACACCGCGTACGGATTCCGGCATAATGGTAACTTTATGCAGTACAAATTATAGGGAGTAAGAAAATGAGAGTTAAGAAGTTAGAGGGAGAGGAACGGTACGAGGCGTACCTTACCGCCGTATACTGCTTCCACATGCGTGTGGATGACGTGGAGGCGAACCGCGAGCGTCAGTTGAACGCCAAGGTCGAGGACTGGGGCGCATTTGACGACGACAATACGCTGATGGCCCGTATCATCAACTTCAAATACAATTTTTATCTGGACGGAACAGCTGTCCCGGCCGGCGGAATCGGTTCGGTTGCGACGCTTCCGGAGTACCGCAATTCGGGTGCGGTCCGTGAGATTTTTACGGAGCTTCTGCCCGAGGCATACAAGAACGGCGAGGTGATTTCGGCGCTATATCCGTTCAAGCATGAGTTCTACCGGAAGTTTGGTTACGAAGTGCTTCCGTCATGGATTAAGTATTCGATGGCACCGAAGCTTCTGTGCCGCTACCGCTTCGACGGCGAAGTGCGCAAATGGAACATGGGCAATCCGGTTACGGATTTCATGAACATTTACAACACATTTGCCCCGAAATTCAATATGGCGGCGGCCAGAACGGAAGACCAGATGCTTGAGCAGCTGAAGGTGGATAAGCCTTACATCGACCGGAAGTTCTCGTATGTGATGAAACAGAACGGCCAGGCAATTGCCTATATCATCTTTACGGATATCCGGCATGACCCGGCGGCGATTCTGCAGGTGGAGGAGTGCGCCTGGACGGGCCGCGACGGATTCCTCGCGATTCTCGGTTTCCTCGCAAGATTCGAAGCCGATTACGGAACCATCACGATGAATCTGCCGAAGGGCATCGACCTGATCCGGATTGTCCGCTCACCGTATGCATATGAAATCGAGAAGATTCCGACGCAGGAATTCATGCTTCGCGTAATTAATGCGAAGCGGCTTCTTGAGACGATTAAAAAGCCTGCGGATTGCGACTTTACGATTAAGATTTCGGATGAGATTATCGAGGAGAACAACCGCACCTACCGCGTGCTTCCGGACCGTGTCGAGCTGGTCGGAGAGCGGTTTGCGGCGGACGGTGAGGATTCGGCGCCGAAGGCGGACATCGAACTGAACGTGCGTCCGCTTGCGCAGATGGCAGCAGGCTGCCTGAACCTCGACGAGGCGATGCTTCGGACGGACGTCACCGTGAACGCGAACGAGGAAATGCTCCGCCGCGTGTTCACGGAGAAGCTTACATGGGTCACGGAACATTTTTAGATTTTGGTACCGAAGATGAACACATCAGCTGAAAAACTGACTGAGGAATTCGTCCGGGAGTCCAAGTGGATTCTCGGCGATAACCTTGTCGGAATATACCTGCACGGCTCGGCGGTCATGGGGTGCTTCAACCCTTTAAAAAGCGACATTGACCTGCTGGTCGTTGTGGAAAATGATATGCCTGACGAAACGAAGCGTGCGTATATGGACATGGTTGTCGCCCTGAACGCGCATGCTCCCGCAAAAGGCATTGAGATGAGCGTCGTGAAGCGCGAGGTTTGTAAGCCTTTCGTGTATCCGACGCCCTTTGTGCTACATTTTTCGGCGATGCATCTCGGGTGGTACCGGGACAATCCGGACGACTACATAAAGAAGATGAACGGCACCGATAAGGACCTTGCGGCGCATGTTACGGTAATCCGCACAAGAGGCGTCTGCTTGTACGGCGAGCCGGTTGCGGATGTGTTCGGTGCGGTGCCGGCCGAAGATTATATGGATTCGATATGGAATGACATCTGTGATGCGGAGGACGATATCGCCGAAGATACGATGTACCTTACTTTGAACCTCGCACGAGTTTATGCCTGGCAGCAGGAAGGGAAGGTCCTTTCTAAGAATGAAGGCGGCGAGTGGGGGCTTAAGAACCTGCCGGAGAAGCATCACGAACTTCTTCGGAAAGCACTGTCGGAATATCGCGGCGAAACGCCGGAGTATGATATCAGCGCAGCAAAAGAATACGCATGCGCCATGTTACGTCTGATCGGGAATAATATGCAGCCGATGAACGCAGCCCTTCTCGGGCTGTTCAGCGGCTTCCCCTACCGGCATTTCAACGATGCGCTCGCGGATGTTTTAAAAGAGAACCTGCCTAAGCGGGATTTGATCGTATTTATCAGCGCCGATCCGGAGAATTACGAGCAGAATGACGACGACCGGGACGGCATGCACGAAATGCTTGCGGAGATCGGTCTGGCATTTGCCGTAAAGCATGTGATTGACCGTCGCACCGGTAAGGATGAGGCAGCAAAGCTTATTCAGGAGGCGGACTGCATCTGGCTCATGGGCGGCGAACCGACATGGCAGATTAAGCTGATCCGCGACCTCGGGATTGACACGGAGCTTCATAGGAGCAAGGCCGTGATTCTCGGCGTAAGCGCGGGTTCGATGAACCTTGGACGCAACGTCGCTTATATCTGGGATGACCCGCATTTTTATGAGGCACTCGGACTTACGAACATAACAATTAAGGCGCACTATCAGGAAGGCGAATGGTTCATTCCGAGACTGAAGGAGATGTCCATGACGCATCCGATTGTTGCGATGGAGGACATGAGCGCCATCTATGTGAAAGGCGACCGCATCCGGAAGGTCGGCAAAATGCACCTGATTGACAAGGGTGAGATCGGGGCAATCACCGATGAGAAACTGAAGGAACTGAATCATAGAGAATCAAACTGAAAGATTTGCATGTTCCGGGTAGTCACAATGTGCAAAATTTGCACATTGCAACGACAGGAGATATGCAAAAATCATGGGGAAAAAAATGGAACGGTTTTATCTGGAAGTTCCGAGTCTGGAACGAAAAGAAGAGGCAATTGCCTATATCAATGAGTTTATAGAGTACGGCTCGGATATTAATGGAGCCGGCGGGCTTGACCACCATCTCGAGGATTACGAGGCTTGGCTTCGGTCGACGGAAGCACGCACGGTGGTGGAGACGAACGAGGTGAAGGTACCGGCAAGGGAATTCTTCTTTGTTCGGGAAAATGACAGGAAGATCGTCGGCGTAATCAACATCCGCCTGGCGCTGAATGAAAGGCTCAAAAAGTACGGCGGTCATATCGGTTACAGCATCCGCCCGACCGAGCGCGGCAAAGGCTATAACAAAGTGAATTTATACCTCGGGCTGAAGGTTTGCAACCAACACGGAATTGAGACCGTGTTTATGGATGCCGACCTCGACAACCCCGCGTCGTGGAAGACGATGGAGTCGCTCGGCGGCGTCCGGATTCGCGAATACTTCGATGACACATTTGACCATACCGAGGCGGTGGATTACCGAATCGATACGAAGAAAGCACTTGCGGAGCACACGGAACTGGAGGAGTTTGTTGCGCCGTTCCGGCTTGAGACGGAAAGGCTGTTTCTTCGTGAGATGACCATGTCGGATTACGATGCGCTATATAAGGTGTTGGCGGATCCCGTCAATATGCAGCATTATCCGTATACGTTTGATGAAACCCGCGTCCGCGATTGGATTGCAAGGAATCAGACGCGCTATCAGCAGTACGGCTTCGGCCTTTGGGCGGTATGCCTGAAGGACAGCGGCGAGATGATCGGCGATTGCGGGCTGACGCTGCAAAACATCGACGGCGAGATGCTTCCGGAAATCGGATACCATATCCGCGCCGACCTGCAGCGAAACGGCTACGCCAAAGAAGCGGCCGCGGCTGTCCGGGACTGGGCGTTTCGCAACACCTCTTACCCGGCGCTTTACTCGTATTGCAAGTACACGAACGAGGCCTCCATCAGGACCGCCGAGGCAATCGGCATGGCATTTTTCAGGGAGTATCCGGATGAGGCCAACGAAGTCACGCATGTTTCGGCTCTTCAGCGCGAAGAGGCCGTTATGTGCAATGACCGGGAGTGGCTGCTTTCGGAGGAAGCGTACAATCTTTACGCGCACTGCATGTATGAGCCGGCCTATGGAAAATACAACGAAAAGATGACATCCCTGCTTCAGTCACCGGATACCGAAATCTATGTGTACCGGACCGAGCATTATGTCGCCGGCATGCTTGTGGTTGAGGTGAAGGAAGCCTGTGCGGAGATTGTCGGAATCGCCGTCGATTCCGGGTGCCGTCACTTCGGAATCGGCCGGAAGCTGATTCGAAAGGCTTTGGAATCCGGCCGGATTAAAAAGCTTTATGCACAGACCGACGAAGAGGGTGTCGGGTTCTACCGCGGATGCGGATTTGCCGCCGATGCTGAGGTTAAGCAGTATCCGGACGGCGAGGTGACAAGATATCACTGCACACTGCAGACCTGAACGGAAAAGACAAGATAGACTACAGTTGTAGAATAACGAGGGGAGAGAACCATTGAGAGCAATCATTGTGGATTTGGACCGCACACTCCTGCGGACCGACAAGACTATTTCGGATTATACGAAAGAAGTGCTTCGTGACTGGCAGCAGTCCGGCGCAACCGTGTTCATCGCATCGGCACGGCCGGAGCGGGCGATTACAGATTACCGGGATACGCTCGGGGTCACGTCGTATACGACACTAAACGGTGCCCGGACGATAACGCCGCAGGGAACAATCGAGAACGAAATCCAAACGGACAGCGCGACAGCAATCCTTCAGAAGCTTTCGCAGATTCCGGGAACGGTGATTTCCATCGAAGCATCCGGCGGGCTGTACTCGAATACAAACATTGAAATCTGGCAGCCGATTGTGACCGACCGGCTTGAGGAGGTCGCAAAGCGGGAAGGCGTTTATAAAGTGATTGCGAGCCATCCTGATATGACGCCGGGGGAGCTGGCATATGCAGTCGGTGTTATTCCGGAGGATGTATATTACACGGTTGCGGATAAGAAGCTTGTACAGTTTATGAGCCGGACCGCGACGAAGTGGAACGGCATTAAACAGATGCTTGCGGCAGCGGGAATTCCGACGGATCAGGCAATCTATTTCGGCGATGACCACGACGACATTGAGCCGATTAGACTTTGCGGGCTCGGCATTGCAGTCGCGAATGCCCTGCCGCAGGTCAAAGAAATCGCGGACGACATTGCGCCCTCAAACGACGAGGACGGCGTCGCAGCATATTTGAGGAGATTGGAAGATGGACAAATTTGCGAATGAGAGAGACTACGCCGTATTACAGAGCGATAAATACACATTTTTCGTGCTCGGACGGTTGTTAAAGGGAAATAACACGCTGCTTCTTACGGACCACGAGCGGCTGATCATCTGCTTTTCCTGCGACCCGTTTCCGGTGTGGATCTGGAACGCAGACGATGCAACGGAGGAAGAGCTTGAAAAGGCTTACAGCCTGTGCAAGGAGAACGGCCTGATGGACGGTAATCACCGTTTCAACATCAAATATGAGCTTGCAGAGTATTTCATGAAGAGGGCTCTGGAGGACGGTATCACATTTGTCATCGAGACCAATATGTTCGCGTACGACAACCCCGCGCCGATTGCGCCGAAGGACGCCTGTGAGGGCAGCCTTCACTGCTGCACGGAGGAGGATGCCGACGCGCTTGTCGAGTTCATGGACCTTTTCCACCACGACATCGACACGGACTACGAGACGATGGAGGAGTACCGCAAAAAGGCCGAGGTCGGAATTGCCAACAAGGGGCTGTACTTCTGGAAGGACGCGTCGGGACGCGCGGTTGCAAGCTGCAGCTGGAACCCGAACGGCGACATGGCTGCCATCGGACTCGTGTACACCAGAGTCGAGGCGCGGAGAAAGCATTTCGCGGAGAATCTCGTATATAACGTCACGATGATTGTGAAGGAGGCCGGCTTCACGCCGATGCTTTATACGGATGCGGACTATGTGGCGTCCAACGCGTGCTACGAGAAGATCGGCTACATCCTGCGCGGCAAGCTTTGCACGATTGCGCCGGTGAAAGGAGACGCAAAATGATAACCGATACATTTGACAACCTGTCGGAGGCCATCATCAATCCGGGCGTGAAAGAGGACGCGGTTGCGGTGGATGCGTGCATCATCACATTTTCCGACAAAATTGAGAAGTTTGTCGTAGAGAACTTCGTGAGCGGCGAGATTGCGGCGCTTTGGTGCGCGACCGGCAAGACGCCTGTTTACCTGATCGAGAAAAACGGGAAGCGCTTCGCCTTTTACAAAACCTACGTCGGGGCACCGATTACGGTGGGACTGATTGAGGACGCCACATTTGAACTGAAGTGTAAGAAGTTCATTCTGTTCGGCGGCGCGGGCTGCCTAGATAAGGAGATTGCGCATGGAAAGGTCATGGTACCGACGGCGGGCTACCGCGATGAGGGCACCTCGTACCATTACATGCCGGCATCGGACTATGTGGATATGCCGAACGCACCGGTGGTGGAAGCTTTCATGAAGGAATTCGGAATCCCGCATGTGCTCGGAAAGACATGGACGACGGATTCGTTCTACCGCGAGACGCGCAACAACTTCGCGAAGCGCAAGGCCGACGGCTGCATTTCCGTGGAGATGGAAAGCGCCGGCGTGCAGGCGATGTGCACGTTCCGCGGACTTGACCTCTATGTATTTTTTACAAGCGGAGACCTTCTTGACGCACCCGAATGGGACGACCGCGGCAAGAACTACACAAGCGGCGGACAGCATGACGTCGGACATTTCGATATCGCATTGGCGCTTGCCGATTATGTGACCGAAGAAGGACGTTAGAAGACAGCAAAGAAATCAATCATTCGGAGGGGTAGCTATGAGAAATGTATTTGTTTACACTTTCAGTATTCTGTATGCGTTGGTTGTGATTGTGTGCCTCGCGGTTTATTGGGTGTTTAAGTCGCAAATCAGCGCGGAATTCGGGGTGGTATTTGTCATCATCATGGTGGTGGCCCTTCCGATAACGTACCTGCTTCTGCGGGGTTCCCTGCTTCGCGAACGCAACAGGCCGGAGAGCAAAATGCATGAGGAATTCCGGACGGAAATCCTCACGAACGGGTATACCGAGAAGTCGCTCGGGCTCGCGGATCAGGTCATCAGCGAAGTCAAAAGCGGCAAGAAGGTTAACTATGTGTACCTTAAGGATTTCGTCATGTACTCGGCGGATTACCAGAACCAACTGAAGAATTACGATAAGGCGCTGGAGCTTTTGAATCTGCCCGACGCAAAGGATGTGCGCGACCGGAGCATCCGTTTCATCGACCGCGGCATTTCGCTTCTTTTGTACCTGAACGTCCGCATGGATGCGGTTTGCGGTCTTCGGGATGCGGCGGAAGCGCAGAGCATCAAAAACGAGGCTCATGAGCAGTTCGGAAATGAGACTGCCGACCCGTACATTACGATGCTCGAGATGATTGATTTCGAGTATCAGCTCCTGCACGAGCAGTATGACGCGGCAAAGGAAACCGTAGGCCGGATGCTTGCGAATACGTCTCCATTTGCCAAAGAGTACAGTGGCAAATACTATGCCGCCGCCCAGTTATGCATGCGCCTGAATAAGCCCGAAGAGGCTGAGGAATACATGCAAAAGGCGTGGGAGCAGGTAAAGGATAAGAGCGCTGCCCTGCAGCAGACATACCATATGGCGCGTACGCGTTTCGGTATGGATGAGCAGGCCGTTTAGGATTTAAAAAGTCGGAAATAATCATATGCGCGATTACGGTAAGATCGGCCCCATACCGACAGGAATCTTAAAGCGTTTTAATAAAATCAAATGAAGGAGACCCGAAATGGAAAAGGGTAAGATTATATTCTTAAACGGAGTGACGAGCTCCGGGAAGACATCCATTGTCGAAGCGCTTCAGGAGCGCAGAGACCAATTCTTTTATGTTGTGGCGAACGACCTCTTTCAGGAGATGGTCGGCGAGCAGTATCTCGAGGAGGACTATTGGAAATACCTTTCGGAAGTGATTATTCTGATGTATCACACGGCAAAGCTTTATTCCGACCTCGGAAAGAACGTGCTGATCGACGGCATCCTGGTGGAGCGCGATGAAATCAAGCCGCACTATGAACAGCTCATGGAAATCATGAAGGACAGCCCTTTAAGCATCGTCGAGGTATACTGCCCGCTTGATATCTGCAAACAGCGCAACATCGAGCGCGGCGACCGCTATGAGAGCCAGTCCGATGAGCAGGCGGAGCTGATGAGCAAGGATATCAAGTACACGATGCGCGTCGATACGAGCGTGAACACTCCGGCAGAGTGCGCGGAGCAGATTGTGAAGACGCTGTTCGCATGATAATCGGAGGAAAATACCATGGTTTTACTTGCAATCGATCTTCAAAAGGCTTTGGTAGTTGAAGATCTTTACAACTTTGAAGGCTTTGTGGCCAATATGAAAAAGCTTCTGGCGGAGGCCAGAGCGCGCGGCGTGGAGGTCATCTACGTGCGGCACGACGCCGGCGAGGGAAGCGGCATGAGCGAGGGCGATGAGGATTTTGAATTCTACGAAGAGCTCGCGCCGTTGCCCGGTGAGAAGGTGTTCGTGAAGACCGTAAACAGCTGTTTCAGCAACAAGGAGCTTTGCAAATACCTCGAGGAGAAGGGCGAGGAGACGGTGATCATCGCCGGCCTTCAGACCAACTACTGCATCGATGCGTCGATCAAGTCCGCATTTGACCGCGACTTCGGTGTGATCGTGCCCGAGGGCTGCAATTCCACATTTGACAACGACTATATGACTGGGGAGACCACATACCGTTACTATAACGAGGATGTATGGGACACTTTCGCAGATGTAGTCAGCATAGAAGAAGCATTTGAGGTAGAAGAATGAAAAAAGAACATAACATTGTAGCATTGCCGAAGGAGGAGTGGAAGGGAGTTCCGATTATGCTTCGTTACACCACGGAGGAGTATTTCGACGTGGAGATCACGGAGACGCCGGACGCTTATGAGGCGAAGCTGGTTAAGAAGAAGTTTGAGACGCCGGTGACGCACACGCCGGAGGAGTATGATTTTCCCGATGGGCTGTATCAGGACCACTGGGAGAAGGCCGAAGCGTACGGCATGTACTCCGAGGAGAACGGCGAGCGGAAGCTTTTGGCGTGCATCGAGGTATGCCCCGAGGAATGGAGCAACCGTCTGATGGTGACGGAGCTGTGGGTGGACGATTCCCTGCACCGTCAGGGCATCGGCACGGCTCTGATGAACAAGGCGAAGGAGATCGCGAAGGCGCAGGGTCGCCGGGCGGTCATGCTGGAGACGCAGTCCTGCAACGTGAGGGCAATCGCGTTCTATAAAAGCCAGGGCTTTCAGCTGCTTGGCTTCGACACCTGCTGCTACACAAACCGTGACATCGAACGACATGAAGTGCGGATCAACCTTGTGTACTTCATGGACGACCGTGCGGGCCGATTCTAAGGGCTCCGCAGAACGGAGGCAGTATGATCACGACAAAACAATTTCAGATATTGACGGACATCAACCTCGTTTGGAAGCTGATGACGGAGGTCTACAATCACGAAGAGAGCAACGGACCTGCGGCACCGTTTTTCGAGTATGCGATTACGTCACCCTGGCATGACCGTGCCTACGACCGGCTTGACCGGTTCTGGATGGACGGGGATGTTCCGGTTGCATTTGTCTTCTACGAGACGTCGGCGGACGAGCTTTATTTTGTGCTGCGGCCCGGCTACGAGGCGCTTGCGGACGAGATGATTGCGTATGCGGACACGGCGTTTCCGAAGTTTGAGGACCCGACGGAGTTCGTGCTCGGAAGCCGGCAAACGGCTTTGATCGAAGCGGCGAAGAGGCGCGGATATCAGCTTATCTATGAGGATTCGGACCTGTACTTTGATTTCCGCACAGGGACGCTCGATTACCCGCTTCCGGAGGGGTATCATTTTACGGAGCCGAAAGACAACGACCCTCTGAAGGTCGCAAAATGCCTGTGGGACGGCTTTAACAAGGCGGAACACGGCGAGTTCAAGGACTGGGAGACGCCGGTCAGAAACGGCGGAATCAGCCCGCATGAGCTTTACCAGAACGTGCTCGGCGCAACGATTGCGCCCGCACCGCATGCAACTTACGACTATACCACCGTCATTGCGGACGAGGACGACAATTACGTCTGCTTTTCCGGAATGTGGTGGGTGCCGGAGAATAAACTTGCTTACATGGAGCCTCTCTGCACGGTTCCCGAGCATCAGCACAAGGGACTCGCGGCGGCTGCGCTTGCGCACCACGAGCAGGTCCTGCGGCCGCTCGGCGCCGAGGTGATTACCGGAGGCGGAAACGATTTCTACCGGAAGATCGGATACAAAGGCGTTCATGTAGCCGGACACTATCAGAAGAAATGAGGAAAATGATATGGATTTCCTGAAAGAAAACAGTAAAATCTGGGATGAGCGGTCTGCAAATGCGGACCGCTGGTCCGTTCCGGTCTCGAGCGAGGAAGTAGCGCTGGCGAGACAGGGACAATGGAGCATCCTGCTGACACCGACGAAGCCGGTTCCGCGTGACTGGTTTCCGAAGGAGCTGGCAGGAAAGAACGTGCTCTGCCTTGCGAGCGGAGGCGGCCAGCAGGGGCCGATTATGGCAGCTACGGGTGCAAGCGTGACAGTATTCGACAACAGTAGAACGCAGTTGGATAAGGACTTGTACGTTGCCGAACGGGACGGGCTGAAGATTACAACGGTGCAGGGGAACATGCAGGATCTGTCCTCATTTTCCGATGAAAGCTTTGACCTTGTAATCAATCCGTGGTCGAACAGTTATATCGACAACGTGCTTCCTGTGTGGAAGGAGTGCGCAAGAATTCTTAAGAAGGGCGGCATTCTCATCGCGGGTTTCAGCAACGGGGTCGAGTGTATCTTTGATCCGGTGAAATTCGAGCAGGGCGTGCTCAGCGTGGAGTACAAGCTGCCTTACGCGGATGTTGACCATCTGGACAATCCCGGAATCAAACGGATTGCGGAAGCCGAAGGCTACATCTGGGGGCACACGCTTACGGACCAGATTGGCGGGCAGATTGACGCCGGCTTTGCAATCGTCGGGTTCTATGAGGACCGCGGTGGCACTCCGCTGGATGGTTTTATGAGCGGTTCCATCGCGACGAAAGCGGTGAAGATGTAGAGCACCTTGGGGACGGGGTTAGTGGTTCATTATCAGTATGAAAGGGGATTACGGATATGAATAAAGACTGGTCGGAAAAGAACAAAAAGATGCAATCGCTCATCGGCAGGGAAGCGACCTTCGCCGAGGGAATCGAAGTACTGATTGACTTACGAAACGATCTGCTTACGCAGATTTCGTATATCGTGAATCCGTATCCGGAGGAAGCCTTTTACCAAATGCCGTTTGCGGGGGCGGACGGTTATCACAGCAAGTCGCTTGCGTATTCGATGTGGCACATTTTCCGCATTGAGGATATCGTGGCGCACACGCTGATCAAAGGGGACGAGCAGGTGCTTTTCGCAGGTGATTGGCAGATGAAAACGGGCAGTCCCATCATCACCACGGGTAATGAACTTAAGGGCGAGGAAATTGCGGAATTTTCGAAGAAGTTAAATGTCAAAGCCCTGTTTGAGTATTGCAAAGCGGTGAAGGATTCCACCGACGAACTGCTGCGAAGCCTCGCCTATAAGGATTTGAAGCGCAAGTTCTCTGACGAGGATAAGAAGCGGGTGAGCGACAGCCAATGCGTAAGCACGGACGAGGATGCTGTCTGGCTGATTGATTACTGGTGCGACAAGGATGTACGCGGACTTCTTAGGATGCCTTTTTCCAGACATTGGATCATGCATATCGAAGCTATGTGCCGGATCAAGAATAAGCTTTGTCAGAATGCGAGAAAAGGAGCGGACCCGATTGCCCGATGCGGACTGTCCTGTAACCATTGCTTTTTTATGAACTGGTGCGGAGGATGCAGAACGGCTTACAACACCTGTTCCGACGCATGCCGTTATCCCGGAAAGGTATGCCCCAACACTGCCTGCTGCATGGAAAAGGGCATCGACGGCTGCTACGAGTGCGATGCGCTTGCGACTTGCCGGAAAGGCTTCTACGAATACGATGACGTGAACGCCATCAAGGCGATGGCGATGTTCATCAATAAGTACGGGAAAGAGGAACTTTTGAAAACCATGGATCAGCTTCACAGAGAGCATGATTTCGAAAAAATTCAGGAGGTTCTCGGGAACGACATCGAGGAAGGACTCAGGATACTGGAGGAAACTCACCACGAAGGGTGAGCGCAGAAGCTGCAGCGCAAGTACGGAAAGAAGTAAGGAGCTAAGATGATTGTTCATCCGATTTCCCCTGTGTTTGACAGGGATTCCCGAGTGTTGATCCTCGGCAGCTTTCCGTCGGTTAAATCGCGGGAGGCAGGATTTTTCTACGGACATCCGCAGAACCGTTTCTGGAATGTGACGGCAGCGGTGTTCGGCGAGGACGTGCCGCGGACAATCGAAGAAAAACGGGCGTTTTTGCTCAGAAATCACGTCGCGGTTTGGGACGTGATTCATTCGTGCGATATCGAGGGTTCCTCGGACGCGAGCATACGAAACGTCGTGCCGAACGACCTTCGGGTGATTTTGGAAACAGCAACGATTGAAGCGATCTACGTCAACGGCAAGACAGCGCTTCGGTACTACGAGCGCTTCATTCAACCGACAATCCACCGGCCGGCGACCTGCCTTCCGTCCACGAGCCCCGCAAATGCGGCGTGGAGCACGGAGCGGCTCGTGTCGGAGTGGAAGTGCATAAAGGAGCGGAAAATGGAACTCTGGGACGCTTATGACAGCGACTTTAATATCATTCCGGGCGTGACGCTCGTGCGCGGCGAGCAGGCGACATTTGCCGACGGCGTGTACCACCTTGTGTGCGAGATTATCGTAAAGCATGCGGACGGCACGTACCTGATCATGCAGCGCGACCCGCGCAAAACCTACGGCAGCATGTGGGAGGCATCGGCAGGCGGTTCGGCGCTTCGCGGCGAGAGCCCCTTGGACGGTGCAATCCGTGAGCTTAAGGAGGAGACCGGAATTACCGCTGACCGACTGACTGAGGTCGGAAGAGTCGTTAATCCGCCGACGCACTCGGTGTACGCGGAGTATCTTGCTGAGACGGCCTGCGACAAGGACAGCGTGGTCCTGCAGGAGGGCGAGACCGTCGCGTACCGCTGGATCGACCGCGAGACGCTGATGGCCATGAAGGGCGAGCTTCTTACGCATCGCATGTGGCAGTTCGTGCCGGAGTTGAACGATTGAGAGTCCGGCGTTGAAAGACAAAAGAAGTTTGGTTAGGAGATAAAGATCGTGATCACATTTCGTATTGCGAAGGTGGAGGACGCCTCGCAGATTCTTGAGATTTACGCTTATTATGTGAAGAACACGGCGATTTCGTACGAGTACGAGGTGCCGTCGCTTGAGGAGTTTACGGAGCGCGTGCGGAGCACGCTTGTGAACTATCCGTACATTGTGGCGGAGGAGGACGGTAAGATTGTCGGCTATATCTACGCATCCCGCTTTGCGCAGAGAGCGGCATACGGCTGGGCAGTCGGAACTTCGATCTACATCGACCTCGATTACCACAGAAGAGGCATCGGGAAGCTTCTATACGAAAAGCTTGAGGCAATTCTGAAGCTTCAGAACATTACCAATCTCTATGCCGGCGCTGCGGATCCGATGGACGAGGAGGACCCGTACCTCACGAGAAACAGCGAGCATTTTCACGAAGCAATCGGCTACAAGCCGGTGGCACGCTATCACGGCTGCGGCAACAAATTCGGCCGCTGGTACAACCTCCTCTGGATGGAGAAGATCATCAACGAGCACAGCGTTCCCCCGAAGGAAGTCGTGCCATTTTCCGAACTGGATGAGAGCGCGGTGCAGGCGATTCTCGAGAGTTAATTACAAGGAGCAGAATATGGACAGAACGGAACGAGTGGAACTGGCGGTGCTTTGCCTGATCAAGGACGGCGACCGCGTGCTGTTGCAAAACCGCGTGAAGAAGGACTGGCAGGGGTACACGCTGCCGGGCGGTCACGTGGAGCCGGGCGAATCCTTTGTCGATGCGGTTGTGCGCGAGATGAAGGAGGAGACGGGGCTTACAATCGAGAAGCCGAAGCTGGTCGGAATCAAGCAGTTTCCGATCGACGGCGGACGCTACATTGTATTATTGTTCGAGGCGACGCAGTTCACGGGCGAGGTCATTTCGTCCGAGGAGGGCGAGATGACGTGGATCGACCGAGCGGAGCTTGCGAACATTCCCGCGGTGGATGATCTCACGGAGCTGTTGAAGATCTTCGATGATCCGGAACTCACGGAGTTTCAATACATCGTGGACGGTGAAGAGTGGCTGATCAACCTGAGATGACCGGTTGGCGGAAAGGACGAAGCGCGAATGAAGAAGCCGAAAATGATTCTGTTTGACTATGGCCAGACGCTCATCACGGAGGGACCGTTCTGCGGCCTTAACGGCACGGCGGCGGTGATGCAGTATGCAACGAGAAACCGCTATAACCTGACGCCCGAGCAGGTTCAGGCGGAGGCTGTCGCGGTCATCAAAGAGGTGAAGCGCGCGGATCTGAACACGCCGGGAAGTAAGAGCGTGGAAGTCCCGAATCACATGTTTACATCGTACCTTTACGAGTCGCTTGGGATCACGATCGATCTGACTTCTGCGGAGATTGACCGCGTGTTCTGGGATGCGGCGTCGCCCGGAAGACCGACGGAGGGCATGCCGGAACTTCTTCAGTTTCTGTGGGAGCAGGGCATCCGCACGGCGGTTCTCAGCAACATTTCCTATGACGGAAACATCGTGCGCGAGCGTATCAACAAGGTGCTTCCGGACAATCATTTTGAATTCATCATCCCGACCAGCGAGTATCTGTTCCGCAAGCCGAATCCGAGGATTTTCCGGCTGGCGCTCGAAAAGGCGGACCTTAAGCCGGAGGACGTGTGGTACATCGGCGACAACTACCGGTGGGACGTCGAGGGCGCGCGAAGCGTGGGGCTGTTCCCGGTCTGGTACAAGGGGGATGTCGACTACGAGCAGGACGACCACGATGACGTGTTGACGATTATGAAGTGGGACGAACTGCGAAAGATTATTGAGGAGAATTATCCAATGAGCGAATTACAATACAAGACGCTTCGGGAGATCCCGGGGCGCAAGGACGATGCGGCACAATGGTTCCATGAAAAATGGGGCGTGCCCAAGGAGGCCTATCTCGAGTGCATGGACGCCTACCTAAACGGTGAGACCGAGTACGGCTGGTACGTGTGCCTCGACGGCGATACAATCGTCGGCGGGGTCGGCGTGATTGAGAACGATTTTCACGACCGCAAGGACCTGACGCCGAATGTGTGTGCGGTGTACACCGAGGAAAGCTATCGCGGCCGCGGGATTGCGGGCAGGCTATTGGACCTTGTCGTGGAGGACCAGCGCGCGCACGGCATCTCGCCGGTATATCTCGTGACGGATCACACGGGCTTTTACGAGCGGTACGGATGGGAGTTCCACTGCATGGCGCAGGGCGACGACGAGCCGGAGATGACGAGACTGTACATCCACCGGTAAGATTGGAAAATGTGAGGGCAAAACGATGGAATTATGGGACCTGTTTGACAGCGAAAGAAAGCCTCTCGGGCGCACGCACGTGCGCGGTGAGGCATTTGGCGAGGGCGAGTACTATGTGTGCGCTGAGGTGTGGATTCGGAATTCGAAGGGCGAGTTCTTGATCCAGAAGCGTCATCCGGCCAAGAAGGCGGGCAATCAGTGGGAATTTGTCGGCGGCGGTACGCTCGCGGGCGAGACCACGCTGCAGTCGGCCGTGCGCGAGGTCGGCGAAGAAACCGGAATCGTGTGTAAGGCCTATGAGCTCACATTTTTCGCAACCTATCAGCATAAGAACTATTTTCTCGACCTTTATCTGCTCCGCAGGGATATGGATTGCAGGGATTATGTCCCCCAGCCCGGTGAGACCACCGAGGCGCGCTGGGCAACGGAAGAGGACATCCTGAAGCTGATGGAAAGCGGCGAGTTCGTTTACTCCGTCGGCGTGCGGTTCAGCATATACCGTGACCGGGTGAGAAGCCTGCCGGCAGAACCTACATTCCTTGATGTAAGCGACCTTAAGTCGGACGAGATATTCTTAAAGCTTACACGCCTTGGCGAGGCAAAGCCCGAGAAGAACTGGGTGCCCGCCTACTACTTTGACATTTGTCTTTTAGACGGAACGAAGGTCGGAAAATGTGACCTTCGGATCGGACATAACGAGAAACTTTACGTCGGCGGCAACATCGGCTACGAAATCGATGAGCCGTACCGCGGACATCACTATGCGGCGAAGGCATGCGGGCTGCTGTTTCAACAGGCACGCAAGCACGGACTTACGTATGTCATCATCACCTGTGTTCCGACGAACGATGCGTCGGCGCGCACCTGTGAGCTGGCAGGGGGAACCTATCTTGAGACCGTGGACATTCCAGAGGACAACGAGATGTACGCGGAGGGCAAGCGGCAGGTGAAGGTGTACCGTTTTGAATTGAAATGAGGTAACCATGAAGGTTTATTACGAAGACGAAACAATCAGAATCCGGAGCATGGTTCCGGAGGATGCAAAGGCCATTTTCGATACGTATCAGTCTTACGGCTGGCATCCGGATATGGCCAATTACGAAAACTATTATAAAGAGCAGGAAGCGGGGGAGCGCCTTGTATTTATCCCGGAGTACGAAGGGAAGGTTGCCGGCATCTGCACGCTTGTGTTGAAGCCGTGCGAAGGCCCGTACGTCGGAAACGGCTGGCCGGAGATTGTCGATTTGTGCGTGTTCTTCCACATCCACAACAAGGGCATCGGCAACAGGCTTTTGGACGTCGCGGAGGCAGAAGCCGCGAAGCTTGCGGACCATGTGTTCCTCGCGGTCGGCGTACATTCGGGTTACGGCCCGGCGCAGCGCATCTATGTGAAGCGAGGCTACATTCCGGACGGCAGCGGCGTCTGGTACCAAGGAAAGCAGCTCGGCCAGTATGAGCCGTGCGTCAACGATGACGATTTGCTGCTGTTCTTTGCAAAGAAAGTGCGTTAACAGGGAGCAGAAGATGATTAAAAGATTTGACAGAATCGAGGGCCGGTACATCGAGAAAATCTACGGCCAGGAACGGCTTGCGTTCGCGCATTCCGACAATACGGATTTTTATGACCAGACTCTGTGGGCGGAGCGCGGCGGTCATCCGGGTGACATCCTGACCTTTTATGATTTCACGAACGGAAAGGTCTATCAGCCCTTCGAAAAACAGCACGACGTTATTTACAGCGAGCCGACGTACGCGGCTGGGTTTTATTATTTCCTGCAGGGCAATTACAGCGGCAATAAGATTACGCTTTACCGGTACCTTCCGGAGGAGGTTTTGGAGGCAGTGACATCGTTCGGATTTGACGAAGTCGAGCTTTATAACCTCCGGGCCGCAGGCAATCCGATTCACGTGTTCAGCCAGAACGGCGCAGTTTTCGAGTGCTATTATCCGGAGCGGATTTCGTTCCCGCTCGCACCGCACCAGACCGTCACATTCATCGAGGACGGCAAGGTCTACCTCGAGGAATGGGTCGAGGAAGGCTGGGACGATGAGCACGAATGCGAGACAGAGGATTATAAGTTTTACAACAAGGTCATCGTGAAAGATTTTGCAGGAAACACGCTTTCCGAGGAGGTCGGATTCCTGTTTCCGGCGCCGGACGGAACGTACTGGATGGCGTAAATTCACCAAAGGAGTAACGCAGGAAAATGCGACGCAGCATCATTCTCGGCTGGTTCAGAATCGTAATCGGGCTCTTGGTATTTGCCTTCGGGGTGCACCTGACTATTTTTGCAAACATCGGGCTCGCACCGTGGGACTGCCTCGGCATGGGCATCTCGCTTCATACGCCGCTTAATTACGGCATCGCGATGACGTGCATTGCAATCGTGGTCCTTATCATTGATATCTTCATGAAGGAACGAATCGGTTACGGCACGGTCATTGATGCGCTTCTGACCGGCAATTTCGTGCAGATGTTCAACAGCCTGAACCCGTTTGCGGAGAATAAGAACACAATACTCGGCATCGTCATTATGCTGTGCGGCTTTGTCTTCATGGCATTTGGCATGGCGATTTATATGAAGAGCGAGCAGGGCTGCGGCCCGAGAGACGCGCTTTTGGTCGGACTCGGAAAGCGCATGCCGAAGATTCCGATCGGCATCGTGGAAATCCTTTTGTGGGCAGTCGTTTTGCTGTTCGGATGGCTTCTCGGCGGACCGGTCGGCATCGGCACGCTGATCAGCACGTTCGGTGCGGGACTTGTCCTGCAGGCGGTTTATTCCGTGATTCATTTTGAACCGCGAAAGCTGAAACATCGGGATGTCAGAGAGATTACGAAGATTCTCTTCGCATCTTCCGGTAGCAAAAAACAGAAAAAAGATGTATAATGATATCGTTCCGAAGGCAGGCATCAGGATGTGAAGCAGGCGCAGCTTCATAAAGGAGGAGATATGATTGACCCGTTTACAACGCAGATATCTTTCCTGATTTTCGAGGCGGTTTTCTGTCTGTTGACCGCGTTGGTATATTCGCTCAGCAGGGATCCTTTGCGCTTTCGGAAGGCAGTTTTGCTTGCTGCGAGCATCTCGTGCGGGCTGATGCTTTGGTGTGAATACCTGTTCTACGTGTACCGCGGAAGCACCTCCAAGGTGGATGTGATCATCATGCATGTGGTGAACGCCGCCGTATATTATCTGATTGCGCTGCTTGCGCTGATCTATTCGATGATGGTTGCTTTGCGGCTTTTCGGTCGGTATGATTTCAGGCATGACATGCCGTGCCGGAAACGGTTCATCACGGTTTTTGTGATTGTCATAGCGGCCGTTATTCTGGTAACGGTATCGCAGTTTACCGACATGTACTACTTCTTCGATGCGGACAACATCTATCAGCGCGGTCCGCTTTACTGGCTTGCGGTGGCGCTCCCGACTTCTGCCGCAGTGCTTGTTGCGACGGTTATCATTGAAAACCGCAAGAGCATGAGCTTAGGCCAGGAGCTGATTCTGATTTCTTATCTGATTCTCCCGATTTGCGGCGAAATCATCCAGATCTTCCACTACGGTACCTCCATGATGAACATCTGTGTCGGACTGGCGGTTCTTTTGGTGTTCTTCGAAAATGTCGTCCACAAGGAAAAGGAACTGGTCAAGGCGTCCCGAACCGAGGCGCGTACCGGACTCGCGAACGAGCACGGCTATGTGGAGTGGCTGAATGCCATGAAGGGCAATCCCGATTTGAAGGATTATGCCGCCGTATTCTTTGATCTGCGCAAATTCTCGGACATCAACCGGGTATACGGCGTGGAGAACGGAAACCGGATTCTGACCGGATTCGGTAACCTTTTGGCAGGGCAGATTCAGAAGGACGAGATTCTCGGAAGACAGTACGGCAACAAGTTCGTTGCCATTGTCCGAAAGAAGAATCTGAATGCGCTTTTGGATGTCTTAAAGGGAACGGAGATTTCCTTTACGGATAATAATACGGGACATGAGAGCAGTGTTTCTCTGTCTTCCCATGTCGGTGTATATAATATTGACCGGACTGACCTTGACGGTGAGGATATCCTTGTATTCGGCGGACATGCGCTCAGCAAGGCGAAGTCCAGGGACAATGAGGATGTTGTCTGGCTGACGCAGGAGAACATCGATGCCATCGCAGAGCGGAAGAGGCTCGAAAGCGACATCCGCGCCGGACTGAAGAACGGAGAATTCAGACCTTTCTATCAGCCGAAGGTGGACATACGGAGCGGGAAGGTATGCGGAGCGGAGGCTCTGGCCCGTTGGAACCGCAAGGGACAGTATGCCAAACCCGATATTTTCATCCCCGTGATGGAGGAGAACGATGCCATTTGTCTTCTCGACTTTTGCATTCTTACGTCGGTTTGCAACGATATAGCCGGGTGGCTTCAGGAGGGCGTGTCCGTGCCGACGGTTTCGGTGAACTTTTCCAGAAGAAATCTGACCGATCCGGAAGTCGCAAAGCATATTGATGAAGTCGTTACCGCGGCAGGAATTCCGAAGAACCTGATTGAGATTGAGATTACGGAGAACAGTGACGAATTCACATTCGGCGTACTTTGCCGGTTTGTGGAGGCGCTTCATAAGCTCGGTTATAAGGTTTCCATCGACGATTTCGGAACCGCGAGCTCGTCGCTCACCCTCCTTCGAGAGGTTCCGTTTGATACGTTGAAAATTGACAAAGGGTTTGTGGACCGCGACAATGCACGGGATATCACAATCCTGACCTATATCATCAAAATGGCACACGACATCCATCTGGATATCGTTGCGGAGGGCGTTGAGCAGAAGGCGCAGATTGAAGTTCTGAACCGCCTCGGTGTTGACGTAATACAGGGCTTTTATTTCGACGGGCCGCTTAGTAAAGAGGCAATGACGGAACGGCTTAAGTCCCCCGAGTATACCCTGTAGGGCTCAGAAGGAGAGAACATGACGAAAACCGAAAAGGCAGTGAAGCGCATCACCGAAATGGAGGAAATCCTTGACGAGGCGCGCAAAAGAGTACATGCCCTGGAGGAAGCACTCGAGGGGTTTGAAGAATATCAGGATAAGATTCGGGAGCTTGACCGGTACTATACCGGAAAGGACTGGAAGAGCGACTACGCGATGGACGAGAAGGGTGAACTTCCCGCCGGTCTGAAGCGCGGCGTGCTCAGCGAGGACGCCGTATATGATCTTTTAGAACAGAATCAGGAGCTTCTTGAACTGATGAAGGGGAAGGAAACGGCACCTGTTAAGGTTTACGACATCTCCCAGGAGGTGTTCGGCTGTGCGGTTTACCCGGGCGACCCTTCTCCGGAGCGCATCGTGATGATGCAAAAGAGCCGGGGTGCGGTTTGCAACCTGACCGCAATCAAAATGTGCGCGCATAACGGAACGCACGTGGATGCGCCGTATCATTTCATCGAGGAAGGAAAGAAGATCGATGAGGTCGACCTGACCAAATGGGTCGGCTATGCTTATGTTTATGAGCACGAAGGCGAGATTACCGCGAAGGATGCGAGAAAGATTCTGAAGGCGGCGCGCGAGGCCGAGGCCGCTTTCGGAGACGGTTCCGCAATCGGTGCTTCCCGCAGAATTCTGATTAAAGGGAAGGCAGTACTGACAGAGGAGGGCGCGATGGTATTTGCCAAAGCGAAGCTTCTGCTGTTCGGTAACGAGTCGCAAACCGTCGGGCCGGAGGACGCGCCGATGGCGGTGCACCTTTGCATGCTCGGGGCGGACATGACGCTTCTTGAGGGCATCCGTCTTTCAGAAGTGCCGGAGGGCATCTATCTGTTAAGCGCTGCGCCGATTAATCTGGGCGGGGCCGACGGAGCGCCGTGCCGTGCGGTTTTGATTTCGTGTTAAGCTTTTTGGAAAATGTGACAGGGAGAGTTTATGGCTTCAGGAATGATTCACCTTGCGGTGACAAAGAAAATATGTGAACAGTACGACGTGAAAGAACGGAACCGGCTCAATTTCGGTTCCGTTCTTCCTGACTTCTCGGCAGACCGGCAGAAAGCGCATTTCCGGGCGGTCGTCTGGGGCGGCAACAAGAGGACTTATGATTTGAACGCTTTCCGCGCGAAGTTCGGGAAGAAGATTCTCAATGATGATTTGTATCTCGGCTATTATCTGCATCTTGTGCAGGACGTTGTGTACCGGCATTTCGTGTATGACCGGTATCACTGGAACCCGCAGATCCCCGGAAATATGGAGCGGCTTCATAACGATTACGCGCTCTTAAACCGGTATGTCCGGGAGGCTCATGCGCTCAGTGATGACATCACGGTTCCTGAGGGCTTTGAAGCGGAAGAGCTTGCGGAAATTGCCGAATTCTACCCCGAAGGGATGGTGGAAGCAATGCACGACTTCTTCCGAAATGACGGAGAGGGAGAGGCGTTCTTCTTAACAGCAGAGATGGTTGAGGAATTCATCACCGAGGCAGCGGAAACCTGCCTCCGCGAGCTTAACGCGTTGCGTAACGGAACCTCGATTATGGACGGCTATGACCTCGCCTGGGAGAATCCGCCGTACTCGCTTCTTGAGACAACAAGAAACACGAGAGAGCTCGGCGGCTATCGGATCGGTGCGTGGAATCCCGCGTTCGGCGAGGACAGTCAGCCGGAGCGGTTTACAAAGAACAATGTCAACATCCGAAGCGATGCGGCGCTGGAACCTTCAAAGAAGGATATCGCATTTCTCAAAAGCATCGGAGTCACGACGGTCATCGATGTGAGAGTGCCTTCGGAGGTGGAGGCGAGACCGCACGGCCTGGCGGATGCGGAAGGGTTTCACTACTTCAACCTCCCGATCGAGGAGGGCGCGTTCATTCCCGAAAGCGTCGAAGCCGTGCCCGGCAGCTATATGAAAATCGCGCATTCGAAGACCATCGGGCAGATCTTCAGGACTATGGCAGAGGCCGAGGGCGGTGTCATCGAAAACTGTTCCGCAGGTAAGGACCGCACTGGCGTGATTTCCGCGCTTCTTCTGTGGCTGTGCGGCGTGCGCAAAGAGGACATCGTCTATGATTACATGCGGACGAAGGAGAATAACAGGGAGCGGTTCGGACTGATCCGACTTCATAACCCCGACATCGACATGAACATTGTGATTCCGAGGGAAAGCTTCCTGACCGATTTCATGGATTTGTTGGTGGCGGAGCACGGAACAATCGAAGCCTATTTTGAATCTATAGGGATTGATGCAAAGCTGCAGGAGAAACTGAAGGCAAAGCTTTGCGGCGAAGAGCCGAAGAAGCGTTACCGGTACTGTCTGTTAGACCTCGACGGCACGCTGACCGATCCGGGGCTCGGCATCACAAATTCGGTCATGTACGCGCTTAAGAAATTCGGCATCGAGGTGGCTGATAGGAGCGAGCTCTACAGCTTCATCGGGCCGCCGCTTGCGGATTCTTTCAAGAAATATTACGGATTTTCCGACGCCGATGCCGACCGTGCGGTTTCGTATTACCGCGAGTATTTCAAAGACACCGGCATCTTTGAAAACGCCGTCTATCCGGGCATTCCCGAGGCTCTGAAAACGTTAAAGGAAAATGGCACAGTCGTCGCCCTGGCGACCTCCAAGCCGTACGAATTTGCCGTCCGGATTCTGGAACATTTCGGCTTGATTCAATACTTCGATTATTTCGGCGCGGCAACGATGGACGGCCGCATCAGCAGAAAATGCGACGTCATCGCGCATCTGCTTACAGAACTCGGTGACGTGGACAAATCCGAAATCCTGATGGTCGGAGACCGCAACCAGGACATCGACGGCGCAAAGGCCAACGGCCTTCAGAGTGTCGGCGTTTTGTGGGGATACGGCAGCAGGGAGGAGCTGGAAAGCGCCGGCGCGGAATACATTCTCGCCGGACCGGAGGAGCTTCCGAAGCTGTTTGATTGATGAAATAATCAGGATGCATGTGAGGAGAGATTCATGAAACGATATTATAAAGCGGGAGAGTTGAGCGACATCGCATTTGTCGTCATCTTTGCCCGCTATCAGAATCAGTGGGTGTACAGCTTTCACAGAAGAAGGCAGAGCTTTGAGCACCCAGGCGGACATGTGGAGGCGGGCGAGACACCTCTTGCGGCGGCCTTCCGCGAGCTGTGGGAGGAGACCGGCATCCGCGACTGCTACATGATTCCGCTTTGGGATTATGAGCAGATCTGGGACGACGGAGTCGGAAAGAATAACGGCCGAGCCTATCTGGCGTATGTGCATGCTTTGGGCACGCTTCCCGAAAGCGAGATGGAACGGGTTGCGCTCTTTGACGATGTGCCCGACAATTATACATACGACCCAGCAGAGGAACGTGCGGATTTCGTACGAATCGGGGAGGTTTTAAAGACCGGTCCGAGAGGCTATAAAAGGGTTGAGGTCAGTCCGTATGATCCCGCGTGGGCGGATGATTTTCAAAAGATTAAGAGGGAACTTGACGGTGTACTGAACGGTCTTGTGCTTTCCGTCGAGCATGTCGGAAGCACATCCGTTCCGGGCCTTTCCGCCAAGCCGATCATCGATATCGATGTTGTCATTAAAGACGAGGCAGCGCTTCCGCCTGTCATTGAGGCGCTTCAAAGCATCGGCTATCAGCATAACGGTGACCAGGGAATCAGAGGGCGCGAGGCGTTCGATTATGAAGGCAAGGAGCACCTTCGAAAGCATCATTTGTACGTCTGCGCAGCCGATTCGGCGGAGCTAAAGAGGCATATGACGTTCCGCGATTACCTGCGGAGCGACCCGGAGGCCGTCCGTGGCTACAGCCGCGTGAAGGAAGAGGGCGCAGCGCTGTATCCTTATGACATCGACGGGTACATCGCCTACAAGTCGCCTTTCATCGAGCAGATTTACAAAAAGCTCGGAATCTAGCATCAGGAGGACAGACATGAAAGTATTGGTATTAAACGGCAGCCCGAAGAAGCAAAGCGACACCTTCCGGCTGACCGATGCATTTTTGAGGGGCTTTAACCGAAGCGGAGAGCACGAAGTGACCGTGATTAATGTCATTGAGAAGAACATCGCTCCGTGCCGCGGCTGTTTCGGCTGCTGGCAGCAGATGGAGGGACACTGCCTGATCGAGGACGACCAGAACGAAATCCTCGACCTCTATCGGACTTCAGATCTTATCATCTGGAGCTTCCCGCTTTACTGCTACAGCATGCCGTCCCATTTAAAGGCCCTGCTTGACCGCACCATCCCGCTTGTGAAGATGCGGATGGAGCAGCTTGACGACGGAACCGTCAGACATGAGGCACTCGCAGACTTTTCCAAAATCCACACGCTTGTCATCTGCGGCTGCGGCTTCCCGAACTGGGAGGGCAATTTCGATGCGCTGAAGCTTATGTGTAAGAACTGCTTCTGCGGTCCGGATATCGTCTGCGTGCCCGAAACGCCGATGCTGAACGTTCCGGCAGCGGCAATCGTCGCCGACCCGCTTCTCGCGAAATTCGAGAAGGCCGGCGAAGAGTATGCTTCGAAACTGACGCTTACGCCCGAAACGGTTGCGGAGCTCGAGCGCCCGATGATTTCCGCCGAGGATTACATCCGTAACGTGAACGGCGGCTGAGAACCGAAAAGGAGGTTCCGAATATGATTCATGCAATTCTGACAATCGACGATATCGCTTCGGCCAACACGCCGGCAATTGTCGATTACCTGAACGAAAAGGGCATCACGGCGCTGATGTTCGCCGTCGGCGAGAACGTTGGGCGTTATTACGACAACGCAGTCTACGCGCTTCAGCACGGGATGATTGTCGGCAACCACAGCTACCATCATCCGGCCTTCTCCGAGATCTCCCTTGAGGAAGCCAGGCAGGAGATTATGGCAAATGAGACGCTTCTCGACCGGCTTTACAGGGATGCCGGGGTAGAGCGGAAATACCGTCCCTTCCGGTTCCCGTACGGAAACCGCGGCGGCGCCAACGCGGAGGCTTTGCAGGCATTCTTCCGTGAGAACGGTTTTCATAAGCTGAAAGACACGCAGATTCCGTATCAGTGGTGGAAGGACAGCGGTATGAACCGGGCGATTGACACGCTTTGGACATTTGACTTTGCGGAGTACAACATCCGCCCGAATTCCGGCTTCACCGTAGACGATGTCTGGAAGCGGATTCAGGATAAGAACCCGCAAAACGGTGCGCCTTTGCTCGTTGATCCGGGCAGCCACATTCTGCTTCTTCACGCCCACGACGAGACCGACGAACTGGTGCCCGGCTATTACCGGCAGTTCATCGATTACCTCTTGAAAGAGGGTGTCGTATTTGACACACCCGAGTTTATCTGAAAGCAAAAAAAAGGAGGGGGTTCCAATCGGAACTCCCTCCTTTACGTTTACGGGTTATTGTTTTTCTTTGTCCTTGTCTTTCTTCGTCACCTTAATCACGACGATGATGACAACAACGATTACGATGATGATCAGAAGCCAGATGAAGATGCAAAGGCCGAGAGGCTGCGGGCAGAAATGGCAGATCGGGCATCGGTCATCTTTCTTCTCCTCGACGGTCGGCGTCGGGGTAGGCGTTTCCGTTGCTGCGGGCGGAGTCGGCTGCGGGTCATTGCCGATTTCCGTTGTTTCAAAGGTCAATACCTTCGAGTACTCCGAGAATACATCGTCGTAGCCGCTCTGGCTGCAGCGGTAACGGCAGCGGAGTTCAATCGGCGTATCCTTGGCAATCGACGGATGATTCTCACTGATCAGCGAAACAAGGGCACAGTCCATCTCGCCGGGAGTAATCAGCCAGTCGGCGTTGCCCATTCCGGTCCAATCCGTGTCACCCTTCACGCGGGCTTCCGTCTCGATAAAGATGCCGCCGCCGTGCGCAGAGGCTTCAACTGCCATCTTCGCCAGGCTGTCCGGAACGGAAAGCGTGTAAGCGACAATCGGGTTGTCGTTGAATTCCTTGTCGGTCATATGGAGATTGGAAATCTCGGGTGCGGGAAGGTCTTTCGCGGTAATCCCTTCATACTTGGCGGCGTCTTTGCCGTAACTAGCGGTTTCAGACCATGCGGAGAAGTAGTAGCTGTCCTGATCCTCACGGTCTCTGAGCACGAGTACAAAACGCGCGCGGACGTACATCGTGTGCTTGGTAAAGTCGATGGAGAGAGCTTCATCCTCATAGTTATAGGTATACTGTTCCGGCTTGAGCTGGTCCTTGATGCCGATGGTTCCGTTCTCGGGATCTCCGTTCAGGGAACCGATTGACACGCCGCGGAGAATCCATGCGTCGTTAATGGTTTCGGTCATATTGCCGATGCTGTAATCGACACAGTCCCAGTCACTGTAGTGATACATGTAGCCTGAGTCTCTGCCGAGATCGCAGTCAGCGCCGCCGTCCCAGTACTTGTTGTAGTGCCAGCCGGAAACAGAGTCGTTCACGTCATCGAGTGCCCAGTCAATCTGGATGAGGAACCAGGCATCGTTAAGGCCGTACTGCGCGAAGAAGGCATCCTTGTCCTCGGCGTCGTCAATTGACTTCTGGAACAGGGAGAGTGTCGTCGGTATGCTGTATGCAAAAACGCATGTCGTCGGCGAGTCATTGCCATCAAGCCAGGTTAAGGATATATGCTCCGGCGGCGTCAGCGTAACCGGAAGCGATGATGCGTCCGCGGCAAATGTGAGCGAAGCCGTCAGGGAGAGTAACAGAATCAAAGTAAGCAAAACAGCCAATGGTTTCTTCATACAATTACCTTCCTTTCGAAGTGTTACTGAAATTGTAGCAAATCTCAGCATAATCTGTAAATGCTTTTTTGCGTTTTCGGGTGGCGGCATGCCCGTGGTTGTGGTACAATTGATGAAAAATGCAACGACGCATTGCAAAAGGGGGATGACACGATGGAATACCGTAAGATTTTTGACACCGTACCGGAGCGTTTCGATAAGTACCGCCCAAGATACAGCCCGGAACTGTTCGCGGATCTGATTGCATACGCGGGCATCGGCCCTGACAAAAAGGTGCTTGAGCTCGGGCCGGGAACCGGGCAGGCAACCGAGCCGGTTCTGGCAACCGGCTGCGATTATAACGCCATTGAAATCGGTGAGAATTTCTTTGCGAAGATGAATGAGAAATACGGAAAATACCCGAATTTCCATATCGTGAACGATGATTTCATCACCCACGATTTCGGGGAGCAGAAGTTCGACATGATTTATTCTGCGGCGACGATTCAGTGGATCCCGGAGCGCGTCGCATTTTCCAAAACCTTTGAACTGTTAAAGCCCGGCGGGGTGCTCGCGATGATGCTGACGTCCGCCGATTACAAAACACCGAACGAGGCGCTGTATGCCGACATCCAGAAGGTGTATGACGCTTTGTACAGGCCCGAAAAGCTATATAAGGATATGAAAGAGCCGTTCGATTACACACATGCGACGGATTACGGCTACGTGGATTTCGAGCGGCGTGAGTTTTACGGAACGCGCGTGTTCAACGCGGAGGATTACGTGCAGTACTGCGGCACGCATTCGGACCATCTTGCGATTCCGGAGCCGCAGAGAACCAAATTCTTCCATGCGCTTAAGGAAACCGTGCTTCGCTACGGCGACCGCATTGAATTCCGCGACACATATGTTTTGTACCTGACCAAAAAGCCGCAAGCGTAACACTTGAATGCAGACCGTGAAAAATGTGAGGAGAAAGTTTATGAAACCGATTGTTTTGGTAATTATGGACGGCGTCGGAGAGACGCCCGAGGAACTCGGCAACATGGTGAAAAAGGCGACGACGCCGACGCTTGATGCCCTGAAGGAAACATGCCCGTGGCTTACAATCAAAGCGCACGGAACGGCAGTCGGACTTCCTTCGGATGACGACATGGGCAACAGCGAAGTCGGACACAACGCGCTCGGCTGCGGGCAGGTTTATTCGCAGGGCGCGAAGCTTGTGAACGAGTCGATTGAGAGCGGCGCCGTATTTGAAAGCGGCACCTGGAAGGAACTCGTCGGCTCTGTGGCAGCAGGCGGGAAGACGCTTCATTTTCTGGGGCTTCTGTCCGACGGCAACGTGCATTCGAACATTCGGCATCTGCTTGCGATGATGAAGAAGGCGGCCGAAGAGGGCGTAAAGAAGGAACGGGTTCATATTCTTCTTGACGGACGTGACGTTCCTGCGACAAGCGCGCTTCAGTATGTGGAAATGCTGGATTCTACAATAGTAGAATTAAATAAAGAAGGAATTGATGCGAAGATTGCATCCGGCGGCGGACGTATGCAGATTACGATGGACCGCTATCAGGCAAACTGGCCGATGGTGAAGGCCGGCTGGGATACGCATGTACACGGAGAGGGCAGGCAGTTCCCCGACGCCGTAACGGCAATTGAGACGCTTCGTGAAGAGACCGGCGCAATTGACCAGGATTTACCGGCATTTGTCATCGCGGAGAACGGAAAGCCGGTCGGCGCGATGGAAGACGGGGACAGCGTGATTCTTTATAATTTCCGCGGAGACCGCGCACTGGAAATATCCATGGCATTTGACACGGATGAGAGCTTTGATAAGTTCGACCGCGGAACGGTTCCTGCTGTGAAATACGCGGGTATGCTTGAGTACGACGGGGATTTGAAGATTCCGCACCGGTATCTGGTCAATCCGCCGCAGATCAGGGAGACGCTCACAGAGCTTCTGATTGCAAACGGAATAAAGGAATACGCGGTTTCGGAGACGCAGAAGTACGGGCACGTGACATACTTCTGGAACGGCAACCGTTCGGAAAAATTCTCGGAGGAACTCGAGGATTACTGTGAGATTCCGAGCAATGTGCGCTCCTTTGACGAGTGCCCGTGGATGAAGGGAACCGAGATTGCCGATAAGGTCATTGAGGCGATTGCAAGCGGAAAGTATGGCTTCATCCGGTGCAATTTCCCGAACGGAGACATGGTCGGTCATACCGGGAACCTGCATGCGACGGAAATTGCCGTTGAGAGCGTGGACCTTGAGCTTGCGCGCATCAAAAAAGCGTGCGACGACGCGGGCTGCATCCTCGTTGTGACGGCTGACCACGGCAACTCCGATCAGATGCTTGAGAAGAATAAGAAGGGTGCGATTGAGGTCAGAACGGCGCACAGTCTGAACCCTGTGCCCTTTATCATCAGCGATAAGAGCGAACGGCATGAGCTTAAGGAAGGAAGCTTCGGTCTGGCCAATGTGGCGCCGACCATCGCGGAGCTTATGGGTTTGAAGCCTTTTGACAGCTGGGAAGAGAGCATGCTGAAGTAACGGAAAGTCTCTGCCACTCAACCGACGGTAGAGAAAAACTAAAAGAAGCGCCGATTGTCAGGACGTGACATCGGAGATATGATGAGCATGTCAGATGACTCCTTGCAAGGGAACAAAACAATGGAAAAGGAGAAACGAATGATTCCAATCGGCGAAACAATCAAGAAACTCAGAAAAGCAAAGGGAATGACGCAGGAAGAGCTGGCGGAGACGGTAAATGTTTCCTTCCAGGCTGTCAGCAAGTGGGAGAACGGCGGCTCGCCGGACATTGAGATGCTTCCGGTTCTCGCGAACACGTTCGGCGTGACCATCGACGAGCTGATGGGCTTCAAGCTTGCGGTTTACTCCGACAAGGAGCGGTTCATAAGGCTGATGGCCGACGCGGGCGTGCTGCGGAAGGGGCGCTTCGACCTGCACGGCTTTGAGGCGGGCTACTATATCGATACGGAGCACTTCACGACCAACATCCATCTTGCCAAGCTCGGCGAGTTCTTCGCAGACCTGATCATACAGTCCGGCGTGGAATTTGACTGCATCGTCGGAATGGCTTACCACGGCATCAGCTTTGCCGCAGCCACGGCGACGGCGCTTGCCGGTAAATACGGTGTGACGGTCAACTACTGCCACGACAGAATCACCCCGGACAGCCGCGGCCGAATGATTTGCGGACACACGGTTGAGGACGGGGAGCGCATTGTCATCGTGGACGACCTGATCAACAGCGGGCGCACCATCGACGGACGCATCGCGAAGCTGAAGGAGATTGCCGACGTCAAAGTGGCAGCGGTGGTGGCCATCGTGGACCGCTACGAGGAAGGCATGAAGGAGGTTCACGAAAGCGGAGCCAAGCTTCTTCGAGAACGGTACGGTGCCAAAATCCTGACCGTTGTGAACGGCGACGACATCACCGACGCCATCCGTCGCGGAATTGTGTAAAGAAAGCGGTGTACAACCGCGAAAACCTGTGCTATAATGTCACCAAGGCAAAGGAGTCTTATTTCAGATTCCTTTGCCTTTTTTGTTTGGAAAAGGACGGTGATCAGGGTGAAAAATCGATTCATACAGGTCGTGGCAGCAGTTCCGCAGTTACGTGTCGGCGACGTCGCATTTAACACGGGACAGATCATAACGGTGATTCATGAAAACGCGGACAGCGGCGTGATTGTCTTTCCGGAGCTCTCCGTGACCGGGTACACGTGCGCGGATCTCTTTTTGAGCGACCTGCTTTTTGAGGAAGCAGAAGCGTCGCTTCTTAAAATTGCGAAGGCGACCGAAAGAACAGGCGTGACGGCGGTTGTCGGGGTTCCGATCCGGTTTCGGAATAATCTGTATAACTGCGGCGCAGTCATTTCAAGCGGCAGCGTCCGCGCTTTGATTACGAAAACATACATGCCGACCTACGCGGAGTTTTATGAGGCGCGGTGGTTCGCTTCGGGTAAAGACCTGCGCGGCGAGACGGTCCGCATCGGGGATCAGGATGTTCCGTTCGGCCCGGACATTCTGGCCGGGGATTCCGTGACGGAAGCGGTACTCGGCGTTGAAATCTGCGAGGACCTGTGGGTGCCTGATAAGCCGAGCACGCATGCGGCGCTCGCCGAGGCAAATGTCATAGCAAACCTGTCAGCTTCCGATGAACTGATCGGCAAGCAGGAATACCGCCGGGAGCTTGTGAAGCAGCAGAGTGGCGCCTGCTACTGCGCATACGTTTACGCTTCCGCGGGGACGCAGGAGAGCAGCACCGATCTCGTATTTTCCGGCCATTCGGTCATTGCGCAAAACGGCACGGTTTTCGCCGAAAGCATCTTTCCGACGTGCCCGCATGTGGAGAAGGCCGTCATTGACCTCGGCGTCATTCAGCATGACCGCAGGCGGCAGAACACGTTTGAGAACGCGAGGGAGCAGTACCGCCGCGTTCCGGTCCGCATCCAGGCAATCGGTTCCGATGATGTCGGCAGCGAGGAAATGACGGAGCTTTTGAACCGGTATTCCTATCCGGTGGCGCGCAACCCGTTCGTGCCCGCCGATGACAACGAAAGAGACGCCCGGTGCAGACGAATCTTGCAGATTCAGGCGAACGGTCTTGCGACACGAGTCCGTGCCACGGGAATCAAGAATCTGGTAATCGGAATCTCGGGAGGGCTGGATTCAACGCTGGCGCTTTTAGTGTGCGCGGAAGCAAAGAAGCTCGTCCCCGATATCCGTATCATCACCTATACGATGCCGAACGAGGGCAACACGTCGGGGCGGACATATAAGAACGCAATGAGGCTCATGGAACTGCTGGCAGATGAGATTCACGAAGTGCCGATTCAGGAGGGTGTGAAGCTGCACCTCACGCAGCTCGGCCATGAACAGACCTATCAGGGCGAAGGCGATGTCACATATGAAAACGCCCAGGCACGCATGCGCACTTACATTCTGATGGATGCCGCGAACATGAAGCAGGGACTTGTCGTCGGAACAGGAGACCTGTCGGAGCTTGCGCTCGGCTGGTGCACGTATAACGGCGACCACATGTCGATGTACGCGGTGAACAGCTCCGTGCCCAAGACGCTTGTGCAGTTCATCTGCCGCACGTACGCGGGCATGTGCGGAATCGATGCGCTCCGCGACGCGATACTTGACGTTTGCGACACGCCGATTTCCCCCGAGCTGACGCCCAGTTCGAATGGGCAGATTGCGCAGAAAACAGAAGAGAAAATCGGAAAATACGACCTCAACGATTTCTTCCTCTTCTACACGTTACGGTACGGGTTTGAACCGCTTAGAACGGTCGCATTTGCCGCAAGGGCATATCCGGAGCTTTCGGACGAAGAAATCCGCGCGGCAGCGAAGAATTTCTTCCAGCGGTTCTTTACGCAGCAATTCAAGAGAAGCTGTCTGCCGGACGGCCCGAAGGTCGGTTCCGTGACGCTTTCCCCGCGGGGTGACTGGCGCATGCCGAGCGACGCTTCGGCGGCACTGTGGCTTTCGGAGTTAGAAAAGTGAAAGTGTGCGGCAAGAATCATCCTTTCGGGAAGAAAACCGAACCAATTGGGAGTTGTTTTCGCCGAGTCCGTCCCGGGGATTACTTAAACTGCGAAAATACTACATATTTTCCTGTTGATGCACCCATCCGCGAATGCTATACTTATGGGTGGTAAACTATGCGGTTTTTATGCTGCGGCCGGTTGCCGCAGCATTTTTTCTGCGTCGGAAATAGATTTTTCAAGGGGGATACTTTTGTATGACCAGAATGAGACGTGTATTGGCTATGGCCCTCGCCGTAATGTTAGTGTTCCTGATGTTCGATAATATTTTTATGCCCCGCGTGGCACATGCCGGAGGGGCTATCCAGATCCGGGACGCGAAGCTGAAGTGGGTGACGACCGACTACGACGGGATTCCCGAACGCCTGCTGCTCAAAAAAGAGTACGACAACGGCGACACGTTCTCCGTTCAGTACCAGATGGACATCGTGCTGACCGGCGCGGAGGCACATGAACCGGGATCAATCCGGATCACGGCGCCGAAGCAGATCTTCCATCAGCGGAGTTCGCGCCCGGACGGAAGCGTTCAGACCGAAGGATACGGGAACATGACCTTCCCTGTTCCGTCCACGCCGACGGATGGCAGTTCCTGGCACTGGGAGGACACGGGCGACGGCCGGTACGTGATCGTCAATGACGTGACAATCGACGCGGCGGCCTCCCTCATGTTCCAGTGCACGATCACCGGTCTGCAGCCGAACAGGCTCGTGGACATGCTGCCGAGCGATTCCCTGAAGGTGACGGTGGAGGTCACCGCCAAGGACGGCACGAAGGACACGATGGACACGCAGGAACTGACGGCCGTGATCGACACCAAGGCCGCGCTGACTACCTACGGCACGACGCCCGGCGCGTCCCTGACCGGTACCGTCTACAACACATCGGAAAATATTTCTCCGAATATTCTGGACAATCTGCCGGGCGGCGCAGAAACGGCGAACGGCTATGTCTTCGTATGCTGGAAAACCCAGCCCTACTACGACGCGTCACAGTATTTCCGGCTGGACATGGACCTGTGGGCGGGGGAGGCTGCCGGAAACGGGACGACGATCCCGGGAATCATCCTGGGCAGGACCGCCGGCGGCGGTACGGTCACCACGCAGGATTCCGGCGCGCAGGCCGGACAGCACTACAGCCGGACGGTCACGACTTATGACTGGGATGACCGGGGCACCCGAAACGGTAACCGCGCCCAGGATATCTGGGTTGCGTATCCGACCGCCCAAATGCAGGCAAACGAGACATACACAATCAGCGCTGCCGCCACATGGACGATGACTGAGTCCGACCCGGAGAGGGGAAGTGACCCGCAGGAGGTCACGGCGAAAAGCGTAGACGCCACGGTGAACTATTTGCACTCGGAATGGGAGTTTCCTGAGGGAAGCTTCGGCGTGTACAAGTATACGGATTCCCATCCGAGCCATACGCACACCACTCCGGCAAAGGATGTGCCGGACGGCAGTACGAACAGCTACCACAAGAAAAACCATACCTACTCGACGGCCATCGGTGCGCTTAGGAACAATCAGCCCGTGACCATTGAATACGAGGTGTTGACCACCGGGTACGGCTACGCGTATACCGCGGGCCCGACCGGCGAGGTCCCGGACCTCCCGGAGGGCTGGGAATACAATCCTGCCCATTATCTGAACTGGAACTACCTGATGGAGACTACGGACGACACGCTCACGATTCAGAATGTCGCCGGAGCCCTGCAGGCCGGCGATTACTGCTTCACCGGCATCACCGTGGCAGCGCCGGAAATGTTTACCTACGGATATCTGCAGCCATCCCAGTCCCAGTACATGCTTCCGGGTTCGACCTTCGGCTACAAGCCGGACAGCAGCCTGCCGAAGCCGGACGTGGAGGTCTGGGTCAAGGACGCAAGCGGCCAATGGACGCTGCTCGAGACGGTGTCTCTTAAGAGCGGGACGAAAACGATCACCTTCCCGGACGGCGTCATCGGCTACAAAACCCGCGTTATGACCAACCAGGCGGCCTGCAAGGTTGCTGTGTGGCCGACGGTGCAGTTGCTCCCGAGCAATCATCTGATGGACGTCGTGGAGACGGTCCTTCAAGGCTATACGAACGTCGTCGTTGACAACGACGCCGGGCTGAAAACTACGTACTATTACAGCGCGACACGACCGGATGAGGTCCAGCCCTCCCAGGAGGCCTGGCTGGAGGCGGCAGCCGCCGACGGTCATACGCAGGAGACGAGCGACAGCAGCAGCGCGACGCTGGCCGTCGCCGGCTTCAGCGTATACGGAAACACGGGAATCGCGCCGGACGAGCCGGAGAACGATACGGTGAACCGCCGGATCAAGGCGAGCATGTACATGTACGCCGACGAGAAGAGCAACCTGTCGAGCCGGGCGGAATATGACGCAGCGGTCGCGGCAGGCGCGGTAATCCCGGAGACCTCCGGCACGTGGTACCTGCTGCTGCCGGAGAACATGACCCCGGATATGAGCAGCGTCAGCCTGCGGAGCGGCGACCGCATTATCGAAAAAGAGGCCTACGACAACTTCCGGGGCACCGGACGGACCCTGCTGGTGGTCCGCGGCACGCTGTCGCCGAATGTTACCGGCAGCTACTCCGGGGCAAACGGATATTTTACGGATCGGATCTTCCTGTCCCTGGACGCGTACATGCCATGGGAGGATTACGCGGACCTGGAAGGCAGCAAATATGTGGATTACTACGCGGCCTTCGAATCGGGCAATCCCGGCACGCTGGGCAACCTTGTCCAGGACCGGGGCTATTACCAGTCCATCGGCTATCCGGACGCGTGGCCGAGCGAAGCGGGCACCTGGCTGAACGGTGCGCCCTATAAAATCAAGCAGGCCATGACGGATCTGGATCCGGACACGGATGAAGCGCGCTTCGTCTACCTGTACGGCAGCATCGGCCTGGGCGGCATCGACATCATGGAGCAGGTGGAGTTCCGGAAGGACGTCCGCGCGGGGAGCACGGGCGCCTGGGCGACGGGCACCGAGGGCGAGACCCAGGTGGCCGTGACCGAGGGCGGAAACTATACCTACCGCATGACCGTGGCCGCCAAGCACGACAGCTATATCGGCGGCATCATGTTCTACGACGCGGTCGAGGAGTTTGCCCCCACCGACATTGAGGAGCCCGGCCTGGCCGCGAAAAAGCGCTGGTCCGGGACCTGGAACGAAAAAGGCCAGTGGCAGGGAACGCTCGTGTCCGTGGACATGACGGAACTGTACGCCAAGGGCTTCGGGCCGCAGCTGTATTACACCGCGCAGACCGGGCTGCAGTTCGGCGATGCAAACTCAATTGACCCGACGGACACGCACGGAATCCTGCAATCCTTTGACGGATGGAACAGCGACTACAACCTCTTCAACACTGACCTCTGGAAGCGGGTGCCCGACGGGGCCATCGTGAACGGCGTGTGGACCGTGCCGGAGGGCACGAAGGTGGCGGCCATCGCCGTGGACGCGCAGCGGGGAACGAATCCCGCCACGATG
>JAFYYS010000028.1 GCA_017546025.1 Lachnospiraceae bacterium | reverse complement strand
GATGTGGCTCATCTTGTCTGCGAAACCAAGCTGGTTGCAGGCTGCAGCGGAATCACCGCCGCCGATGATCGTGGTAGCCTCAGCCTCAGCAAGAGCCTCAGCAACGGCAATCGTACCCTTAGCAAGAACCGGGTTCTCGAAAACGCCCATCGGTCCGTTCCAGACAACGGTCTTCGCAGCCTTGGCTGCGTCAGCGAAAAGCTTGCAGGTCTTAGGTCCGATATCAAGGCCTTCCATATCAGCCGGAATCTTGTCGGAATCAACGTAAGTTACGTCAATCGGAGCATCAATCGGGTTCGGGAAGGAAGCAGCAATACCGGTATCAATCGGAAGAAGAAGCTTCTTTCCGAGCTTCTCGGCCTTAGCCATCATTTCCTTACAGTAATCAATCTTCTCAAGGTCAACGAGGGACTTACCAATCTCATAGCCCTTAGCCTTCAGGAAGGTAAATGCCATGCCGCCGCCGATGATGAGCGTATCGCACTTCTCAAGAAGGTTGTTGATAACGTTCAGCTTATCAGCTACCTTTGCGCCGCCGAGGATGGCAACGAAAGGACGAACCGGATTCTCAACGGCATTGCCGAGGAAGTTGATTTCCTTCTGCATCAGGTAACCTACTGCGCAGTTGCCGCCCTTAGCACGTACCACATCGGTAACGCCTGCTACGGAAGCATGTGCTCTGTGGGAAGAACCGAATGCATCACATACATAGTCATCGCAGAGGTCAGCAAGCTCTTTGCTGAAAGCCTCGCCGTTCTTGGTCTCTTCAGAACCGCGGAAACGGGTATTCTGAAGAAGAACAACCTCGCCTGCCTTCATGTCGGCAACAGCCTTCGTGGCAGCCTCGCCGGTTACATTGTAATCGGCAACGAAGTTAACGGGCTTGCCGAGCTTCTCAGCAAGACGCTTAGCAACGGGTGCAAGGCTCTCGTCCTCATTGGGGCCGTTCTTTACCTTGCCGAGATGGGAGCAAAGAATAACCTTCGCGCCGTCATCAAGAAGCTTGTTGATGGTCGGAAGTGCAGCAACGATACGGGTATCGTCGGTGATCACGCCGCCCTTAAGCGGAACGTTGAAGTCACAGCGAACCAGTACTCTTCTGCCCTTTGCGGAAAAATCGTCAACGGATTTTTTGTTCAAAGACATATTGATATCCTCCTGAAAAATGTGAATACGGCGTTACACCGCACCTGTCATATTCCGCATGCGGAATGATAACAAAACAGGGTCCGGTCCATGTTGGACCGGACCCCATCATCCTTAGCAACTGAATTGTGAACTCAAATTACTGAAGCTCAGCGAAGTACTTAATCGTACGAACCATCTGGCTGGTGTAGGAGTTCTCGTTGTCATACCAGGAAACAACCTCAACCTGGGTCTTTCCACCCGGAAGCGGGCTAACCATGGTCTGGGTAGCATCGAACAGAGAACCGAATCTCATACCGATGATATCGGAGGAAACGATCTCCTCGGTGTTGTAACCGAAGGACTCGTTAGCAGCAGCCTTCATAGCGGCATTGATCTCGTCCTTGGTAACTTCCTTATCAACAACTGCGAAAAGAAGCGTGGTGGAACCGGTAGGGGTAGGAACACGCTGAGCAGCGCCGATGAGCTTTCCGTTCAGCTCAGGGATAACAAGACCGATTGCCTTTGCAGCACCGGTGCTGTTGGGAACGATGTTAACAGCGCCTGCACGGCTACGTCTCTTATCGCCCTTTCTCTGAGGACCGTCAAGGATCATCTGATCACCGGTGTAAGCATGAATCGTGCACATGATACCGGACTCGATCGGAGCAAGGTCGTTAAGGGCCTTAGCCATAGGAGCGAGACAGTTCGTGGTGCAGGAAGCTGCGGAGATGATCGTGTCATCCTTCGTAAGGGTCTTGTGGTTAACGTTGTAAACGATGGTAGGAAGATCGTTGCCGGCCGGAGCGGAAATAACAACCTTCTTAGCACCTGCGTTGATATGTGCCTGAGCCTTAGCCTTGGAAGCGTAGAAACCGGAGCACTCCAGAACTACGTCTACATCAAGTGCGCCCCAAGGGCAATTGTTTGCATCGGGCTCTTTGTAGATCTTGATGGTCTTACCCTTTACGGTAATGGTACCCTCTTCATCGTTAGCGGTTACGGTGTCCTCTTCGCCGAGGTTGATGTAACGACCCTGAGAAGAGTCGTACTTCAAAAGGTGTGCAAGCATGGAAGGAGTGGTAAGATCGTTGATTGCAACGATTTCATATCCTTCAGCGCCGAACATCTGTCTGAAAGCCAGACGACCGATACGGCCAAAACCATTGATAGCTACTTTTACTGCCATGATTTTGTTCCTCCTGGAAAATAATATGTATTTTTAAGATGGTCTCTTAAAATCCACGACTATTGTACGAAAAACAAAGGGAAAATTCAAGTGGTATTTTCCAAAATAAAGAAGTGTTCACAAACTTCTCCGTTTTATGCAAAAAAACATACCGAAATGGCTTCGGTATGTCTATTTTGCCAATATGAAATTACTCGTTTTCCTGCTCTGCGTCTTCGTCGGCTTCGTTCTCGTCGTCAACATCCTCGTCAGCCTCGGAATCCTGCTCGCCGTCAGTGAGTTCCTCAAGCTCCGGAAAAGCACCTGCATAGTTGTCGTAAACGGAACGGGTCTCCTCTTCGGGAGCAGCATCGTCGGGAAGAATCTTAACCTTTCCTTCGTATACTTCCTGTACGGCAATCGAAAGCGGCTTCGGGCACTTAGGGTCTACAAGCGGCTTGCTTCCGCGGATGATCTGCTTTGCTCTCTTGGCGGTTGCCAGAACGATGGAATAACGGCTGTTAACGAGGGGCTCCTCACCCTCCTCGACATTGCTGTTCACGACCTTCATGAGATCACTGTAAGACGGATGAATCATAATGCTTTCTCCTTTACTCGATATTTTGAATCTGCTCGCGGATCTTTTCGATCTCGGTCTTCAGATTGATAGCGGTATTCGAAACCTCCAGGTCATTTGCTTTGGAAAGAATCGTATTGGCCTCACGGTTCATTTCCTGGGCGATGAAATCGAGCTTGCGGCCGATGTTCTGCGCCTGATTCAGGGTTTCCTTCATGTTGTTGATATGCGCGCGGAGTCTTACCGTTTCTTCGTCCGTACAGATTCTGTCGGCGAAAATGACAAGCTCCGTTGCCAGTGTATTCTGATCGATGGAAGCATCTCCGATGACCTCACGGATCTTCGTCAGAAGCTTATTCCGATACTCTTCGATGATCTGCGGGGAACGCTGCTCAATGAATGACACTCCCTCAAGCAGTCCGTCGAGCTTTTCAAAGATATCCTTCTTTAAATGCTCGCCCTCGGCGATTCTCGTCTCCACGAACTTCTCGCAGGCGCCGTTTACGGCACGCTCCACAAGATCTGCAAGCTTCTCCTCGTCGGCAAGCGAGTCGTCGCAGACAAATACGTCGGGCATTCTCGCAATCGTAGCAGCCGGACAGTCTCCGTTCAGTCCGAACTCCTGCGCCATCTCACGGATATAACCGATATAGGCGCCGGCCAGTTCCCTGTTGTAACGGATGCCGGATACATCTTCCTTCTCATCCTCATACGTGATGAAAACATCAATCTTACCACGGTTCGCGTATTTCTTAATGATGTTTCGGATGGAAGTCTCGAAGTAATTCAGTTTTTTCGACATGCGAAGTCCGATTTCGCAATAGCGGTGGTTCACGGACTTCATTTCAACGGAAATCTTCTTTCCGTCCTCGGACAGCTCGCAGCGTCCGAAACCGGTCATGCTTTTAATCACCGGATGTCCTCTTTCCGCGTATGACGGATTATGCCAAATGGGCACAGTAATACACCATTGTCATATTATAGGGGCAATGTCTGGAAATGTCAACAGATTTGTGCTTACCGGTATATCTTGCTTACGCGCATCGAAATGTCGCAGACAAGCTCGTAATTGAACCGTCCGGATACCTTTGCGACCTCTTCCGCGGAAAGGAACGCATCTCCGTCCTTACCGAACAGCGTCACGATATCCTCAGGCATCACATCCTTGATATCGGTCACATCGACCATCATCTGGTCCATGCAGACACGTCCGAGAATCGGGGCGGACTGACCGTGAATCAGTACTCTTCCCTTTCCGGAAAGCGATCTCGGATAACCGTCGCCGTAGCCGACCGAAACCGTCGCAATCTTCCGCTCACGGTCGGTCACATAGGTGGCGCCGTAGCTGATGCCGCAGCCGGCGGGAAGCGTCTTCACATGGATTACGTGCGCCTTCCACTCCATGACGGGCAGAAGGTCCATGCCGTCCTTTTTGACTTCGTCGGAAGGAAGCAGACCGTATGTGATGATGCCGCTTCTGACCATCTCGTACTTCGTTTCGGAAAGGTCCATGATGGCGGCGCTGTTATAGCAGTGCCGGATCGGAATCTTCACGCCGCGCTTTAAAAGCATGTCATAAAATGCATCGAAATGGGTAATCTGGGCCTCGGTATAGCATTTGTCAGTCTCATCGGCCTTTGAAAAATGTGTAAAGATCCCCTCGGTAACAATGCCCGGAAGAGCGGCTATCTCGGCTACTATGTCGGCACTCTGCTCGGTCGGCTGGAAACCGATCCGGCCCATGCCGGTATCAACGGCAATATGAATCTTCGCCTTCGTTCCGAGAAGAATGGCAATTTCGGAAAGCTTCTTCGCCGCATCAAGCGTATATATAGTCGGGATGATTCCCTGCGCGAGCAGCTCCCCGTATTCCTTCGGAGAGGTATAGCCGAGAATCAGAATCGGCTTTCTGATGCCGGCTTCCCGAAGCTCAACGGCCTCGCTTAAGCAGGCAACCGCAAAATAATCCGCAATGTCTTCCGCCGCGCGGCTGACGGCGACGGCACCGTGACCGTACGCGTCCGTCTTCACGACAACCAGAAGCTTTTTGTCGCCGATCCGGCCCTTTGCTTCCATAAGATTATGGCGCATGGCCGAAAGATCGACGGTAATATAACTGCGGTAATATTTTTCCATAATGTCCTCTTTCCGCGATTTCTCGCTTATTCAATGCTCTTCATGGACTCCGCCATATTGATCTTCTCGAGCTTGCGGATCATGAACAGATCCACCAAAACGGCAAATACAAACGTATAAATCAGGCTGATGACAAAGCTTTTCGTTCCGACATGAACGTTAAAGGAAACAAGGTCAACCTGAATCTGCGACATGACGAACCTGTGCAAAAGGATGCCGAGCGGAATGCCGCAAACCGCCCCGACCGCTGTCAGCAGGAAGTTCTCACGGAACACGTACATCGCTGTTTCCGCCCCGTGGAAACCGAGCACCTTAATCGTCGCAATCTCCCGAAGGCGCTCCGTGATGTTGATGTTGGTCAGATTATATAAAACGATGAACGCCAAAGCAGCCGCACAGAAATTGACCAGGATGACGATGTAATCAAGGCTTGAAAGCATCGCCTCGATCCGGTCTCTGAACTCCCGGTTCACGTTGACGGACATGACCGAATCCATCGAAAGAAGCTTTCCGCCGAGCGCATAAATGTCTTCGCCGTCCTCACCGGTTGCAAGACAACAGTCAAATACGGCCTGTTCTCCGGTGCCCTCTTCATAGCTGCCGCGGGTCATGTAAATGAAGTCCCCGACATAGTTGCGGTAGATTCCGGTCACCTTCAGGTGAAACGTTCTGCCGCCTTCCCGGTTACATTGTATCACATCTCCCTCGGAAATGCCTAACTGACCTGCCATTTTTTCACTTAAAATGCAGCAGCCCTGCTCCGGATAGGAAACCGTTTTACCGTTTTCCGTGTCAAATGTGACGAGCCGTAAGATTTCCGATACATTCTCCGGCACGACGCAGCTTGCCGATTTCGTCTTCTCCCCGTTCGTCAGAATCAGAGTTCCGTACGAAACAAAGATGCGGTCCTTTAAAACGCTTTCCGCATCCCCGAGAAACGCCACACGGCTCGTTCCCGGCACAAGATTGATTTTATAATCGAAATGCTCGATTTCTTCATACTGCGCTTTCGGCACCGTCACAATCGAATCGCGGATGCCGTGTCCGGTAATCAGTAGCGCCGTACACCCGGCAATGCCGATGACCATCATGAAGAACCGCTTCCGGTACCGCACAACGTTTCGAAGTGAAACCTTATGTAAGAACGGAAGTCTCTTCCAGACAAATGTGACACGCTCCAAAAGAATCCGCTTGCCGTTCTTCGGCGCACGCGGACGGATCAGTTCGGCAGGAACCGAGCGGAGCTCCTTCGCAATGCCGAATAACGTCACGCCGACCGAGCAAAGAATCGACACAATCAGCGTAATGATGAACAGCACCGGATTAAAGACATAAACCAGATGCGTCGAGAAGCCGTACATGATCTGGTAAACCTTCCAGATGACGGTCGGGAAGATATAGCAGCCCCCGAAAAAGCCGATCAGGCAGCCGGCAATCGCAGCGATGCCGGAATAAACGGTATACTTGAGCGCAATCTGACCGGCGGAATAACCGAGCGCCTTCAATACGCCCATCTGCGTACGCTGCTCTTCCACCATGCGGCTCATGGTCGTCATAACAACCAATACCGCAACCAATATGAAGAATACGGGGAATACCCGTGCAATTCCTTTTACGATGTTCGCATCGTTCTCAAAGCATACATAGCCGACGTTCGAATTCCGGTCAAGCAGATACTTCTCGCATGTGATTTCGGGCATGTTTGCCTTGTAGTCGAAGTCCGCAGGCACCTGCATGCCTCTTGCTTCAAACTCCTGCTTTACCGCTTCGATGAACTGCGGCATGGCATTTTCCTTAACCGTGTTAAGCCGGTGTTCGCACATTGCCGTCAGGCAGGCGTTAATAGCGTCCTTATGCTTGGCTATTGTGTCCTTATAGGCGTCGCTGTATATCTTCCCGTCTCTTGTGACGATGCAGTATAACGATGTGTACGCGGACATCGAATAGGCGTCGGGATGCAGGTAGGCATATGCGCTGACGGAACCCGAAAGAAGCGGTGTCGTGCCGCGCTCATAGTTCAGATATAAGGGCGAATGGCCGATCCCGACGACCGTGAAGGTGCGCTCCTTGAACTTTGAAAACGTGTCCTCATCATTGATGACGGAAAGCGTAACGGTCTTGCCGATTACGTCCTTTGAGAAGCTTCTTGCTTCAAGCAAAACCTCATCCGCCCGTTCGGGCAGCCGTCCGCTCACCAGATCAACTTTATTTACCTTATCGGAAACCGAATGAAAGGCATAAACGACCGGAATGCCGTCGCCGTCAATCGGTTCCACAACGGCATCGGCGCGGTATTCAAAATCCGCCTCAATCACACCTTCCTGGCTGCGAAGCATCGTAAGTTCTTCCTCGGTGAATCCGAGCGTCGAAACAAGACGGTAATCATGAAACGAAAGCCGGTGCAGATAGCCGTCGGTTTCCGCAATCATATCATCGGTTGTAATCTTAAGCCCCGCGAAAAATCCGACACCGAGCGCGATGATGGCCGCAATCGCCAGGAAACGGCCGATGCTGCCACGGATTTCCCGAAAGGTTGTCTTTTGCATGCAACGGGTCATTTCTACCACTCAATCTCCGATACGGGAACTGCCTTTTCGTTTTTGTATTCCGATTTGATGTTGCCGCTTCCGACCTCGATGACTCTGTCCGCCATCGCCGTAAGCGCCTGGTTATGGGTGATGATGATCACGGTCATTCCCGTGTTTCTCGCTATGTCCTGCAAATACGTAAGCACCTGCTTGCCGGTCTGGTAATCAAGGGCGCCTGTCGGCTCATCACAAAGCAAAAGCTTCGGATTCTTCGCAACGGCACGCGCAATCGCGACACGCTGCTGCTCGCCGCCCGAAAGCTGTGCCGGGAAGTTCGCCGCACGGTCCTTAAGCCCGATCATCGAAAGCACCTCGTATGCATCCATCGAGTCTTTGCAAATCTGGGACGCAAGCTCCACATTTTCGAGAGCGGTCAGGTTCTGCACCAGGTTATAAAACTGGAATACAAAGCCGATCTCATGCCGGCGGTATTCCGTCAACTGCTTTTTGTTATATGCGGAGATTTCATTGCCGTCGAGATATACCCTGCCCTCGGTCAGGCTGTCCATTCCGCCGAGGATGTTGAGGATTGTCGTCTTGCCGGCGCCCGATGCTCCGACCACGACGCAGACTTCTCCTTTTTCAACGGAAAATGACACGTCCTCCAGGGCCTTAATGCTGACTTCTCCCATCCGGTAAACCTTCTTCACATGTGAAAACTCCACAAAGCTCATACATACTCCTCTATTTAGCACCCTTAGCGTAATAAGGCTCTAAGGCCCGGAAACGGCCGAGCAGATACTGCTGGTTCGAAAGTCCCTTTACGCCGTTCGTCCACTTGGTCACGAAGCTTTCCAGCTTCTGCATGTATTCTTCTTCGGTAATCGAACCCTCGGCAACACCCGTGAGTCCTTTCTCCCAGCTTGCCGTCAGCTCCGCATTTAAAAGGGAACGGATGGAAGCCTCAACGATTTCATATACCATTTCGCCGGTCTTCATCGGCGTGACAATCTGCGTTTTGCGGTTCAGGTTCAGATACCCGATTTTGAAAAGCTTATTCAGGATCTCGGCTCTCGTCGCACTGGTGCCGATGCCGCTTCCCTTAATCTGCGCGCGAAGCTCCTCGTCCTCGATGAACTGGCCTGCGTTCTCCATCGTCAGAATCAGCGAACCGGAATTGTACCGTTTCGGCGGCTTGGTTTCGCCTTCCTTGATTTCACAGCTTGTAAGCGGAAGCACGGAACCCTTCTTTAAAGCGCTCACCTTTTCGAACATCGCGGCATCAAGGATCTCTTCCTTCTGGTTCTCGGCGCTGTCGTCCTGCCTGTCGTCCTGCTCTTCCTTATTCTCCTTCTTTGCTGCGGGCTTCTCGTCCTGACTGTCCTCACCCTCGTAAAGAACAAGATATCCCGGCTTACTGAGAATCTTCAGATTCGAGAAGAAGCTTTCGGAACCGATTCCGAGGGTAAGCGCAATCTTCTGGTATTCCGCGGCCGGATAAAAGATGGCAAGGAATCTTCTGACGATTCGGTCATAAACGTTTCTTGCGGTCTGGTTTAACGAACCGAGTGCCTCAAGACCCTGTCCGGTCGGAATGATGGCATAGTGGTCCGTAATCTTTTTATCGTCGGTATATTTCTTGTTACCGGCAATCTTCGCATAGATACCGAGTGTTTTGATTTCCTTTACGAAATCGAGATACTCCGGAAGCTTGGCAATGCCGCCGAGGTTTTTCGTAATTTCCTTGGCAACGGCCGTCGAGAGCACTCTGGCGTCGGTTCTCGGGTAGGTAACGAGCTTCTTTTCGTAAAGCTCCTGCACGATACCGAGCGTCTGGTCAGGACTTATCTTAAAACGCTTTGCGCATTCATTCTGAAGTTCCGCAAGGTTAAAAAGAAGCGGCGGTGTTTTCTTCTCGGTCTTCTTCTCAATCGACTGCACTGTGGCAGTATCCGAGGCTTCCCGAATCATTCGGATGCACTGTTCGGCGTCTTCTTTCTTCTTAAACCCGTTCTCCTTATAAAGAAGCGGCGATTCAAAGTATTTGGAGCCTGCTACGGCACGCCATTCGCCGTCGATAATGCCTCCGTCAACGGAAAATGTGCCGACAATCCGGTAGAAAGGCGTCTTCACGAAATCGCGGATTTCACGTTCCCGTCTGACAACCATGCCGAGAACACAGGTCATGACACGGCCGACGGAAATCGCGCCGCGCTTTTGCTCATTCAGATATCCCTGTACGGTTCCGCCGTACTTTAACGTAAGCACCCGCGAAAAATTGATGCCCATCAGGTAGTCTTCCTTGGCGCGCAGATACGCTGCGTCGGCAAGCGCGTCATAGGCGGACAAAGGCTTTGCTTCCCGAATGCCGCGAAGCACCTCCTCCTCGGTCTGAGAGTCAATCCAGACTCTTCTTTTATCCTTTTGGTCGGAAACACCGGCCATGCGGTCCACGAGCCGGTAGATGTATTCTCCTTCACGTCCCGAGTCGGTGCACACATAGATGCGCTCGACATCGTCGCGGTTCAGCAGCTTCTTTACAATCTCAAACTGCTTCTTCACATTTTCTATGATTTCATAGCGGTATTCCTTCGGAAGAAACGGCAGCGTATCAAGGCGCCAGCTTTTCAAAGCCGCGTCGTAGGCTTCCGGATAGCTCATCGTCACAAGGTGCCCCACACACCAGGTAACAATGCTGTTCGCGCTTTCCATGAAACCGTCGCCGTTACGGAAATCTTCCTTCAAAGCTTTGGCAAATTCACGCGCAACGCTCGGTTTTTCCGCAATATAGACATATTTCCCCATGTCTTCTCCTTAATAAAACAGGGGTATCTTCGGATACCCCTGACGAAATATTACTGCTTAATCCTCGTAAAGCGGATACCGCTTCGTAAGGGAACGAACAATCGCTTCGGCCTGTGCCTTGCTCTGCTCGGTGTTTGCGATGGCAAGCGAGATGGCTTCGGCAATCTGATCCATATCCTGCTCGTTCATGCCGCGGCTCGAAACAGCTGCGGTGCCGAGACGGATACCGCTCGTAACGAACGGCTTCTCGGGATCGTTCGGAATCGTGTTCTTGTTGCAGGTGATGTGCACGCTGTCAAGAAGCTTCTCCGCTTCCTTACCGGTGATGTGCTTGGAACGAAGGTCCACAAGCATCAAATGGTTGTCCGTGCCGCCGGAAACGATGTCAAAGCCGCGTGCCATAAGGCCCTCGCAAAGCTTCTTCGAATTCTTAACGATGTTGCCGGCATATTCCTTAAAGGAAGGCTCCAATGCTTCCTTAAAGCAGACAGCCTTTGCAGCGATGACATGCATCAGAGGACCGCCCTG
>JAFYYS010000027.1 GCA_017546025.1 Lachnospiraceae bacterium | reverse complement strand
CAGGTTCAATTTTTTGATGAGAATGGACAAGTGCGCTCAGCCCCCACTAACAGACCCCAAATAAGAGGCATTGTAAAAGGGTCAGCCCCCACGGACTGACCCCAATTAACTTTGGGAAACCCCACTAAACTTTGGAGACCCCTCTTTTACAGCGTCTCCAAAAATGCCAGACTCTTAAATGTATGCTTCACATACTCCCTGACAAAGGCGTCTGTCACCGCCGTCAGCTCACTGAGCACTTCCTCGCTTACCGTAAAGCTGAAAAGCTTCTCGGGCGAGGCCGCTCCGATGTAGCGGATGGCGTACCAGGTCGACTCGTTCAGATTAAAAAAATCGTTATCGGCAATGCCGAGTCTTAACTCCTTCTCGCGCCGTACCCCGGCATCGAAATCCTCGCCGGCACATTTCTTACAGACACAGCCGCCCGACTTCACACTGAACACGAAAGGTCCCTTCCTGTCGCGGCACCGAACGCACTGCTCAGTCTGCGGTCCTTCGCCGTTTAAGTAAAGCATCTTCATGGCAAATACCAAACGCGCCAGCTTTGGTCCGATCTTCGGGTTACTGAGCGCCCGAAGCGCCTGGTACAAAAGCGTCAGCACCTTCGATTCGTCGTTGTTCTCCTCGGTCATGTACTCGGCGAACTCGCACATATAACAGCCGTAGCACGTGAGTTCCACATCCTGCGTCAGCTCCGGAAAGAACTTCACGCCCTCAAACCCGGTCACATTGTACGCCGACCGCCCTTCCACCATGCGGAAGCGGGCCAGCGTGAACGGCTGCGTACAGGCGAGAAGCGTGCTTCCCTGCCGTCTCGCGCCGCGGGCAAATGCGGTAATCTTCCCGCGTTCCTTCGACAGTATCACCAGTCTCCGGTCATAGTCCCCTGACGGCGAAGCTTCCAAAACCATGCCTGTCAGAATTATCTGGTCCACCCGTCAGGTTCCTCCTTCTTATCATCTTACCGGCCTGCTGCCACAAGGCGGCAACCCTTCTTACTCATCATCCGCGTGATTCACGAAACCATAGTTTTTCAGCATCACGTCGCTGTCGCGCCAGTCCTTCTTCACCTTTACCCAAAGCTTCAGATTGACCTGGCAGCCAACCATCATTTCAATCTCTCTACGGGCATCCTGCCCAATCTTTTTAAGCATGCAGCCCTGCTTGCCGATGATGATTCCCTTGTGGGAATCACGCTCGCAGATGATGGTAGCCTCAATGTCAATCAGTCTGCCGTCCGGTCTTTCGTGCATCTTCTCAACCGTAACCGCGATACCGTGCGGCACCTCGTCGGACAGGTTCCGAAGCGCTTTTTCACGAATCATCTCCGCCGCAATCTGACGCTCAGGCTGGTCCGTGACCGTGTCCTCGTCGTAGTACATCGGTCCCTCCGGCAGATACGAGAACAGCACATCCTTAAGATGCTCCGTATTCTCTCCCTTCAGCGCGGAAACCGGTACGATTTCGGCAAAATCCATCTGCTTTCCGTAATTCTCAATGAAGCCGAACAGCAGCTCCTTCTTCACCGTGTCGACCTTGTTGATGACAAGAATGACCGGTGTGCCGCACGCCTTCAGCTTCTCGATGATGTACTGCTCGCCGGCGCCGATGTAATCAGTCGGCTCCACAAGCCACAGAATCAGGTCGGCATCGGTAAAGGTGCTCTCCGCTGCCTCCACCATGAACTCGCCGAGCTTATTCTTCGACTTATGAATGCCCGGCGTATCGAGAAAGATGATCTGCCCGCGCTCATCCGTGTAAACGGTCTGGATGCGGTTTCTCGTCGTCTGCGGCTTATTTGATGTAATCGCAATCTTCTGTCCGATCAGCCGGTTCATCAACGTTGATTTGCCGACGTTCGGTCTCCCTACAAGGGCAATGAATCCGGAGCGGAACGGCTCCTTTTTCTTCTCACTCATACTTACTCCTATCCGCGAAGTCCGCGGCTTGCCATGAACAGATCGCTGCATTCCTTCGCAGCCGTCTCCGTTGCAAGCGCGGTCCGGTAACCCTGTTTGATTACGGCATCAAGCATCGGTGCAAGCGCCTTCAGATCGTCATTCGTGACGCGAAGAATGTCGTCACGCACCTTCTGCCACTCTTCCGCCGTGACTCCCGTGAAGAAACGGCTCATGGCGGTGCCGAGAATCGAAGCGGGCGTATACGGAATGTCCATTGCCGCAATGGTACCAATCACATATTTCGTAACCTCGCTCTCGCTGAGGGAGAGGCTCTCCACATACTCCGTCACATTTTCCATCGTCTTAAACGACTCGCGGCAGTTCGGGTCACGGTACGTCACAAAGTAGGTGTCTCCGGAAATATAGCCGAAGCCCTGCATGGCGCCGTACGCACCCCCGAGCACGCGGATCTTATTCCACAGGTAATCATCCGTAAGAATCCGGTTCAGCACGGCATATGCACCGTTATACTCATATCCGGCCGTACGGAGGTTTCCGGCGATGCAGTTATACTGCACGGCACCGGCGTAAGTCAGCACCTCGTTCTTCTTCGTAAGCTCGTAGCCGCCCTTCCACGGAAGCGCCTTCATTTCGGCAATCGGAGCCTCCTTCGGAAGTTCCTTAAGAAGTCCCGGGATTGTGGCAAATGCCACGCAGGCCTTCTCATAGCCGCTCGCATCCGCCGTAACACCGAGTGTCAGATTGGCCGCATTAAACACATGCGCACGCATACGGCGAAGATGCTCAAACAAATCATCCTTCACATTGTCGAAATCGGCAAGCCAGCCGCGGAGCTTCTCATAGTAGCTCTCGCCGCAGGACAGGTAGGTGTAGCGGCTTGCGGGACTGAAATAAGAGTATGCAAGCTCTCTCGCGGTTGTATGGCCGCGTCCCTCCATTGCGGCGGGAAGTCTGACTGCCAGCTCGGCCATGATTTCACGAAGACGGTCAGCATCTTCAAGCTTCACTCTTCCGATGCCTTCCCAGGCAAGGTCAATGCCCTTCTCGAGTTTTCCGTCCAAAACCTTCACGGCAATCGTAAAGAAAGCCTTCATCGCGCCGATGTCGCCCTTAATCGGGGTGGATTCCAGATATCCGTTAATGCCGCCGGCGTGGAAATTCATCTCATCCTGCAAATCCTTATAGGAATAATGCTCCGTATCCATGCCGAGGTAGATGTCTGACAGGAGGCCGAGATACGGCAGCTCCTCTTCCGGAATGTCGGTCGTATCAAAGCGCATCTGCAGATAGGTGATGCCGCCGGTGAACTTGTCAACATGTACAATCGGAATGCCGTCCGCGGTCTTCTCAACCGTATACGGAGCGGGCTGCTGCTCCTTCCCAATCTCCTCGCGGGTCAGTCTCGGGATGCAGGAAAGCTCCTCCTCGGTCTCCACGCGGCTCTGGTATTCCTTCAAAGCCTTCGTCTTCGCTACAAGCTCATCAATTTCTTCTTTGCTCATCTTTGCGCGGCGCTCGGCAAGCTTCTTTGCAAGCTCCTGTTCCTGCTTTGCGGCAAGACCGGGTTCGGGTGTCATGACAACGAGTGCAGAGCTGTCCGAATTCAGGAAATCGCGCAGCAGGTCTTCAAAGTATCCGTTCTCGAGATCGCGGCGCAGCTCTTCATAGCAGTGTCCGCGGTCCAGGCCGTCAAATGCTGCCTTCTCATCGTAGAGATAGGTTGTAGAGGAATTGAACGCCAGGAACAGACCCTTCGGATAACCGCCGAAATCTGCCTCTAAGAAGGAGAATTCCGCGCGGTTCAGGGCTGCCTGGATGCTCTTTTTGTTGAGTCCCTTCCCGGCGATGTCCGCAACCGTTTCGCGGATGATCCGGAGAAATTCGTCAGCTTTTCCGGGGTCGGTTTCACGGGCCGTCACCGAAAGAACCGGCTGACGCTGCTCGCCGTGGAACGAACCGGACACATCGTTGCCGATGCCGGCGTCAACAAGCGCCTTCTTAACGGGCGCACCGGGGATGCTGAACAGAATGCTGCTCAGAATGTCCCAGGCAACGGATTTCTTCACATCGGGGCCGTCGAAAAGCTTCGCGCCGTAAATCAGATATGCCTTGTCCTCCGTATCCTCTTCCTCCGCGACGGAGTACTTCATGTCAACGCGTTTGTAGCCGGTCGGCTTCTGAAGCCCGATCTCCGAATCCACGGGGATGATGTCGTACTTCGAAAGATACTCCTCGTCCAGATACGTGAGCATAGATTGCATATCCAGATCGCCGTACAGGTAGATATAGCTGTTTGCAGGCGAATAGTAGGTGTGGTGGAACGCAAGAAAATCCTCATAGGTGAGGTCCGGAATGTACCTCGGGTCACCGCCGGACTCGACACCGTAGGTCACATCCGGAAACAGCGTGCGGTAAAGCTCCATCTCAAGACCGGTTTCCGGGTCGGAATAGGCACCCTTCATTTCACTGTAAACAACGCCGTTGATTGCGAGCTCGCTGTCCGCGCTCTCCATCTCGTAGCGCCAGCCCTCCTGACGGAAGACTTCTTCACGATGATAAATCTGCGGATGCAGAACGGAATCCATGTACACGTCAACCAGGTTGCGGAAATCCTTCTCATTACAGCTGGCCACCGGATACATCGTGATATCCGCGCCCGTGAATGCGTTGAGAAATGTCTTCAGCGATCCCTTCGCAAGCTCCATGAACGGATCCTTGACCGGATACTTTTCCGAGCCGGACAGAACCGAATGCTCTATGATGTGCGGCACCCCGGTATTGTCCTTCGGGGTCGTGCGGAATGCGATGGCAAAAACCTTGTTGGGGTCGTCATTTGCCAATAAAACAATGCGTGCGCCGCTCTTCTTATGGCGAAGCACCAGCCCGTCGCTTTGGTAGGCCGGAAGCCTTCTGCCGTATACTCTTTCGTATGCTTCGTTTTGAAGCGTTCCCAAGTCTTTCATGGACTTTGGTACCTCCTGTCGTTACTGCTTTCATTATCCCATATCCGCCCCTAAAAAACAAGTTCGAACTTGCCCGTTAAGCCTCGAAAAACAAAGAAAACCCGGGCGCCGCCAGCGTCCGGGTTCAATGTCAATTCAATCAGTATCAGTCGTAATCATCCGCCTCGTTGAGGAACTCTTCGTCAGGCATGAATCTTCTCTCGTACTTCTTCTTCGAGAGGATGTAGAGGATGAAAAATGTCACGGCAAGGACGAACAGTACCACACAGGCGCCGGTCATGATCTTGTCCGAGAAAAGGCCTTTGTTCGTCGCGGCCGGGGCAGCTGCCTGCACAACCGTCGTCGGGGTCGGCGCTGCTGTCGGCTCGGGCGTAGGCGTCATCGTCGGCTCAGGCGTAGGCGTCGGAGTCGGGGTCGGCGTGGGCGTCGGAGTCGGAACAAGCTCAATGTCCTCCGTATTGAACCGCTGGAAGGAACCGTCGGTCAGATCAAGCTGGAACCAACCGGTCACACCCTTGCTGTTCTTGCCGTACACGATGGCGTATTCGCTCGTGTCGGAAGCGGCGTAGGCGGTAATTTCCTCCCCGTCAAATGTGCGGGTGGTCTTTTTGTACCCCGTCGGGATGATGACTTCATCCGAGGGATCCAGGAACACAATGCTCTGGGATTCGGTGCTGAAGTTCGCGTAGCGGGTAGCTGTACCCTTTTCCGTATCCAGGATATAAAGCTTGCCGTCGGAAAGCTCTACGACATTGAAGCCGGTCGTTTTGCTGGTCAGCGCGCCGATCTTCATCGTCTTTCCTCCGGTTGCGTATTCTACAATTGTAGACTCCCATTCTGCCGTGTCATTTATATACTTGGCATCCGGCTTATCCTTAATGGCCAGATTGGTCTCGCCGACCTTCACGGTAACCGGCGGCGTGGGCGTCGGAGTAGGCGTTGCAGGCTTCGGTGTCGGAGCCTTGCCTCTTGTTACGGTGATGGTATAGGTCTTAACGGTCGTGCCGTCCTCAGCCGTAACCTTAACGCTTACGGTATTCGCGCCTTCCTTCAGACCGGTGTTGCCGGTAACGGCTACCTTAGCCTTCGCATCTGCTGCCTTTGCGGAAACGGTAACCTTGCTGACGGTTCCGCCGACAGAAGCGGTATAGTTCAAAACATCCTTGGAAAATGCCGGAGAAATGTTCGCCTCACCCATCGAAAGGGAAGCGAGCTCAGCATTCGTTGAAGCCTGGTAAGGGGCAGTGATCTTTACGGAACCGTTCTGCTTCGACGTCGGGAAGGAATCACCTAAAGCGGGATCCAGCGGGCTAACTGTTGCGCTCGTAATGGAGATTGCTGTTCCTCCTTCGGCTACATCAATCGCCTTAAAAATAAAGCTGTAACTGCCTGATTTTTTCTCCTCATAATCAATGACATGGATTGTATTCCCGGAAGGCACTCCCCTACCGTCACCGGATTCATATTGTAACTTAGATGAATCAAAAGAGAAGACGACATCTATTATACCAATGGTTGATGTCGCAGAAACTGTCAGGACAACTGTTACAGTCTTTCCCTTCTCCACAGTAGCCGAACTCAGTCTGACAGTTGCCGATTCGTCAGCCTTGGCAGGCTTGCCTCCAAGTGAAATCACCGCGAGCATCATTGCCATCCATACGGCTAATGCTTTCACAATCCTTGTATGCTTCATAATGATATAAAAACTCCTCCGAACACATTAAATCGCTGAAAGAATAATGGCTGATTATCCCTGATTGCCCTCTCCCGAATTTCCGTCAGGAGACGAAGTCGGTACAGGGGTTACACTCGGCACCTCAGTCGGTATCGCTGTCGGACTCGGTGTCTCGGTCGGTACCGGTGTCGGACTCGGTGTCTCGGTCGGTACCGGTGTGGGGCTCGGCGTCTCGGTCGGTACCGGTGTCGGACTCGGCGCCTCGGTCGGTACCGGTGTATTCGTCGGTACAGGCGTATTGGTCGGTGCCGGTGTCGGCGTCGGCGTATTCTCCGGACCGTAAATCTTTTCGGTTCCCTTCGGCTGCGAGATGGAAGCCAGTCCCAAAATGTGTCGCTTAATATACAGCAGGTCATAAGCGTCTGTCGAATTGTCTTCCTTTACATCGGCTGCCATCTTCGCCACAGCATCCAATGTCACAAGTTTCAGCATGTGACGCTTGATATACAAAAGATCAAGAGCAGATATATCTCCGTCTTTATTGACATCCCCGTAAACCAGCACCGTAAACTGCTGTTGCGGTGTCTTAACCTTATATCCGGTTCCGACATTACCGCTTGTCACGGCTTTCCCTGATGGATCTAATACCGTCACGGTTCCGCCGTTTGTCAGCTGGAAATTCTTCAACAGATTTTCAACCCCGGTTCCGGGAGCGACGCCCGACAGGTAATCATCTTCCAGAATATATGAAGTCTTAATGCGCTCTGAGACTTCTCCGCCGCCTCCGGTAGCTTCGCGGTATATATTGATGACATATTCTTTATAGTTGCCGAATGCCGCAGTGGATCGCACAGTAATCTTATTCTCACCGAGCTTCAGCGTAACCTTTCCGGTTCCGGTAATCTTCGTCGCCGTGGCAAGTGCTTCCGCGCTGATTGTTACTTCACTGACGGACTGGTCAACAACCACATCATAGTTAAAGGTCTTGTAATCGAAGGCAGGCGTAAGATCCTGTCCTGCTACGGTAATGCTCTTCAGATACGGGTTCGGGTTGGCCGTCGAGTTGCCTTCCGGGAAGGGGCTGACCTGTTCCGGCATGTTGTTGTAAACCGGAATCTTGAAGATCAACGGCACATCCAGATCCGGACAGGCGCTGTACATGGTTCTCGCCTCATTGGACGGAGCCTGAATGTTGGTCATATACTGATGGCTGTAAACCTTATAACCGTTCGAATTGGGCTTTACATTGAACTTCTGATAGTAAAGCGTATCCTGGCCCTTGCTGATATAATCACGGCCGATCAGAATCGCGCCGCCGTACAGGGCCTTCCAGCGTCTGTTCCAGGGAAGACAGTATCTCGGATCTTCCTTCTTCGCGTAGATGAGACCGTTCGTAATCGCGTCCGCGGTAGCCGTTGCATAGGTGCCGAAGTCGTAATAGTTGTAATGGCCGGGCGCGGTCTTCGAGTTACCCGAGATGATCAGCGATGTTCCGTTGATGCCCATCTCCTGAATGACACGTGCCACAAGCATATCCGGACTTACACCGGAAATCTGTGCCGAGTACAGGAATACTTCCGCATACGTAAGCGGCGTGCCGCCGGTCAGTACCTCATCGGTATCAATCCGTGCTACGTATCCTTTGTCATCGCGAACAACGGTCTGGCTTCTCCACTTATACTCGTTCGGAACGACACCTTCCATGAAGGTTCCTTCGAGAAGACTCTGGATACGCTCCAATGTATGAATCGAAGCATCGTAGGTCTGGCTCTCGAACTGGAAGATTTCCGACTCGGTCAGGAAGTTTCTCGGATCCATGAAGTACGCCGTCGCCGTTCTGTTGGCTGCTTCCCAATGGAAGCCGTCCAGCTTCTTCCAGCCGCCGTCCTTATTGTCCGAGGTCTTATAAACATATGCAATTTCATCAAGGCTCTTCCAGGAGGTAGGGCTCGTATAATTAACGAGTGCCACCTGGTAGGCGCTTTCCGCATTCAGTGCTGCTGTCCAGTCAAGGTTGTTCTTGTCGGCCTTGAATACCCACTGCGGGTGCTGGGCGTGCAGGATGCGGAGCGGCTCGATATAGGATTCCGGGAAGCCCTGGCTTCGAAGGTCTGCGACAAATGCGTCGTCGCCGCTCGGAACCGTGTAAATCCGGACATAACCGGCATAGAGATAACCGATCTTCTCGGCGCCGTCTACCGTAATGCCGCACTTATAATAGGTGCCCTCCTGTGCGTAAACCTTTACCTTCACGCCGCACGGAAGCTGCACCGCATTGCCGTTCTTATCCTTCACGAAGGCCGCACTGCTGGTCGCAGCGGTTCTGGCATTCGTGGCAGGCGCATAGTCGGTATAGCCGAGCTTCGCGGGACTGTAGGTCTCATACTTCGAAACAGGCTTACCGTTGTTGTTATTGTTCGTATTGGTGTTATTCGTTCCCGTCACCGTGATATACTCGGCGAAGCCGTATGCTTCCTTCGTTACGCCGTTCTTCGTGTAACGAATCTTATACCACGCCTTTATGCCCGGGTACTGCTTCTTTCCGAGGATTTCCACCTGGGTGCCGTTTGCAAGCGTATCGGCAAGCGCGGAATCGGATCGTGCATCCACACGGGCGTTCAAAGTACCGTTGACGGGCGAATTAATCGTGCCCTTTTTGGTCGGCGAATAGGTTTCTTCCGTGGCAGCCGCATAGGCTGTCCTTCCCGAAACAGGCAGGAATATGGGACATATCAGCACAAGCGCAAGCATCAGGCTGAGAAAGCGATGTCCGTGTTTCATCCTGTTTCCTCCTTTCACAGATCGCGTAAGTTAAGCGTTCAGTCCGTCTCAACCGTTCCCTCGAAAACCGTTACGGCGGGACCGGTCATATAAATCACATCCTCCTTTTCATCGTAGCGGATGAAAAGGTCTCCTCCGAGAAGATGAACCGTCACGGACGGTCCCGTAAGCCCGCGCACATAGCAGGCGTAAGCCGACGCGCAAGCACCGGTACCGCAGGCCCAGGTCTCTCCGGAGCCCCGCTCCCAGACGCGCATCGAGATTTCCTCTTTTGATATTACTTTGACAAATTCGACGTTAACCCCTTCCGGAAACAGCGGATTCTTTTCAATCGGCTCACCGACCTCCTGCACCGGATAATCCTTTGTCTCGGAAACAAGAATCACCGCGTGGGGGTTGCCCATAGAAACCGGGGTGAACAAAAGGTTTCTTCCGGCAGATTCCACCGGATAGGTGATGTCTCCCGCCTTTACCAAAACGGGAAGGTCCTCGGGGCGCATCGAAGGGTGCCCCATGTTAACGGTAACGCTCTTCGTTACGCCGTCCTCCACATGAAGGGTCAGGTACCTGAGTCCTGCCGGCGTATCGATGGTAAGCTCCGTTTTGTCCGTCAGACGGTGGTCATAAACGTATTTGCCGACGCAGCGGATGCCGTTGCCGCACATCTTTCCGAGACTGCCGTCTGCATTGTACATTTCCATGAAGAAATCGCCGCGCTCGGACGGTTTGATCAGAATCATTCCGTCACCGCCGATTCCGGTGTGACGGTCGCTCAAACGGACCGCAAGAGGGCCTGGATTTTTAACCGACTCCTTCGTGCAGTCCACATAAATGTAATCATTGGCACAACCGTGCATTTTCGTAAAATTCATACGGTATTCCTTCCGTGCCGCCAAACGGCGTATCATAAACCAGTATAATATTATAAATGTTTATTCTACAATTGTCAAATGAACCCCATCGGGAGGGGAAACGGTCACATTTTCCATAAAACCGCATCTCCGGGCGCGCCCGATAATGAGCGGAGTATAGCAGAACTATGTGACCATGCTGTGAAAAAACCGTAACCGTTCGGTTACAACTTGCCCGCGGACATGAAAATACCCTTCTCCGGCTGCCCGAAGAAGGGTATCTGATTTCTTAGGTTTTATGCAGAATCCTACTCGATTCCCTTAGATGCCAGAAACTCCACAACGTCTCCGACACTCTTAATCTCGTCCAGCTCTTCCGGCTGAATCTCGATGTCATACTCGTCCTCAAGAGCGGTTACCAGCTCATACAGATCCAGAGAATCAATTCTGAGATCTTCACGGAACGTGGTCTCCTCTGTTACACCGGCGGTATCAATGCCGAGCTGCTCTTCCATAATCTGCAAAATCTTATCAAACATCACAAAAACTCCTTCTGCAAGTCCCGTCCAAAGACGGTAGCATTCGTTAATACCAAGGGAATGATATGCTAACTCAATCCTTTTGTCAATAGGCTTTTTTCGGATTATTCAAACGCATCCGGAATGCCGTCACCGTCCATGTCAACCGCGTCATCATTGCCGGGGCAGTCGTCTCCGGGATGGTGCCCGCCGCCCATGATTCCGTAGAATTCCTTACCGACAACATTCTTCTCGTTTCGAACCTGCTCAACGAGATTCGAAAGCAGCCGGCGAACGTCCTTGGAATGCTTAATGTTCTTCAACTGAATGACATGCTGCGTATCCACACGGGTGAAAAGCTCCACCGTACCGGTTCCGAAGAACTTCTGCAAAAGCGTTCTGCTCAGGCGGATATCCATGATGCGGTACAAAAGCGTCTCATCGTAACTCGTCTTGAAAAATCCCTGCTGCACATACAGCGAAGACTTCGAAACGGAATACTTCGTAAAGGAAAACGGAAACCACATATGATGCTTTCTGTCTTTCCAAAGGATTTCTTCCTCTTCCATAAAGCTTACCTCCTCCGCTTGTCCGAAAGGACCTTCTTCCATCATTATAAAGGCACATTTTCCAAAAAACAAGTGGAACGTAAAAGTTTTTTACGCTCCACATCTTTCCGTTATTCTGCAATGGAAAATGTCACACGCCGACAGTCTCCCGGTAAAGCCTGAGCCCGCGGACAAGCCGCTCAACGCCGTCGTTAAGAAGTGCCTTCGGGCAGGCAATGTTCATACGGAGATGATGCTCGCCGCCGGTTCCGTACTGCATGCCGCCGGTCAGGTAAAGGCCGGTCTCCCTGCGCAAAAAGCCTGCGATTTCCCTGCTGTTTCCGGGAAGGGCATTCACGTCAATCCATAACAGATAAGTTGCATCTCCCTCCGTGACGAACACCTCGGGGTTCTCCGCCTTCAAAGCCTCGGCAACAATCTTCCGGTTCTCCCAAAGGTAGACGCGCAGCTCGTCAAGCCATGCGCCGCCCTTTTCAAATGCGGCTTCCGCAGCCGTCACGGCGAACGCATTCGGCTCCGCGACCTCGTCGGTATTGAGGGCACGCCAGATCTTATGATGGTAAAGCGGATTCCAGACATATACAGCCGCCGTCTGGATGCCCGCGAGGTTAAACGTCTTGGTCGGAGCAAGGCACGTAATGCTGATATCGCGCGCTGCTTTACTGATTGAGGCAAATGGCACATAGTCCTTTCCGGGTGCGGTAAGGTCACAGTGAATCTCGTCCGAAATTACGATCACATGGTATTTTTCAGCGAGCTCCGCAACCCTGAGAAGCGTCTCCCGATCCCAGATTCTGCCAACGGGATTATGCGGGTTGCAAAGCAGCATCAATGTCGCCTGCGGGTCGGCCATCTTCTCCTCGAGATCCGCAAAATCCATGCGGTACTGACCGTTCTCGTAGATGAGCGGATTGCATAATGCCTGGCAGCCGTTGTTTCGGATGCAGTTGAAGAAGATATTGTAAACAGGCGTCTGCACGATGACCTTTTCGTTCGGTGTCGTCAGCTTGCGGACGGCCGAAGAAATCGCCGGGATGACACCGGTACAGAAAATCAGCGCTTCCCCTTCCATCGTAAAGCCGTGGCGGGTCTGCCACCAGTTCACATAAGCCCTGCGCCAGCGCTCCGGCACATCAGTATAACCGAAAATGCCATGGCTTACGCGCTCGGATAGCGCCTCGCGGATCTCCGGTGCCGTCTGAAAGTCCATGTCGGCAACCCACATCGGTAGTTCTTCCGGTCCGACTTCCCATTTGACAGCGTCCGTGCCGCGTCGGTTAACCACTTTGTCAAAATCGTACTTCATAGGTCTGCCTACTTGCTCCCGTTTTTTATCTCTGTTCTTCTTCGTACTGTTCCCAACGCAGCCGGTCATACTCATCTGCACTGATCTGTTCCCACTCGCTGCCGGTCGGCCGGTCTTCCCACGTCCCGTCATACACCTTAATGCCGAGAATATCAACCGCGATTCCCCTGAGGATGGAATACCGGAGTTCATTCGTTTCCGTGTTACGGTAATAGTGCATCCACAGTGCATGATAGTCATATACACTGTACAGTATCGCGCTGTAATGCTTAGTTCCTCCGTCCTTAATGGTATACGGTATCGGTGTCAAAAGAATAAGCGCTGCCAGTATTGCCAGCACAATCAAAGTGCGCTTCCTGCGTCGTTTCTTTTTTGTCTCTTTGTCCGTCTTGTTGCTTTCTTCCATGCTTTTCTCCCCCTTTGAAAGCCATATTATTCTGTTCTCATCCACTCCGGCAGGTCGGATTCCTTCGCAATCTCGTTGCAGACGATTCTGGTTAAGGAAGGGTCAACCTTGTCCTTTTCCACAATCAGTTCGCCGATGCGTTCCGCACGGATTGTGCCCGAGCCCGGATTGAATACGCTGTCGATGCCCGACGTGATCTCCGCGTCGACATTGGAGTACTCAAACGCCAGTGTCGTGTTGATCAGCTTGCAGTTCTTCATCACCAGGTTGTCGATGTAACACATGCCCTGCAGGCTCTCAATCGTGCAGTTCACAAGCGTCAGATTTTTCGAATTCCAGCCGAGATACTCGCCCGAAATGAATGAGTCGTAAACCGTGATGTTCTCGCTGTTCCAGAAGGCATCCTTCGTCAGAAGGCGCGAGTTCCGGATGACCGCGTTCTTCACGCCGTCAAACGAATAGTTGCCGTCAAGCGTCAGCCCATTAACCGTAAGGTTCGAACAGTTCATCGCGAAATAGTCGCCCTTCGCAACCGAAACGCGTGTCATCTCCACATCAGTGCAGCTCCACACCGTCTCAAGCGCGTTGGTAAATGCGACGTCGGTCAGTTTGATGCCACGGCTCCTTCTGAAATTCTTCGGCGCCTGGATGACGGCGTTGTTCACCTCGATATTGTTCGTGTACCATACGCCCGCACGCGCCATGTCAAACCATGTGCAGTTGTCCGCCTTAACATTGCTGCAGTACCAAAGCGGATACTTCCACCGGAACAATGTCGTATCCAGAATGATGTTGCTGCTCTCCTTAAGCGGGGACTCGCCGTGGTCGAACACGCAGTCCCGCAAAATCAAATCCTTACTCCCGAACAGGGCACGCTCGCCCTCGAAATTCTTCTGAATGATTTCTTCCATCTCTTCTCCGCAAAGCCTCCGCGCCGGGGAGGCATCGCAATCCTTTCTTTCCGAACCGTCTGCTCATTTTCGGAATATTCACGATACAGCTTTATTATCCGAAACAGCCCTGCGGAATGCAATGCAATATGTTATCCGAATTGTTCTCACCGTACTGCGGAAAATGTCATATCAGTTCAAAACTTCGGAGAATGAATATCATCGCGGTAATCGTCACGGGCGAAATCAGCGTTGTCGTCATGACGATTCCGGACACCAGACGGGAATCGTTCCGCATGTTTCTGGCCATGATGTAGCAGGCAACCGTGGACGGCGAAGCAAGCATGACCGCAATCGCCACGAGCGCTTCGTTTCGAAACCCGAACAGCACGGCAAGCGGAACAAAAATCAGAGGCAGAAGCGCCACCTTGATGAACGTGGCAATCGCCGTGAGATCCGGCCGCTTCGAGGCAGCCTTAAACGTGAAGCCCGCGCCGAGAATCACGAGTGCGAACGGCGTTGCAATCGCGGCAAGGTTCTGCAGTACCTTCATCGGAATGGCCGGAATGGTAATATGAAAGAAGGTGAACGGAAGGGCTGCTGCCACCGCCAGGATGAGCGGATTGGTCACAATCTCTTTGATGATTTTACCGAACGGAATCTTCGCTTCGGTTCCTTCCTCACGGTCTGCATAGAGCGTCAGAATGATGACGGAGAAAGCATTATAGAACGGAACGACCGAGACAACCATCAACGGTGCCAGGCCGGTGCTTCCGTAGATATTCTTGACAAGCGCGATGCCGAGTACCGCCGCGCTTCCGCGGAACGACGCCATGACGAAAGCGCCGATCTTCGAACGGTCTTTGATGCACAAAACAGCCGCGCCCCAGATGATGAAAAATGCCAGGCAGGACGCCCCCATGCAGAACAGCATGAACTTAATATCGTAATCACCGCTTAAATCGGAGGTCGCGATATCCGTAAACAACAGAACCGGCAGCGTAACCCGGAACGTAAAGCGGTCTGCCGCTACGGTAAACTCTTCGCTGAAGAAACCGAAGCGTTTCAGAATGTACCCGATTACGATGGTTAAAAACACCGGCAGGGTTGCATTGATGCTGAATAGAAAGGTGTCCATAGATACTCCCGATTACGGATTCTGCAGGCTCCCCTGCAAAAAACTAATACTGGCTGATCTGGTCGTCCGAATCGTCCACCGTTTCCCCGATGGAGCGGATTTCCACATAATAGCAGTCACCGTTGTCAAGCGTGACAGGCAGGCGCTCGCCGACCTTATGACGGTATACCGCCTTGCCGATGGGCGAATCGATGCTGATCAGGCCTTTAAGCGGATTGGTGCGGATCGTCGTGACAATCCGGACCGTCATCTCACGGCCGGTCTTCTCATTAAACAGAACGACCTCACTGTTCATGCCGACTTCGTCGCTGGCATACTCATGCTCGATGACCTGCGCGGTCTTCAGCATGTTCTCCAGGTAACGGATCCGGCTTTCGTTGGCGTTCTTCTCACGTTTTGCCGCATAATATTCGAAGTTTTCGGAGAGGTCGCCCTGTGCTCTTGCCTCCTGAACGGCCTTAATGGCCTCGGGACGGACCACAAGCTTGCGGTGCTCAATCTCCTTCTTGATCTTATCAATATCGCTCTCGGTCAGATTGTCGTACATAATCGTGCTCCTCTTTTTAACATCTCTTTTCAGAATACCCCAAATGATGCAAAAAAGCAAGTCAAACCGCCCCTCCCGGACCCGAAAAACGGTCTCCGCTCAAGCGGGAATTGTTTGACATTTTCCTAAAATGAGATATGATAAAAGCAGCCGTTTAAGATGTACTAAGGAGGTTTATCCAAATGGCAGAACAACTGAAAGAAAGAAAAGACATCGAGTCCCCTTATCTGTGGGATTTGACCCCGATTTACGAATCGGATGAGGCGTGGGAGAAAGCATTTGCCGAGACTGAGAGTCTGGCAGATCAGTTTGCATCCTATCCCGGAACGCTCGGACAGTCACCGGAGCACCTTCGGGAGTTTTATGATTTGATGTACAACGCATTCGAGACCCTGGGAAGGCTGAACGGATATGCCTTCCAGAGAAAGTCCGAGGACAACCGTCAGGACGCCGCGCAGAGCATGTACTCGCGTTCCGTCACCCGTTACGTGCAGCTTGCAAGCGCCGTTTCGTTCGTGGATCCCGAGATTCTCGCGCTTCCCGACGACGTGATCAGCACGTATCTTGAGGCTGAGTGCCTGAAGCCGTACCGTCACATTCTTGACAACACGATCCGCACAAAGGCGCATACGCTGACCGCTCCCGAGGAAGCCATTCTCGCTTCCCTTTCGGAGGTTACCGGCTCCTTCGGCGACATCACCGAGATGCTGACCGACGCCGATTTCACATTTGACCCGGTTCCCGATCCCGAGAAGCCCGGCGAGACGATTGAACTGACCGAGAGCAATTACATTCTGCTGCAGCGCAACCAGGACCGCCGAATCCGCGAGGGCGCGTTCCGAAATTATTACAAGACATACAAAGGGCATAACAACACATTTGCCATGCTCTACCAGACGCAGGTGAAGTCCGACGCCGCGCACGCGAAGCTTCGCCACTTCCCGTCTTCGGTTGCCTATTCGCTTTCCGCGAACAACATCCCGGTAAGCGTATACGACAGCCTTGTGGAGACGATTCACGAGTTCCTTCCGGTGATGTACCGTTACGTTGCCCTTCGTAAGAAGATGCTCGGACTTGACGAGCTCCATTACTACGACGTTTACGCACCTCTTGTGAAAAATGTGAACAAGACCTACACGTACGAGGAAGCCAAGGCGCTCCTTCTCGAGGCCGTTGCCCCGCTCGGTGAGGACTATGTCAACACCGTTAAGAAGGGCCTTGCGGACCGCTGGGTCGATGTATATCCGAATGTCGGAAAGTCGGGCGGCGCATACTCCATCGGCACCGAGAAGAGCCATCCGAACATCCTGTTGAACTTCAACGGAACGCTCGATGACGTTTCGACGCTTTGTCATGAGATGGGCCATTCGATGCACACTTATCTGACGCATCAGCACCAGCCCGTGCAGTACGACGATTACGCACTGTTCATCGCCGAGGTTGCCTCGACGGTGAATGAGAACCTTCTGATTGAGGCACTCCTTAAAAAGGAAACCGACCGCGACATGCGGCTGTTCCTTTTGAACGAGTATATGGAAGGCTTCAAGGGAACGATCTTCCGCCAGACGATGTTCGCCGAGTTCGAGCGCATCGCCCACGACAAGATTGATGCCGGTGAGGCGCTTTCCACGACGACGCTCAACGAAATCTACCGCGGTCTGATTGAGCAGTATTTCGGACCCGAGCTTGTCATCGACGACGAAGTCGCCTACGAGTGGAGCCGCATCCCGCACTTCTACAGAAGCTTCTACGTATACCAGTACGCGACCGGTTACTCCTCGGCCGTAGCCCTTTCGGAAGCCATCCTTCACGAAGGCGCCCCCGCCGTGAAGCGTTACCTCGAGTTCCTGTCGCTCGGCAACTCCGTATACTGCATGGACGCCTTGAAGCACGGCGGCGTGGATCTCTCGAGCCCCGAGCCCGTAAGACTCGCCATGAAGAAGTTCGACGCCATCCTGACGGAAGCCGAGAAGCTGATTGCAGAATAGCATTTTCCATGAAAAACAAACCCGTCCGGTTTCTCCGAGCGGGTTCTTTTTTGTCGATTTCCAGCAAGTTTTTATCGTATCTCGATAAATTTTTATTGACATTTAATCTTTCCGATGCTATGCTTTTTCGTAACAGAACCGGAAAGGAGACTATGTATGGACTCTTCGGATGCAAAGAGAAAGCAGTACAAGCTTGCCGTCGTGCTTCAAATTCTGACGGTAATTATCGCAGTTTGTTTAGGGGGATTATGTGTATGGGCGTCGTTCATCAGGCGCTCGGTACCGTTTCTGACAAGTGACGAGCTGTGGAAATCGCTCGGCCTCAGTCTCAGTCAGACGAAAACGCTCAGCATGAGCGACTGGGACCTTTTGATGAAAGGGCACCGGGTTTTCACGGTCATCACCGTATTTCTGTCGGCCGCGATACTCAGTCTTTTCACCCGCGTCTGTGTACAGATCGGAAGGGACAATTCCTTTTCCGAGGAAAATGCGACGTACTTCAACCTCATGGCTGCTCTTGCCGCATGCTGCTCCCTGCTCTATCTCGTAAAAAGCATTCTCTACGTGGGGCGGTGTTTCTCACGCGGCTTTGAACGGGCCGGCGTCATTCTTCTTTTCATCTACGGAAGCACGCTCGCAATCTTTTTGATCTTCGCCTTTTTATGCAGGTCTCTTTCCAAGCTTGTTTATAACGCATACGAAGTCAAGCACGAAAACGAACTTACCATTTAGGAGGCGCGCATGATTATCATCAATGTGGATGTCATGCTCGCCAAAAGAAAGATGAGCGTGACCGAGCTTGCCGACCGGGTCGGCATCACGATTGCGAACATGTCCGTGCTGAAGACCGGCAAGGCCAAGGCACTGAAGTTCTCAACACTCAACAAAATCTGTAAAGCACTGAACTGTCAGCCCGGCGACATTCTCGAATATGTCGAAGGCGATGACGAAACGGAAATGGGGGATTAAAATATGGAACCTGATAACAACAGCATCATGACGAACAAACCCGAACCGGATACACCTAAAGCTGAATCTACGGACAGACCCGAAAGCTTTTCGGAACTTCCGCCTTTATACCTCGGCGGTCCGAGACCGATTCAGCAGCCGCCGCGCGGACAGAGCCGGTTCTTCAATCTTTTATTCAAGGCATCCCTGTTATATGCTTTGGTATTTGCCTTCTGCGTCTATGACAACACGAAGGGCCTTCTGTTGGGCGTCGTGGCAGCAGCTACGGTTATATACTGCCGCTACGCGGAGAAGAAGGAAGGCATCGCACCGAAGCACGACAAGTTCTGGTACGAGTTCCTGCTCGTTCTGCTCGGCATCTCCTGCGGCCTGACCGACAACGACTATATCATCTTCTTTAATCTGGTCGGCATGGTTGTCACGCTCTTTGCAATGCTGATTCATGACTTTTACGAGGACAGTACATGGACGCTTCCGAAATACTTTGCGCAGTTCTTCAAGCTGCTTGAGGGCATAATTGCCGGCATCTCGGGCTTCTTTTACGATGCAATTGCGACACACCGTTCGGACGACGAGCCCGGAAAGAAGAAAACCGGAACCTATATCCTGCTCGGTCTTCTGATTGCGGCGCCGCTTCTTGCCATCATCATTGTTTTGCTGAGCTCAGCTGACTTCGTGTTCCAGTCGCTTCTGAAGGACATGTTCCGCTTCAGCTTCGCGACATGCGTACTGGTTCTCATCACATTTTCCGTAGGCTTCTTTGCTTCGTATGCGTGCCTGCGCGCCTTCTTAACCCGCACACAGGAAGTGCAGATTAAGGATTCGCAGCGCTTTGAGCCGGTCATTGCAATTACGGTACTTTCGGTGATTTCCGTCGTCTACCTCGTATTTTCCGGAATCCAGATTGCTTACCTGTTCATCGGCAACATGACACTCCCCGGCAAATACACCTACGCCGAGTATGCGCGTGAAGGGTTCTTCCAGCTGCTGGTTGTCTGCATTTTAAACCTGATCCTCGTGCTGTTCACGCTGGCGCGTTTCGGCGAGCATCCGGCACTCAAAGGACTTCTGTGCCTGATCTCCGCCTGCACCTATATCATGCTCGCATCCTCTGCGCTCAGAATGGTGATGTACATCGACGTGTACTACCTGACCCGCAAGCGTGTGCTTGTTCTGTGGGGGCTTGCGCTGATTGCGATTCTGCTGATCGGCATCATCGTTCAGATCTTCAAAAAGAATTTCCCGCTTCTTCGCTACGGCATGATTGTATGCGCGCTTTGCTACCTTGTGCTCTCCTTCGGACGGATGGATTACTGGATTGCCGAATACAACACGAAGATGATTCTGACCAGTCCCGAGCACGCTTTGGAAGCCGAAGGGAAGCTGAATGCTGACCAGAAGAACAGCTTAAGTTATCTGTCTGTGCTGTCTGCAGACGCGGCACCGGTGATCTTTGAGTATGAGGCACAGGACGAATTGGCGGATGCAACGGTCTTCTTTCCTATCATGACAAGTTCAACTCCGGTCAGCCTTGTCGCTGTGAAAGAGGATCCCGACTGGGTGAGTGAGTACAAGGGTAACATCGGGTCAGTGAGGGAGGACTCCTACCGGCAATGGAACCTCTCCCGCTTCACGGCGAAGACGCTGCTCGGCGATGAGAAAACAGGCAGCGGGTCCCGAACAACTGCCCGCATGCGGAAAGAAATCAACACGAAGGAATAAGAAAATAACACAACAGAAACAAAAAGGCGAGGCTGCCGAAACAGCCTCGCTTTTCTTTACTCATTTTTACTTACTGCTCGCCGCCGTTGCTGCTTCCGCCGTTATTGGCACGAAGATAAGTCAGAACGCAAAGCACGATGCCGAGAATCATCCAGATCTCAAGCAACGGTCCGAGAATCCATCCGAGAATCGGAACGAATCCAATCAGGATGCCGCCGATGATGCCGGCCAGAACATAAAGCACGATGCAGGTGATTAACCCGGAAGAATCGGTTGCACGATCAACGAGCGGGAAAATCTTCTTAATCAGGCTGGGGTCAAGATTGTCCATAAAAGTACCTCCGTGAAAAATGATATGGTAAAATTATTTGGTGCCGAAAATACGGTCACCGGCGTCTCCGAGACCGGGTACGATGTAGCCGTTCTCATTGAGATGGTCATCCATGGCGCCGATGTAAATATCAACCTCGGGATGAGCCTTCTGCAAAGCTTCAAGTCCCTCGGGAGCGGCAATCAGGCAAAGGAAACGGATTCTCTTAATGCCGCGCTTATTCAACATGTCAATTGCAGCGATGGCGGAACCGCCTGTTGCAAGCATCGGATCTACAACGAAGATGTCACGGTCTTTCGCATCCTGCGGCATCTTGCAGAAATATTCGTGAGGCTCCAACGTCTTCTCATCGCGGTACATGCCGATGTGGCCGACCTTGGCATTCGGGTTCATCCGAAGAATACCGTCACACAAACCGATTCCGGCACGGAGAATCGGAACAACACAAAGCTTCTTTCCGGCAATCTCCTTCACCGTCGTCTTACAAATCGGTGTCTCAATCTCCTTGTCTGCAAGCGGAAGATCCCGGCTCGCCTCATAGTAAATCAGCATCGCAACTTCGTTCACAAGCTCGCGGAAATCCTTGGTCGGGGTTTCCTTCATGCGCATGATGCCAATCTTGTGCTGCAAAAGCGGATGATCCATAATGACAACTTTGCCCATATAACATTTCCTCCAATCGCGTGAAACTGCATTCACTGCCAATTATTATACTCTTCGCTTTGGAAAATGTAAAGACAACCGAGAGAAAAACAGAGACGGAAAGAAGTCCGGAAAATAAAAAAACTCCCCGAAAAAGAGGAGTAGCCCGAGCGTAACCGCCGGGCTAATATTATATGAAAAAATCAATTGGAAATGTCTTATTCATTCGGGATTGCTTTCCCTTTACGATTGCGATTATATCGGACATATTTTAGGATAGTATTTCGGGTTTGTAAACAAATTGTTAACTTTGCCGTCGTATTTTCCACAAAAGAAATATTGAAAAAAGCCCGTAAATACGGGCTTTTCAGCGGGATAATACTATTTGCAGGCGTGACATTCGTACCCTTTTATCAAAAACTGAATGATATAAATGTGCTGCTTTTCGGTGTCCGTCGTCTTCTCCTGTTTGCGAATCCGGTCTAAAAGCCGGAGCGCTGACCAGCGGTCGCATTCGGACAGTTCCTCCACGCCCTGCGGCACCGGTTCCAGAAGAATGAACGCCAAAAGACGGACAAGGGCCGTGCACGTCACACCGGTCTCCTCGCCCTCCGGCGTCTCCGAAAGATGACCGAGGAGCTCCGTGATCATGTCACGCACCTGACCGACTGTATATTCGACACCCATGGCGCCGACAAGGGGGAGCGACTCCTCCCCGAGATTCTCCGGATAGAATTCCATAATACCTCCTGAACGTAAACTGCAAGGATGATTATACCATATGAGGTTTTCTTTGCAACAAAAAAACTCCCCCAAAAAGAGGAGTAGCCCAGCGTCTCCGCTAGGCTAATATTATATGAAAAAATCGGAAATGTCAGTTTTATGTAGGAATGTTTCCTGTTCCTTTCTGAGCTTTATTATAGCGGACATATTTTAGGATAGTATTTCGGCTTTGTTAATAATCTGTAAATAATTGGCTTGATTTTTCAGGGAAATATGCCGTTTTATGGCATTTTCCCGTTAAAATTACAAAAAAAGCCCGAAATCGTGAAAAATCCCAAAGTTCACAAATTGTTATTCCGACTTTTTCTCCTCATCGCGCAAACCGCTCAGTTTGGCGATAAAATCGTTGTTCTTCTCCTCCAGTTCGCGCTGCTCCTCCTCGGTGAGCGGCTTGAACGGCGTGTTCTTAATATAGCCTGAAGAAGCCTTCCCGTTTGCGCCGGTCTTGCGCTTCTTCTTTACATCGATGTCATAAATCTCCTTGCCCTTGCGCGCTCCGATGATGAAAAGCGGGATTCCGACAAGCACGCCCGAAAGCACGAACCCGAAAACGACCAGAAGAATCGTGATGACATGATCCTTCACGCCGAACTTTTTGTTCTTGTCTTCAACCATGCACCTTCTGATCAAAAGCCCTGCACCGACGCCGAGCGCAACGGCGAACACACCGGTCATGACCAGATAGATGTAAGCCATCGGAATCCGGATTACATCCGGGATGGCCAACGCAGCGGCATAACAAACTCCGGTCATGCCAGGCATGACCGGAATAAGGGAAACCGAAATTAAACTCTTACGCATTAATTTCATATCTCGGAACGCTTTACTTTACGGAAAAAGCGTAAACCGTGCAATAGTCAAACGGAACTTCCGCATCGAAAATGCTCGACTCGAATGCAGGCGTGTTGCAGGCGTTCGGGAAGAACTGCGTCTCGAAGCAGATGCCGTGACGGCGGTCGTATTTGGCACCGTCCTTACCGGTTTCCTTGCCCATGAAGTTACCGGAGTAAAGCTGCATGCCGGGAAGATCGGTGTAAACTTCCATGAAGCGGCCGCTCTTCTCGTCGTAAAGGCTTGCCACAAGGTCCATCTCGTCCTCTTCGATCTCGAGGTCAAGTGCGTAGTTGTGGTCGTATCCGCCTGCAAGCTTCAGAGGCTCGAAATCGGCGTTGATGTCCTTGCCGACCTTCTTAGGGGTGCGGAAATCCATAGGCGTTCCGGTTACATCGAGGAACTCGCCGGTCGGAATCAGGAACTTGTCGGTAGGCGTGATTCTGCTGCTCTTGATCCAGACCTCCTGGTCAAGGATGTCGCCGCTTGCCTGTCCGGCAAGGTTGAAGTAGGTGTGGTTCGTCAGGTTGATGACCGTCTTCTTGTTGCTTACGGCAAAGTACTCGATGGCAAGCTCGTTGTCGTCGGTTACGGTGTAGGTGACGGTTACGTCAAGGTCTCCCGGGAAGCCCTGCTCGCCGTCCGGACTCAGTCTGGAAAATGCGATGCTCGTGCTTTCTTCATCGGTGAAAACTTCTACGTCATACATCATATGGTTGTATCCGACCGGGCCGCTGTGCAGGTTGTTGATGCCGTTGTCGTTCTTGGCAAGCTCATAGGTCTTGCCGTCAATCGTGAACTTAGCGCCGCCGATGCGGTTTGCGTGACGGCCGATGAAGGAACCGAAGCCGCAGCCGTTCAGCTCGTAGCCGCTGACATCGTCATAGCCGAGGGCAATGTCCTCAATCTTGCCGTTGCGGTCGGGCACATAAATGCCGACAACAAGTGCACCGTAGTCACAGAAGGAAACCTTCATGCCGTTCTTGTTCTCGATGGTATAAAGTGTAGCCTTCTGTCCGTCCTTGGTCTTTCCGAAACTCTGTTTTACAATGCTCATTGGTAATCCCCTTTCTCCGGCTGTGCCGGTCTCAGATTTCTGTTTTTATAGTGTTGCGGCATAAGCCGTCAGATTAAGGTGTCAGTCTTGCGGGTCCTCTGAAGAGGAACATGGCTTCCTTAATCGGAAGTCCGAGTAACAGCATGGTAAGGCGGTCTACGCCGATACCGAAGCCGCCGTGCGGCGGACAGCCGTACTTGAAGAACTCAAGATAGAACTTAACATCGTTCGCGAGTCCCTTTTCCTCAGCCTGTTTCTTAAGGATCTCATAGCGGTGCTCACGCTGTGCGCCGGTGGTGATTTCAACGCCGCGCCAGATCAAATCGTAGCCCTGCGGTACGCCGTTCTCGTCACGCATATGATAGAACGCTCTCTTCTCCGCGCTGTAATCGGTGATGAACAGGAACTCGTGGTTGTAATGCTTCTTCACCCACTCGTAGCTCAGGTGCTCGGCCTCGGTCGTCAAATCACCCTTCTCCTCATCGGGAACGGTGTAGCCGTATTCCTTCTCGAGTGCATCGTAAAGGTCTGCAAGCTTTACTCTCGGGAAAGGCGTCGTCGGAACGATGATCTCGGCGTCGAACTCCTCGGTGGAGAACGTCTCCTTAATCTGCTCGCCGTACTTTTCCTTCACCTTCTTAAGGGCCGAGGTCAGAAGCTCTTCCTCAAACTTCATGACATCCTCGAAGGACTTGATGTAGCTGAACTCAATATCAAAGCAGGTGAACTCGGTCGCATGCTTGCTCGTGAACGATTTCTCGGCACGGAATACCGGGCCAACCTCGAAATAACGCTCGAAGCCGCTTGCCATTGCCATCTGCTTATAAAACTGCGGGCTCTGTGCAAGGTATGCGTTCGGCAGATTGTAGCTCGGGAAATAATCAAGACGGAATACGTCGGCACCGGACTCGGAAGCCGCGCCAATCAGCTTCGGGGTATGAACCTCGATGAAATCACGGTCGAGCGCGAAATCGCGGAGTGCTCTGACAAGCTCGGTCTGCGCCTTGAACATCAGCTGGTTTGCATCGGTACGAAGGTCAATCCAGCGGTAGTCGATTCTCTGGTCGATGGAAGACTTCTCAACAGCAGCCTTCTTCTTCGTTGCGGGAATGTACTCTCTCGCAATCGGAAGCGGTGCCGCAACCGAATCCACCTGAATCGAGGTCGGGATGATCTCCACGCCGTTCAGCTTTACGAAATCGCTTAACTGTACGGTTCCGGTGACAAATACGACGGAGTCGAGCGTAATCTTACCAAGCTCGTCTGCCCAGTCCGGATGAAGCTCCTTCTCAATCGTTACCTGTACCTTGCCGGTGATGTCCTTCAATACGAGGAAGGCCATCGATTTGCCGTCACGCCAGTTCTCTGCGAAGCCCTTCACAAGAACTTCCTGTCCGGCGTAATTCTTCACGTCTTTGATCTGAATTCTGTCCATTTCTGTTTCTCCTTATGTTCACAGCGCCCGAAGGCTGTAGGTCACATTTTCCGCAATTAACGGATACGGTCGGCAAGCTCGCTCACCGGAACCGATTCCTGCTCGCCGGTTTCCATGTTCTTAAGCATGACGCTTGCGGAAGCACGCTCCGACTCGCCGATGATGGCGGCGTACGGAATGCCGAGTCTTGCGGCATATTTCATCTTCTGCTTCATGCCCTTCTGCTGGTAGTATACATCGGCCGGAATGCCCGCGCCGCGTACCTTTGCCGCAACCGCGATGGCTTCGTTCATGTCATCCTCGCCCATCGGGATCACGATGACCTTGGCGAGGCTGCCCGCATTGCTCTTAATAAGCCCGTTCTCCTTCAGCTGGTAGAACAGACGGGTCAGGCCGATGCTGATGCCGATGCCCGGAAGCTTCTGGTCGGTATAGTAATCCGCAAGGTTGTCGTAACGGCCGCCCGAGCAGATGCTGCCCATGCTCGGATAATCGTTGAGCATCGTTTCGAAAACCGTGCCGGTGTAGTAATCCAAACCTCTTGCAATCGTCAGGTCAATGCGGAAGTTCTCCTCCGCGATGCCGAAGCGGCGAAGATATCCGATGACAGCCTCGAGCTCCGAAACGCCTGCCTGATACCGCTCGTCCGCGATGCCCTGCGCCTTCAAAGCTGCAAGCACGTCGTCATTGCTGCCCTTGATTGCGATAAATGCAAGGATTCTCTCGATGTCCCCTGCTGCCACGCCGAATTCCTTCAGCTCTTCGTTCACGGCATCCTTGCCCATCTTCTCGAGCTTGTCGATGGTCCGGAGGATGTCTCCGATCTTATCGGCATAGCCGAGCTCGCTGAAGAAGCCGTTCAAAACCTTACGGTTGTTCAGGCGGATCGTAAAAGAACCGAAATCGAGTTCCTTGAATACCTGGCAGATGATGGCAGGCATCTCGGCGTCGTAAACGATATCCAGGGAATCGAGTCCGATGACATCGATGTCGCACTGGTAGAACTCACGGAAACGACCCTTCTGCGGGCGCTCGCCGCGGAATACCTTGCTCATCTGGTAACGTTTGAACGGGAACACGAGATCCTGCTGGTGCTGCGCCACGTACCGTGCAAGCGGCACGGTCAGATCGAAGCGGAGCGCGAGGTCGGTGTCTCCTTTGTCAAAGCGGTAAATCTGTTTCTCGGTCTCGCCGCCGGCCTTTGCGAGAAGCACCTCCGAAAGCTCAATCGTCGGGGTGTCAAGCGGCAGAAAACCGTAGCGCTCGTATACGCCGCGGATTGTATCGTACATGCGGTTGAACGCAATCTGGTCTTCCGGCAGAAGTTCCATAAAGCCGGGCAGAATTCTCGGCTGTACTTTATTGCTCATTAGCCTTCCTCCTTAACTTTTCCTGATTGTAAAGTCCGAGCTGCTGCTCCATGTCGATGAGCACCTTAACCTGTGCAAACTCGGGTTTATGAACGACCGAGAGAAATGCGAGGAAAACCCTCATATCATACTCCCGTACATCTTCTATCATCATTTCAATTGCGGCATCCACCGAGAACGCCGCCCGGTAAGTCCGGTTGCTGACAAGGGCGGAGAAAACGTCACACACGCGGAGAATCCGCGCGCCGAACGGGATTTCTTCGCCCTCCAGATGGTTCGGATATCCGGAGCCGTCGTAGTTCTCGTGGTGGCATGCAATATAGGAAATCACCTTTTCGGAATAGCTGCCCTCGGAACGAAGCAGCTCGTTGCCCATCGCCGGATGCATGCGCACGTACTTCGTATGCTCTACATTAAGCATCTCCTCGTCGTGTACGTATAACTGCTCGGCAAGCGTGAGTTTTCCGATGTCGTGAAGCATTCCGGCAACGCGGATGTCGTTGCATTCCTCTTCCGGAAGCTCCAGTTCCTCCGCAACAAGTCCGGAGAGCATGCTGACCACGCGGGCATGCGAAAGAAATCCCTGCATATCGCTTTCCTGCGGGATGTCGTTGGCAACTCTGCGAATCAGTTCGATTTCTCTTGAATAATCCATCTGCTCTCCCAACCGCTTTGCGGTTTACTGTGAGAAATTGTTCTCCAAAAACGTCTTCTTGCGTTCAATCATTTCATCAATGCGTGCGATGTAGTCCGTGAGACTCTTCACATTTTCCACACGCTCAATGCGGTCCTCGCCGTAAAATACGAACTTGCTCATCGCACCGGCGCCTGCTGCCAGAATCGTCTGCTTTTCCTCCATGATGAGGATGTTGTAGATGCCTTCCGTGCCGGGCTTAGCATAGCCGACATTCTCAAGGTTCTCGGCCATGTTCTTCTGCCGGTACAGGTAGTAGGGCTTGTAGCCGTGCTCTTTGGCAAATGCGACGGTTCTCTCAAGCATTTCGGTCACGCCGGTCGCTTCGAGGCCGGCATAGTTCTCGCGCTCGGTCGTCAGTCTTGCCGCGCGCTTTAACGCAAGCGTATGAACCGTCAGGTTCTCGGGATTTAGCTTTGCAATCTCCGAGAGTGTATAGCTTACATCGTCCGGGTTCTCACCCGTAAGGCCGATGATGATATCCATGTTGATGTTTGTGTGGCCGCATGCGCGGGCCATATGAAACGCGTCGACAATCTGCTCCGCCGTATGGCGGCGTCCGATCAGATCAAGCGTCTTCTGGCGCATGGACTGCGGATTCAGGCTGATTCTCGTAACGTTATGCTCTTTTAAGAGTTTCAGCTTGGCTTCGGTCACGCTGTCCGGGCGTCCCGCCTCAACCGTATACTCAACGGTTTCACTAATCGGCAGGTACCGGTCAACCATGCAAAGCAGTCTTTCAAGCTGCGCTTCATTGAGCGCGGTCGGTGTGCCGCCGCCGATGTAAACGGTGCTTAAGCGGCGCTTCGGGCGGCAGGTGCCGAGAAAGGCAATCTCCTTCTCAAGTGCGTCCAGATAGTCGTCCGCGAGCTTTCCGAACTTCGAAAGCGGGTACGACGTAAAGGAGCAGTACGCACAGGTCGTAGGGCAGAACGGGATGCCGATGTAAATGCTGTAGCCGTTCTGATAATCCATTCCCGAGAGAATCTCGTGCTCACGCTTTGCAATCGTGATGCTCGTCTCGGTCTTGACATCCGAACAGAGATATTCGGTTTTCATGGCGTTACGGATTTCGTCTTCGTTCCTACCGTCCGCAACTGCCTCATAAACAAGCTTGGTCGGGCGCACGCCGGTCAGGATGCCCCACGGCAGTGCCTGCTTCGTGTCCTCAGCTAAAACCTGATAAACTTCTCTTGCCACGCGGTTTCGAAACGCCTTGCGCTCGGGATCCACGTTGTCCGCATCGGCACGGCCGATCAGCTCGCCCTTTTTGTAGATGCGGATGCGGAACCAGTCCTCCATCAACAGCATGCAGAAGGAATAATCGTTGGCGGCATTGCAGGAAAGAATCAGCGGATCTTTCTCCTTCTCCACAACAAGCCGCATCGGCTCGTCTTCGGCCTCGTAGTGCGTCACTTCAAAGTCCGCACCCGGCAAAAAGGCCCGAATCAGAGGCCGCATTTCCTGCTCGTAATCCCTTCCGAACAGATTGAGTTCAACAAGCGTATCCATTATTTCTCCCGCTTCGCCCACGTAAAAATGTTATAGCGTTTTTCGTAGCCGATATTGGTCGCCGGACCGTGTCCCGGAAGGACAATCGTTTCCTCCGGCAGTTCATATAACACGTTCCGTACGGAATTCATCAAAGCTTCGTTGCTTCCCGTCGGAAAATCGGTCCGGCCGACGCTCTCCATGAAAAGCGTATCGCCGGAAACAACCATCGATTCCGCAGGGAAGAAATAGCTGTAGCTGCCCGCCGTATGGCCGGGCGTATGAAGGCAGGTTACGTAAAGTCCCGCAATGTCGACAAGCTCTTCGTTCGCGACACACCGGTCAGGTGTTACCAAAAGGGCGTCCGGGTTCGGATACTCTCCTCTGAAAACAGGCGGAAGCACATACTCCGAATCCGAAAGCAGGTCCTTCTCCTCTTCGCCGACGATGACCGGAATGCCGTATTCGGTCTTCAGGTTCTTAACGGCGCCGACATGATCGAAGTGCCCGTGCGTCAAAAAGATGGCAACCGGCTTCATTCCGGTCTCTTTTACGGCACTCTTGATGCCCGCCGCGTCTGCGCCGGGATCAAAGATCAAAAGCTCTTTCGTTTCCGGGTTTCCGATCAGATAGCAATTGGTTGCAAGCGGTCCGACCGGAATGGTTTTTACGATATGCATGCCCTGCTCCTTAGCCGCTTGTCCGCTCAATGTCGATGACATTGGGCTGCGCGGAAATCCGGCTGATGATGTTTCTAAGCTGCTCCGTTCCGTGTACGGCGAACGAAACCGTAATCGTGCTGATTTCGTTCTTTCCGGGTCTTGCGGAAACGGAATTGATATTCACCTTTTCCTCACTCAGAATCTTCGTGACTTCAAGCAGCACGCCCGGATTGTTGCGAGCAAAGATTCTGATTTCGGCGTTGTAGATATGGTCACTCTTATCGGCCTCTTCGATGTTCCATTCGGCATCAATCAGACGCACCTTGTCGGACTCCGGCAGATGAATCATGTTCACGCAGTCGGTCCGGTGAATCGTCACGCCGCGGCCTCTCGTCACATAGCCGATGATCTCGTCTCCGGGTACCGGTGCGCAGCACTTTGAAAAATGTACGGCTACGTCTCCCATTCCCTGGACGATGATGCTTCCCTTATGGTGAACGGATCTCGGCTTTTCGCCGCCGCGTTCATTTATGTCGGCAAGCAGCTGGGCCTCTGTGACATTTTCCTCCTGCGTCTTCTTCCACTCTTCGTAGAGACGGTTGACGATCTGGCCTTCCTTGAGGCTGCCGTGTCCGACTGCCGCAAGCAGGGAATCCCAGTCGCGGAAGCCGTACTTTCTCTGGCAGACTGCCTGATATTCAGGCTTCAGGATATCGGAAAGCTTGATGCCCTTGGCCTTCGCGTAATCGGTAAGCAGGTTTTTGCCCTGCTGGATGTTGTCTTCTTTTAATTCGGCCTTGAACCACTGGCTGATCTTATTTCTGGCCTGGCTGCTCTTGACGATCTTAAGCCAGTCACGGCTCGGACCGCGGGAATTGGCGGACGTCAGAATCTCAATCTGGTCGCCGTTCTGAATCTCGTAGTCGATGGTTACGAGCTTGCCGTTAACCTTGGCGCCGATCATCTTGTTGCCGACGGCACTGTGGATGCTGTAGGCAAAGTCAACCGGGTTGCTGCCGACCGGAAGCGTCTTCACGTCACCCGTCGGGGTGAAGCAGTAAACGCTTTCGTTGAACAGGTCAAAGTCGTTCTTCAGGGAGTCGAGGAACTCCTTGTTGTCGGACATGTCGCGCTGCCATTCAAGCACCTCACGGAGCCAGATCATCTTCTCCGCCTCGGTTTCCTTGGTCGTGCGGCCTTCCTGTGCTTCCTTATATTTCCAGTGCGCCGCGATACCGTATTCGGCGATGCGGTGCATTTCCTTCGTGCGAATCTGAATCTCGAAAGGCGTGCCGTTCGGCGCAATCAGCGACGTATGAAGCGACTGGTACATATTCGGCTTCGGCATCGCGATATAGTCTTTGAAACGGCCGGGAATCGGCTTGTAAATCTCATGGATGACACCGAGCGCGGCATAGCAGTCCTTAACGGAATCCACGATGATGCGGATGGCGAAAAGGTCATAAATCTGATCCAGCGTCTTATGCTGGTTCACCATCTTACGGTAAATGCTGAAGAAATGCTTCGCACGGCCGCTGATTTCGGCTTCAATGCCGGCCTCCTTCAGATGCTTCTCCACTTCCTCGGTGATGCCGCTGATAAATGCCTCGCGCTCCGCCCTCGTTGCCTTAATGCCCTCGGACAGTTCCTTATAAACGTCGGGCTCGAGGTACTTCAGTGCCAGGTCGTCGAGCTCGGTTTTAATCTTGCTGATACCGAGACGCTGTGCAATCGGGGAATAAATGTCGAGTGTTTCACGAGACTTCTCAATCTGCTTCTCGGGTGACTGGTACTGCATGGTCCGCTGGTTGTGCAAACGGTCAGCCAGCTTGATGACAACGACACGGATGTCCTTTGCCATCGCGATGAACATCTTACGAAGGTTCTCCGCCTGGACCTCAATCTTGTCCTGCGAATAATTCAGCTGGGTCAGCTTGGTAACGCCGTCCACGAGGGAAGCAACTTCGCTGCCGAACTCTTCCGCAATCTGCTCGTCGGTGACACTCGTGTCCTCGACAACGTCATGCAGGATTCCGGCAATGATCGTTTCCTTGTCCATCTCGAGTTCGGCAAGGATAATAGCTACCGACAGCGGGTGGATGATATACGGCTCGCCGCTCTTTCTTCTCTGGTCACCGTGAGCGGATTTCGCCAATTCATATGCTTTTTCGACAGAAGAAAGGTCCGTATTCGGACGGTACTTCCGTATTGTTTCAAGCAGTTTCTGATGTAAAATCTCAGGATCGGTGAAGTCATTGGTTATGCCAACCCGACCGACTTCTTTCGTATCGTCACTCATACTGAACCTCCTTTCTGGAAAATGTCATAGTTTTATGTTGGGGGAGGCAGCGCCGCGAAGATATCGTGCAGGCTGCCAAAGTGGCGCGCCTGCCATGAACAACATCCGCGCTGCCTCACGCAAAATAATTCAAATCAATTTACTTACCCGGGTACTTGATAACGCTGGCTACATCGTACTTGGCCAGTTTCTTGCGGCCCTGGAGGCCTTCAAGCTCCATTAAGAAGCCAATCTTTACAACGGTGCCGCCGAGGCGCTCTACCATCTTGGCGATGGCTTCGATCGTGCCGCCGGTTGCAATCAGGTCATCGATGATGACAACCTTGTCGCCGGGCTTAATGGCGTCCTTATGCATCTCCACGGTGGCGGTGCCGTACTCAAGCGAGTAGGTCTCCGAAATGGTTTCGCAGGGAAGCTTGCCCTTCTTGCGTGCCAGCACGAAGGACTTGTGAAGGTTGTAGGCAATCGGTGCACCGAAGATGAAACCGCGCGACTCCGCGCCGACAATGATATCGAAATCGACATCCTTCAAAAGCTTCTGAATGCTGTCAATTGCAAGCTTCAAACCGTCGGGATCCTGAATGACACTGGTCACATCACGAAACATAATCCCCGGCTCCGGAAAATCCGGAATCGTCCGTACATAATCCTCAATCTTCTTTTTCATAAGCGTAACCCCTTTCCCGTCCTGATTCCCATATGGAAAGCTTAGTTTGTTCGGGTTTTGCGTGGCATTTGTCATAGTTCACACAAAAACCCATTCTAAAGATAGAATTATACCACTAATCACGTTTTTCTACAACAAAAAAATATCCCGGGCAGTAGTCTGTACTGCTCGGGATACTCTGTCATTTATCAGGTTTTATCGAATTCGGATTTCCTCGCCGTCTACACATACGCTCTGAATCCGTTCATACGGGACCAACCGGAATACGCCGTCTTCCGAGAATCCGCTCAGAAGGTTAAAGAAAGCAGTTTCTTGGGATCCGGACGCTATCCTGTCGCTCTGAATCGTCATACCGTTCACTCTCGAATATTTCAGAATCTTTCCGTCATCCAATTTGATGTAATCCAGCGGGAACTCCCATCCCAGGAAATTATGCTCCTCTTCTGTTTCATAATAAACATCCATGCGAGTCAACGAAAACCGGATGTCCGTCAAAAGAAGTCCGTTCACCTCTTTATTGATTGCAATAATTTCGTTCTTAGCTTCGTAATTATTCACCCACTCAAATGTATGGCTGAATGTATTGCCGTCAGCGTCTGCCCCGCCTATTCTCAACTGCATCGGAAGATGACTCAGGTCAACATCCGGGTCATTATAGGAAATTACAAACAGATACCAGAGTCTGCCGTCCCGACAGAACGGAGCGTATCCGTTTATACACCCGCGGAGTTCATCGTCCGGGAACACCGCTTCCCCATCTCCGCGCAGTTTGACGGGCATTTCCTTCATCAGCCATCCGTCCGGCTCATCAAGCTCATAATCTGTACTGAGTTCCGCATAAACGGCATACCTGTCACCAATGATGTCCTCCAGTGTAACTCTAACGTGATCAAACTGTATTGTTTCCTCAATCGGCACAAAACCGGTGACGAGTTCTTCCTCATTGCCGTCTGTCCCAATCAATTCGAGGAATGGTTTCGCCCGTAATTCCTTTGTTGCCGCATAAACGGTTCCGACCAAAAGAACGACCAGACACGCTGCAATTAACACAACGCGAAGTGCCTTTCGGTGTGTTTTTCCGCTCCGGAATTTCTGCGTTGCATTTGTCATTTCACACACACGGGAATTCGTAAGAACCTGATCAGCCTCTTTGATGAAAGACTCATCAATTTCGGTTAAGGCATCATGTAAATCCAAACCTTTCATTTTTATCCTTCCTTTCTTCCGAGATGTTTCTTGAATTGTTTCTTTAGGTAATACAACTGGTTGCTGACATACTTCTCATTTCTGCCCAATCGTTCCGCAATCTCCGTCACGGAATACAGAAACCAAAACCTTCCCAGGAAAATGGCACGTTTCTCTTTCGACAGATCCCGAAGAAAATCCTCAATCTGTTCTTTCAGTTTTGAATCCTGTTCCGACTCTGATCTTCGTCGATCGGGAATGCACTCGGACAGTTCCTCGTAGGATGTCGTCAAAACCTGTCCCCCGCGTTTTTGCGCCAGATTACTTCGCAAACGCATAAAGGCACAATACCGGGTCATTCGAAGCAGATATGCCTTCAGGTTTTCAGGAGCAGCGACGGGAATGTTCTTCCACGCACCCAGATACGCGTCATTCAGACACTCCTCCGCGTCTCTTTTGTCCGCAAGAATGCTCTCGGCAATTCTCTGCATCTGTGCTCCGTATTTCTTCCGCAGTTCATTAAGCGCGCTGTCTGAACCGCTTCGGAACAGTTCCACAATTTGATTGTCTTCTAACACAGCCTCCACAGACCGGACCTCCTTTCGGCAAAAGCAGTATCCTGCAACCCCTTTCACAAACATAGTTGCATTTTGAAAGGCGGATTTCTTAATTTTAGGGAAAAGGACAGAAAAAAAATTAACACCGGTTATCATTTTTGTAAAGATGCCCGGTGTTAATTGATTCCTGCATCGTCTGACTATGTTCAGGCGTTTTGTTATGCACTTTTCAGAAAAGTCTTGAAATACTAAGGCAGTTGCGGTACAATTTGTGCAACTATTTCGTCATTGGACGTTAATCTGAGAGGTGAAGCTTATGAGTAAGAACATTGACTGGTCATCGCTCGGCTTCGGCTATATGGAAACCGATTACCGCTACGTGGCCAACTACAAAAACGGCGCATGGGATGAGGGCAAGCTTGTTACTGACCCTAATGTTGTATTGAATGAGTGCGCAGGTGTGTTCCAGTACGCACAGACCGTTTTCGAAGGTCTTAAGGCATATCATACGAAGGACGGCCGTGTCGTGACCTTCCGTCCCGACCTGAACGCTTCCCGTCTTGCCGATTCCGCAAGAAGACTCCGCATTCCGCCTTATGACGAAGCGAAGTTCATCGAAGCTGTTAAGGCTGTTGTTAAAGCCAATATCGATTATGTTCCGCCGTTCGGAAGCGGCGCTACCCTTTACATCCGTCCTTACATGATGGGCACGAACCCGGTTATCGGTGTTAAGCCTGCGGACGAGTATCAGTTCCGTATTCTGGTTACGCCGGTTGGTCCTTACTTCAAGGGCGGCGTAAAGCCGATCCGCATCCGCGTATGTGATTACGACCGTGCGGCTCCTCACGGAACCGGCCATATCAAGGCTGGTCTTAACTACGCAATGAGCCTGTACGCAATCGTTGAGGCACACGAACTCGGCTACGCTGAGAACATGTATCTCGATGCTGCAACCCGTACCAAGGTTGAAGAGACCGGCGGTGCGAACTTCATCTTCATCACGAAGGACAACAAGCTCGTTACCCCGAAGTCCTCTACGATTCTTCCTTCCATCACCCGCCGTTCTCTCTGCTACGTTGCAGAGCACTATCTCGGCATGCAGGTTGAGGAGCGTGAAGTATTCGTTGACGAGCTCAAGGATTTCGCAGAGTGCGGCCTTTGCGGTACCGCAGCAGTTATCTCCCCGGTTGGCTGCATTGACAACCACGGCGATGAGATCTTCCTGCCGAGCGGCATGACCGAGATGGGTCCGGTTTGCACGAAGCTTCGTGAAACCCTCACCGGAATCCAGATGGGCGAGATTGAAGCACCTGAAGGCTGGGTAGTAGAGATAAAGTAATGAACTGTATTGTAAATGTTGACAAAAACTGGGGTATCGGTCTTAAGAACAAGCTCCTTGTGAGCATCCCTGCAGATCTTCGCTTCTTTCAGTCGATGACAAAGGGCAAGGTTGTCATTTTCGGTCGGAGCACGCTTGAGACATTTCCCGCCGGAAAGCCTCTTAAGAACCGGGTGAACATCATCATTACCCGTAACCGTTCGTATTCCGTGCCGGACGCCTTGGTCGCGCACAGTGTCGAGGAAGCGCTCACATTTGCCAAAGACTATGCTGATGAGGATGTGTTCATCATCGGCGGCGCCAGCATCTACCGGCAGTTCCTGCCCTACTGCGATACGGCGTACGTGACGAAGACCGATTACGCTTTCGATGCCGACACGTATTTTCCGAATCTCGATGAGGATCCCGAATGGGAGTGCGTCGAGGAGGGTGAGGAGCAGACCTGCTACGATATCGAGTTCCGTTTTACCAAATATGTCCGCGTAAAACAGGCCGAATAAAGTCCCCAACCTCAACAAAAATTGATAGAAAAAAGCCTCCGTTCCGTGTATAATGTATTCGGGAAGGAGGCTTTTTGTATGGAGGGTGTATTATTCGGAATTATCGGCGGATATTTTCTCGGTTCCGTCAATCCGGCTTATCTGATCGGTTTATTCAAAGGGGAAGACATTCGCAACACCGGCTCACACAATGCCGGAGCTTCGAATGCCTTGATTGTTTACGGCAAAAAGGCAGGGGCTTTTTGCGCGATTTTCGACATTCTGAAAGCCTATTTCATCATCAAGCTGGTAGGCTTTTTGTGGGAGGATGCCTCGCTCGCCAAGGTTTGCGCCGCATCGTCGTGCATCATGGGACATATGTTCCCGATTTTCATGCGCTTCCGCGGCGGTAAGGGACTTGCGTGCACGGGCGGAACGATTCTTGCTTACAGCGCAAAGCTGTTCTGCATTCTGTTTCTGTTCAGCCTCCTGCTTGTCCTCGTGACCGATTACATCTGTTTTGTTCCGGCATCCGTTGCCGTTTACGCGCCTGTTTTATACGGGCTTTTCACCAAGGATTACATCGGGCAGATCATCTTCACGGCGGTGGGGCTGATCATGCTCAGCAAGCACTTCAAGAACTTCCGTCGGATTGCCGCGGGAACCGAAGCGCATTTCAGTTTTCTCTGGAACCGCGAGGGCGAGATTGACCGCGTTCAGAAGAAGGAAGGATAAGCATGCAGAAGATTCTGATAGCCGAGGATGACACCGATCTGTGTCAGCTCTTCTCCTATGTTCTCACAAAAAACGGTTATTCCGTCACATCTGTTTCCAATGGGCAGGAAGCGCTCGACGCCATCCGCGGGGAGTACTTTGACCTGCTCATTTCCGATGTTATGATGCCTGTCATGGACGGCAACGAGCTCATTAAGAACCTCCGTGCCTCCGGGCACACGATTCCGGTTCTGACGATTACTGCCAGAGGTGAATTCGATGACATGGAGGAGGGCTTCCGCTCCGGCACCGATGACTATATGGTCAAGCCCGTGAACATCAACGAGATGGTGCTTCGGGTCGGTGCTCTGTTACGCCGTGCCCGCATCCAGAGTGAGCGGCGCGTTGTGCTTGGGAGCACGCTTTTTGAATATGATTCCTCGAAGATTACGGTCGGGGATGCCTCCTTTGTTCTCCCCCAGAAGGAGTTCCAGCTGATTTACAAGATGGCCTCCTGCCCGGGGCAGATTTTTACGAGGAAACAGTTAATGGACGAAGTCTGGAAGTACGAGGAATTCGACGACACCCATACCGTCGAGGTTCACATTGCCAGACTTCGCGAGCGTTTTCGGGACAATCCCGACTTTGCGATCGAAACGATTCGCGGCGTCGGCTATAAGGTGGTGAAGAAGAAGCCATGACGAACCAAAAGCCGAAAAAAGCGCGACTGAATCTGCGGTTGTATTTTACACTGATCGTATTGGCCGAGATTTCAGGCCTTTTGATTGTCACCTCTTTGATGGTAAGCCTTCTCGGTGACAGGGCACAGCTTACCATTACGGCGCCGACCATCATTTTCATGCTGGTTGCCAGCCTGTTCATCGGCTACACCGTGAACTTTCTCCTTAGCCGTGCCTTCTTCCGTCCCATCACGAGACTCGGCTCGGCCATGCGGAAGGTAGCCAAGGGCGACTTTTCCGTCCGTCTCGATACGGAAAGCCGCATCCGGGAAGTTCAGAACCTGTATTCCGACTTCAACATCATGACCAAGGAGCTCGGCGCGACCGAAATCATCCAGACCGATTTCGTGTCCAATGTGTCGCATGAATTCAAGACACCGATCAACGCCATTCAGGGCTACGCAACGCTTTTGCAGCAGGAGAATCCGGAGAGCGAAGCCGACGCGGAATGCGTCCGGAAGATTCTTTTAAATACGACAAGGCTTTCCGATCTGGTCGGCAATATCCTGCTTCTCTCGAAGCTTGACAATTCGTCCATCGAGCTTTCTGAAACCGATTACCGTTTGGACGAGCAGGTCAGGCTTGCCATTGTTTTACTTGAGGAACGCTGGAGCGCCAAGGAAATCAATCTCGATGTTGATCTTGACGAAATCACCTACCACGGAAGTGAGAAGCTTCTCGGTCACGTGTTCGGCAACCTGATCGGCAACGCTGTCAAATTCAGCCCGCAGGGCGGCACCGTCCGCATTCTTCTGCAAAAGGGCAACGGCGGCGATATCATTTTCTCCGTTTCCGACGAAGGCCCCGGCATTCCTGAGAGCGCCATGGAGCACATCTTCGAGCGGTTCTACCAAACCGACAGCTCTCATAAAGAAGAAGGCAACGGCCTCGGCCTTGCCCTCGTGAAACAGATTCTTACCGTGACCGGCGGAACCGTCGATGTCACAAACCACGAAAACGCCCCCGGCTGCACCTTCCGTGTGCTTCTGCCGCGGCGTTAAACAAGGAGTTTTTATGGACATCTTTCTTCGCATCCTGATGATCATCGGAATCGTCCTCGGCGCCGCCGTTGTACTGTTCCTCATCTTCATCGCCATCCCGACGATTGCCGGCCTCTTCGTTGACAAAAACAAAATCTACGATAAGGACAGCAAATTCTATCGCGGACTGTTCAACGTCATCCTCTCAATCGGCATGTTCTTCTGCAACGTGAAGGTCACCTACGAGGGTGATGAGAAAATGCCCGAGGGCCGCTTCCTGTTGATCGGAAACCACCGTTCCAACTTCGACCCGCTCCTTACCGCGTGGAAGATGAAAAAGTACGAACTGGCATTTATCTCAAAAGAGGAGAACTTCGAACTGCCCATCTTCGGCCGCATGATCCGCCGTCTCTGCTACATGCCGTTAAAGCGTGACGACGCGCGCCAGGCACTCACAATCATCAACCACTCCGCCAAGCTTATCAAGGACGACCAGTGCTCCGTAGCGGTCTATCCGGAAGGCAAGCGAAGCTTCAGCTGCGAACTGCTCCCGTTCCACGGCGGCGTCTTGAAAATCGCGCAGAAGGCTGATGTGCCGATCGTCGTGACCACGATTGAAGGCACCGAGCTGATTAAGGAGCGTTTCCCGAGAAGAACGCACGTAACGCTCCGTGTCCTGGATGTCGTTCCGGTTGAACGCGTCCGTGCGACCCGCTCCGTCGAACTCGGCGAAGAACTTCACGACCAGATGAAACAGGCCCTTGGCAAATGACACACCGTCCCCGGGGCAACGCCGATGGGCGTTGCATGTTCATCAGGGTCCCCCCCGCAAGCGGGTCCCTCCTAATGACAGAAAGTCAAAGGAAGCACTATTCTACTCTTGTAGAACAGTGCTTCCTTTTCTTAAGCCCTAAAAGAAGGGATAACAAGCGATTCCAAAAACCTCCCGGCCCTGTTATACGGCCACCGGAATCTTACCGATCGGCTCGCCGTACTGGTAATCGGTCAGAGCCACATCGTCCTTCGTGAACGCGTAGAAATCCTTAATCTCGGGATTCAGCCAGAACTTCGGGGCCGGATATGTCGGCCTTTCGATCAGTTCCTTCACAATCGGAATGTGCCGGTCATAGATGTGCGCATCGGCGATGACATGCACGAACTCGCCGACCTGCATGTCGCAAACCTGCGCAATCATATGCGTCAGAACGGCATACTGGCATACGTTCCACGCATTGGCCGCCAGGATGTCCTGCGAGCGCTGGTTGAGAATCGTATTGAGCACCAGCCTGTCGCCGTCCTTCGGCTTCGTTACGTTAAAGGTCATGCTGTATGCGCACGGATACAGGTTCATCTCGTGAAGATCCTGATGCACGTAGATATTGGTCAGAATACGGCGGCTGTACGGCGTATGCTTCAGGTCGTAGATGACACGGTCAACCTGGTCAAACATGCCCTCCTTGTACTGATGCTTCACGCTCATCTGATAGCCGTATGCTTTGCCGATGGAACCTGTCTCGTCGGCCCAGGCATCCCAGATATGCTGTCCGAAATCATGTACGTTGTTGCTCTTCTTCTGCCAAATCCAAAGCAGCTCGTCGGTAGCGGACTTAATCGGGGTCTTGCGAAGCGTCTGCGCAGGAAACTCCTTCGACAGATCGTAGCGGTTCACAACACCGAATTTCTTAATCGTATAAGCGGAAGCGCCGTCTTCCCAATGCGGCCGTACCGCCTCTCCTTCCGTGCTCGTTCCGTTCTCTAAAACGTCTTTGCACATCCGGATAAAAACATCATCTGCATAACTCATAATTCTTCTCCTCTTAACGGCAGTGCCGGATCTTCTTTCAGAAAAGGGACCTTCCTTTCGAAAGATCCCTTATTCTTTGATTCGGTTCGCGCCTTAGCGGTTCTCGTTTACGAAACGGCGGATGTTGGAAGCGTTTGTGTACTTCTCAACGTTGTCGCCCTTCAATACAACGAGCGTGGGAGCCTGCATGACACCGTATTTCATGGTGAGCTTTGCATTTTCCTCGGCGTCAACTACGCGGTAGTTCATGCCGGAAAGAAATTCCTTGGCAAGCTTGCAGTTCGGGCAGGTCTTGGTCGTGAACAGAAGGAGCTCATCCTGCGGTGCCTCGTCGACAACCGGCATGGTTCTCTCTGCATTCACGGGTGCGCTGCTCTCGGACTCGATGCCGCGGTTCAGCTTAGCGGGATCGATGACGTATTCCATACGCTCTTCGAACTCCTGCTGCTTTCCGGGGTTCCAGTTCTGTACCGCACGGTAGTAACCGGTGATACGGCTGTAAATCTCGGTCGGTGCGCCGCACTCAGGACACTTGTCAACTTCGCCGGTGATGTAGCCGTGCGTCTGGCAGATCGAGTACGTAGGCGACATGGTGTAGTACGGAAGCTGATAGTTCTCGGCAATCGTACGAACCAGCTTAGCGGCTGCGCGCCAATCCGGAAGCTTCTCGCCGAGGAAGCAGTGGAATACGGTACCGCTGGTGTAAAGCGTCTGCAGACGGTCCTGAATGTCAAGTGCTTCAAACGGGTCGGAGGTGAAACCTACCGGCAGGTGAGAGCTGTTGGTGTAGTAAGGCGTCTCGCCTTCCTTGCCTGCGGTGATGATGCCCGGGTAACGCTCCTTGTCGTGCTTAGCAAGACGGTAGCTGGTGGACTCTGCAGGCGTAGCCTCGAGGTTGTAAAGGTCACCGTACTGCTCCTGGTAATCGGAGAGACGGTCTCTCATATGATTCAGAACGCGGACGGAGAAGTCCTGGCATTCCTTGTGCGTCATGTCCTTGCCGATCCACTTTGCGTTAAGACCTGCTTCGTTCATGCCGACAAGACCGATCGTTGAGAAATGGTTCTCAAACGTTCCGAGGTAACGCTTCGTGTAAGGATACAGACCCTCATTCAGAAGCTTCGTGATAACCGTTCTCTTCACCTTCAGGGAACGGGCGGAAAGATCCATCATATAGTCGAGACGCTTCATGAAATCAGCCTCGTCGTTTGCGAGGTAAGCGATTCTCGGCATGTTGATTGTAACAACACCGATGCTTCCGGTGCTCTCGCCGGAACCGAAGAAACCGCCGGTCTTCTTACGAAGCTCACGAAGGTCAAGACGGAGACGGCAGCACATGGAACGAACGTCGCTCGGCTGCATATCGCTGTTGATGTAGTTGCTGAAGTAAGGCGTGCCGTACTTAGCGGTCATTTCGAACAGGAGACGGTTGTTCTCGTTGTCAGACCAGTCGAAATCCTTGGTGATGGAGTAGGTCGGAATCGGATACTGGAAGCCGCGGCCGTTCGCATCGCCTTCGATCATGATCTCGATGAAGGCCTTGTTGACCATATCCATCTCTTTCTTACAATCCTTGTAGCAGAAGTCCATCTCCTCGCCGCCGATCAGGCAGGGAAGCTCGGCCATGTCTGCCGGAACCGTCCAGTCAAGCGTGATGTTGCTGAACGGAGCCTGGGTACCCCAACGGCTCGGGGTATTCACGCCGTATACGAAGCTCTGGATACACTGCTTAACTTCTTTATAGGTCAGATTATCTACTTTAACGAAAGGAGCAAGGTAAGTATCGAAGGAGGAAAATGCCTGTGCGCCCGCCCACTCGTTCTGCATGATGCCGAGGAAGTTCACCATCTGGTTCACAAGGGTGGACAGATGTCTTGCCGGCGAAGAGGTCATTTTGCCGCGGATGCCGCCGAGGCCCTCTTTAATGAGCTGCTTCAAAGACCATCCTGCGCAGTAACCGGTCAGCATGGAAAGGTCATGAATATGAATGTCGGTATTTCTGTGTGCATTCGCAATCTCGGGATCGTATACTTCACTGAGCCAGTAGTTGGCCGTGATGGCACCGGAGTTGTTCAGGATGAGGCCGCCTACGGAATAAGTAACCGTAGCGTTTTCCTTAACACGCCAGTCCTCCTCATGCACATAGTTGTTCACGATCTCCTTGTAGTCGAGAATCGTGGATTTCATGTTACGCATCTTCTCGCGGTTCTTCCGGTAGAGGATGTACGCCTTCGCAACATCGGTATAACCCGTAGATTCCAGTACGTGCTCAACGCAGTCCTGAATATCCTCCACTTCTACAACGCCGTCCTTAACCTTGCTCTGAAATTCCGACGTAACACGAAGCGCCAGAAGGTTGATGATGTCATCCGTGTATTCCTTCTGCGTTGCTTTGAATGCCTTCTCTATAGCCCCGCAAATCTTCTGCAGGTCAAAATCACGTAATTCCCCGTCCCTTTTTGCAACTTGAATCATGCGCATTCTCCTTTCGTCCGTCTGGTGCTTCCGAAACGGAAGCGATTGTCTTAATGATAGCACAGGGCGGAAAATCTGTCAACTAAATCTATTAGTGAAAAATGCCGAAAATACTATATGTTGTGGTTGCACTTTGACGGAAGGCACGTTTACGGAAAATGTAAAGAAGCCCCGCATTCCCTGATTTTTTCGGGGAAAACGGGGCTTTTTTGTCGTTTTATCAGACTTTTTTTGTGCCGTCACATTTACCTTTTGTACTCCTTCGGAAGATACGCTTTGACAGCAATTCCTTCCGGGGTGTACTCCTCGCTGAGCAGTTCGCCGACGCGCCGGATTTCCGCGACTCTGCCTGCGTCATCGTAGGGGATGACCGTCTCGAGATAGTATTTTCCTTCGCGAAGCACCTCGCCGATTGTGCTGATGAGGGTGTCCACGCCTTCGCCGGTTTTGGCGGAGATCCGGACGGTCCGCTCGGCCTTCAGATCCTTGATGATGACATTGCCGGCCAAATCGGTCTTGTTGAAAACCGTGATGATCGGCTTGTCCTCGATGCCGAGACCGGCAAGCGTCTCGTAGACAACGGCCATCGCGACCTCGGGCTCCTCTGCGGAGACATCCACCACGTGAAGGATGATGTCCGCATAGCGGGCTTCCTCCAAAGTGGATCGGAAGGCGTCCACCAAATGGTGGGGCAGCTTTCGGATGAATCCGACCGTATCGGTGAACAGCATCTGCTGTCCGTCCTCGGTCTCACACACTCTCGTGGTCGGGTCAAGCGTGGCGAACAGCATGTCCGCCGAAAGCACTTCCGCGCCGGTAAGGCGGTTTAAAAGCGTTGATTTGCCGGCGTTTGTGTAGCCGACGATCGAAATCACGGGAATTCCCGAGCGCATTCTGCCCTGCCGCTGTACGTCGCGGTTCTTCTGCATCTCTTTGAGTTCCCGGTTCAGCTGCGCAATCCGTCCGCGGATGACCCGTCGGTCGGTTTCGAGCTTTTTCTCACCGGGTCCTCTCGTGCCGATGCCGCCGCCGAGACGGGACATCGAGCTGCCGGCACCGATGAGCCTTGTGGACCGGTACTTTAACTGCGCCAGCTCAACCTGCACGGAGCCTTCTTTGGTTGACGCATGCTTTGCAAAAATATCGAGAATCAGCATCGTGCGGTCCATGACCTTGCAACCGAGCGCATCCTCCAGATTCTTCATCTGGGCGGGGCTCAGTTCGTCGTCCGTGACGACGGCATCGGCTTCGGTTCTCGCAACCTCTTCCCGAACCTCTTCAATCTTACCTTTGCCGATATATGTCCCCGGATGCACGGCTTCGCGATTCTGGATGACCTCCCCGACCGTGACGCCGCCGGCGGTCTTCACAAGCTCGGAAAGCTCCGCCAGGGACTTCTTTACTTCCTCAAAAGAGGAGCCCGGTGTGCCGTCGGCAACGGCGACCATCAGGACGCGTTCCTCTTCTGTCTTATTCTCAAACATATAACCTCACTATTCTAAGCCGAGACGCTTCTTGACAAATTTGTATTCGCGAATGGCCTCGTTGTCGCCGGGGAACTCCACGATGTAGGTCTGGAAAGCATCGTAAGCACCGGCGAAGTCACATCTTCCCTCCAAAACCACAATGCGGTTGCGAAGCAGCTGCTGGCGGGCGGAGGAAGCGCCGAACGCAAGTCCCATCTCTATCATTTCGGATGCTTTGTCATAATCGAACAGTGCCAGATAGCATACCGCCTCCTGGTTGCAGACCGTAGGCGAGGTCGAAAGGATGCTCGCGCGGTAATTGTCGTAGTAACCGATGGCCTCTTCGTAGCATTTTTCATAGAGAGCGATTTCGCCGAGGAAATAGTAAGCCTCCGTGAACCCGTTCTCGACGGCGTTCTGCATCTCGATTTTGGCAGATGTATAGTTCTTCTGATAGAAATGTACCTGGCCGAGCAGATACTTGTCTTCGTTGTTGTTAATCTTCAGGCGGCTTGCGGTATCGAGCGTCTTGGCGGCCTTCTCGTCCTGCCCCTGGTCACGGTAGCAGCTGTAAAGACCGAGATACGACTGGTAGCTGCCTTCGCTTCTTGCAAGGGCAACCTCGTAATCCTCAAGAGCCCGAGAGTAATCGCCGCGCTCACGGTACAGATTGGCGCGCGAGCAGAGCGCGTTCACGTTCTTCGGGTCCATTTCGAGCACCTGCGTGTAGGTCGAAATGGCTTCGTCCGTATTGCCGAGGCACTCCTGGGCGTTGGCCTTGTAGTACATGATGTCCACGTTCCAGCCCGATTCCGTGCTGATGGCAAGCGCGTTGATGAAGCTCTGGAGAGCCTTCTCAAACTCAAGCTTCTGCATGTAGGCGATTCCCTGCCCGCGGTACGCAAACTTGTTGCGTTTCATCGCCTTCGTGCCCTCGGCAGACGGCGTGATGACCGCGGCAAACTGCTCAAGCGCGAGGTCATACTCGCGCAGCTGAATCAGAACCATCCCGTAATTGTTCAGTACTTCCTTGTTCGTCGGCTCGATTTTAAGCGCCCGCTCAAAGTAAGCGCGCGCGGTTTCGTAGTCACCGGAATTATAATAAGCAAGCCCCTTGTCGTTCTCGCCCTCGGCAGTCATTTTGTCCTTGCCGCAGGCACAGAGCATAAAAAGAGCCAGCACCAAAATGCTGAATACAGCCCGTTTCATGTCATTCTCCCGTATTTTTTGATTCCGCCTTCGATTATAAAGGGAAAATGACAGAAATTCAACCATAAAAAACTCACCTCCGCAGGCGGCAAAGTTTCAGTTGACAACAGCACGGGAACAATCCATAATGAAACTACCGAAATACCCGAAAAGGAGAGATGGATATGGCAAAATATGTATGTCCCGTGTGCGGTTATGTGCATGAGGGTGATGAGCCCCCGGAAAAGTGTCCGGTATGCGGCGTTCCCGGCGCGAAATTCAATAAGCAGGAAGGTGAGCTTTCCTGGGCTGCAGAGCATGTTGTAGGCGTTGCGGCAGGCGTTCGAGAGGATATCCTGAAGGATCTCCGCGCCAACTACGAAGGTGAGTGCCGCGAGGTTGGCATGTACCTTGCAATGGCAAGGGTTGCACACAGAGAAGGTTATCCCGAAATCGGTCTTTACTGGGAGAAGGCTGCTTATGAGGAAGCTGAGCATGCTGCGAAGTTCGCAGAGCTGCTCGGCGAGGTCGTAACCGATTCCACCAAGAAGAACCTCCAGATGCGTGTTGACGCTGAGAACGGCGCAACCGCAGGCAAGACCGACCTTGCAAAGCGTGCAAAGGAACTCGGCCTGGATGCCATTCATGACACCGTTCATGAGATGGCCCGTGACGAGGCAAGACACGGCAAGGCTTTGGCAGGTCTTTTGAAGAGATACTTCGGCTAAACAATCCGGAAATGGCACAAAAAACGGCGACTACTGGTCGCCGTTTTTTATTGTTTTCTTTCAAAAAGGCGCTGACAAATGCGACGCCCTCCCTACTCATCCGCTTTCTTTCCGGATGCCGCGAGCAGCCGGTCCACAACTTCTTCGATCATGTCCTGTTCCCGCTTTGTCAGCCGTTTCAGCTTATGAAAAAGTGTCCGGTCGCCGTCGCTTAAGTCGTCCGAACAGAAGAAATCCTCCGGGCTCATTTCGAAGTACCGGCAGATCAGAAGAAGCTCCGGATACCCCGGGAACCCTCTTCCCGTCGTAATCCGGTTGATGTAGCCGCGCCCTCTGCCGAGGTCGGTGCTCATCTTCGCCTCGCTGACGCCGCGCCCGAGCCGAAGCTTCGTGATCCGCTCCGCCAAAAAGCCTTTCTGCATCGTTTCAACTGCTGCCATGCAAGGACCCCCGTTTCCGGCCCCGCCTCCTGATTGCGCTTGTGTTGAATGCCGCCAGGAAGGCGAAAATCCCGTACAAAACATAGTTTCCGGTCCCGTCGCCGGTGATCGGGGACGTCAGCGCCATCTTCGCATTGTAGATGACCACCTCGCCGATCTCCGCGCCGCGCGGCACCGTGAAGATGACATCGTCGCCGAGCACATAGCCCGCGGGCGCCTCCGCCTCGTGAAGCGTGTAGCAGCCGCCCGGCGTCAGCATCGCAACCGTCTCGTGATCCGAGCCGTTGCTGACCCATTCGTCCACGACCTGCCCGGTTCCGTCCAGTATCTGCAGCGACGCGCCTGCCAGCGCTTCCTCGCTTCCGTAGCTTCTCTTACTGATCACAACACGCGTATAATCATCCACCATCTCCACCCTGTCGGTCTCGCCGTTCGTACCGACGGTAAATGTGATGTCTGCTGCGAGCACATACCCCTTCGGCGCTTCCGCCTCATGGAGCCGGTACGTTCCGCCCGCCTTCAAAAGCCCGGTAAACGTCCGCTTTCTGCCGTCCGTCACCCATTCGGTAACCAGCTTCTCTCCTTCGTAAATCTGAAGCCTGGCGCCCACAAGCTCCGAGCCGTCAAGCGCCGATTTCTTGCTGATTTCCACCCTGGTCGGCTTGTCCTCCATCACGACCCTGCTGAGGCTTCCGTCCGCGTGCACGGTAAACGTCTGATCCTTCGCAAGCGTGTACCCAAAAGGCGCTTCCGCCTCATGCAGAATATATGTCTTACCGGCCTCTAAAACGCCGTTTAACTGCCTCTCCTTTCCGTCCGTTACCCACTCATACACCACCTTGCCGCTCTCATCGAGAATCTGCAGCCTCGCGCCCGCAAGCTCACCGTTATCGTCCTGCTGCCCAGATCCTGCCGATGTGGAGCCCGATGTCAGCGCCTTCTTCGAAACGGAAACCTTGCCGACAACCGGCGTCGGAGTCGGCGTCGGCAGAGCTACTGTCTTCGTCGTGATTGTCACGCCGTACCGGTCGGTCCGCCCGACGAACAGCCGCTGCATGGTTCTCGTGTCCTCCTGATAGAAATGTAACGACGAGGACGCCTTCGTGCTGTATCCGCTCGCCGTGACGGTCATCTCATGCCCCGCTGCGGAAGCAGGCACCCTTACCGTCACTTCTGCGCCTTCTTCAATCTTTTGCGCCGTTCCCTTCGAGACGCTTATGATCTCCGCGCCCTCCTCGCTGAAGGACAGCGTCGCATACTCGCAGTTGGTCAGGGAAACCTTCAGATACACGAGAATACCGCCTCCGGTGCTCTCCGTCGGCACGACAATCCGCTCCATGGCAAATGCCGCGTTAATCGTCGTCACGGCCCCGCTTTTCGCAAGCTGAAACAACGCTGTCGCAGCGCCCCAAACCGCTTCCGCGCCGTCCGCCGTCCCCATTTTCACCAGGGGAGTGCCGCGTTTCGGTTCGGGATTCCAGAAGGAAAATGCCAGGTAGGATGCCCCTTCCTGCTCCTTCTGATACGAAGCCCACATCCGCGCCGCAATCTGCGTTGCCGCCTGCGCCGCCACGGTATCGTTTCCGAAATCATAGCCGCAGATCTTCGTCGTGTACGGATAACCGTTTCGAAGAATCTCGCGCATTCCCGTCATCATGCGGTCTGAATAGCCCATGACCGAAGGGTCAATTGTATGATACAAAACTCCGTCGTTCGGGCTTTTCAGCATGGATTCCAGGCAATATGCAGGGAAAGTCGTCCCATTTATCACAATGTTGTGAATGAAATTGTACCTGGTGAGCCACCGTCCGGCCGGCTCCTCCTTGATCAGGACGTAAACTGGCGTCGTTTCGGTATATGCTTTTCCGGTTTCCTGCGCGGCGCGCACCGGTACCCCCGGGAAAAGCGAAAGCAAAAGGCAGATGACGAGCATCACCGCCTTTGCCGGTTGTTTTCTTAATTTCATAACAAAAAAACCTCTCAGAATTACAGAAATTGTCAGAGTTTCAGAAAAGTTCAATTGTCAAGGTGCATGCAATAAGCGGGTAATTCGGTCGAATGACCTTTTGGATGTCGGAAGAATCCGACGAAGAAACCGGAAGAATCTGCGCTTTGGTTCCGGTAGGATTACCATACCATAACCGTTTGCGGAAAGTCAAGAGGAAAAAAAAGGGCCGAGCAAACGCCCGACCCTCTGAAGTCGCTTGAATTAGATCTTATTATCGGAACCAAGTACGTACTTAATCTTATGAGCAACCATATCCTTAACAGCCTGACGGGCGGGCTTCAGATACTGACGGGGATCGAAATGATCCGGATGCTCTGCGAAGTACTTACGGATGTTACCGGTCATGGCAAGACGGATATCGGAGTCGATATTGATCTTACATACGGCAAGCTGAGCTGCCTTACGAAGCTGCTCTTCCGGAATACCTACGGCATCAGGCATATTGCCGCCGTACTGGTTAACCATCTTAACGAATTCCTGCGGAACGGAGCTGGAGCCGTGAAGAACAATCGGGAAGCCGGGAAGTCTCTTGATGCACTCCTCGAGTACGTCAAAACGGAGCGGCGGGGGAACAAGGATGCCGTCAGCATTTCTCGTGCACTGTGCAGCGGTGAACTTGTATGCGCCGTGAGAGGTTCCGATAGCAATTGCAAGGGAGTCACATCCGGTTCTTGCAACGAATTCCTCAACCTCTTCAGGACGGGTGTAGCTTTCCTTACCGGACTCTACAACAACCTCATCCTCAATGCCGGCGAGAGTACCGAGCTCAGCCTCAACTACAACGCCGTGAGCATGTGCATACTCAACAACCTGCTTGGTAAGAGCAACGTTCTCATCGAAGGACTTGCTGGAAGCATCGATCATAACGGAAGTGAAACCGCCGTCGATGCAGGACTTACAAAGTTCAAAGCTGTCACCATGGTCAAGGTGAAGAGCGATCGGAATCTGAGGATTCTCGATAACGGCAGCCTCAACGAGTTTTACAAGGTAGGTGTGGTTTGCATACGCGCGTGCACCCTTGGATACCTGAAGGATAACAGGGCTGTTCAGCTCGCCTGCAGCCTCAGTGATACCCTGAACGATTTCCATGTTGTTTACGTTAAAAGCACCGATAGCGTAGCCGCCGTCATAAGCTTTCGCAAACATTTCTTTTGTGGTAACTAAAGCCATGATATATCTTCCTTTCTTAAAATAAGATTTAATTTCAGACGGTCGCGCGGACAAACCGCACAGCCGAGATGATTATAGCAGAAACTCCCCCCTAAATCAAGTATTTGTCAATGGTAAATGCGACGTCTGCCCTTTCCTGCACGAAAAAAGGAGCAGGACCTCTCCCACTCCTTTCACACTCATTTTTTGCCCCACAGGAAGAACAGCATCTTGCATTTCATTTCGGACTTTTTGATTGCTCCGAAGTATCTGCTGTCCGAGGAATGCATCCGGTTATCGCCCATGACGAAATACTCGCCTTCGCGGAGCTCGACATGCTGCGTGATGCCGTTCGCAATGCTGTTCGGGTCGTAATAAGCATACTCCTCGGTTATCTCCTCGCCGTTACGGACAACGTGTCCGTCGGTGATGTCGAGTACATCGCCGGGCTTTCCGATGACGCGCTTGATGAAATCGTCGTTGTTCGTCTTTCCGTCATCGCCGTGCAGCACAACGATGTCGCCGTAATCCGGCGTAAAGAATACAATGCCGAAGCCGAACGCCTTATTCTGCAGCGTATTGTTCATGGAGTTGCCGGACACGTGGTACGGCGGAAAGATCCGGAAGATTGTGTAAATCACGATGAAACTGACGATGAAAAATACGATGTCGCCTCTCAGTTCCTTCCGCTTCCGTGCCTTTCTCTCCTCCTCGGTTTCCACGGGCTCCTGCTCGTCACAAAGGGCGTCAGACGTCTCCTTTTCCACAGCCTCTTCCGTTAATTCAAGTTCTTCATCATTCATACGTATTTCTTCTCCGTATCGTCAAATGCCGCACGCGGTCCGTCGTAGCGAAGCGACAGCCTCTGCGGTGTTCTCCCCAAAAGTTCCGCACTTCTCTGATCAGGAGCGGAACCACCCACATAAATCTCATACTCGCCCGGTACAATCACGCGGTCGGCCTTCTCGTCGTATACGCCGAACGATTTCGCGGAAACCGGAATCGTGACAGTCTTCGACTCGCCCGGCTTGAGCGAAAGCTTCTTAAGCCCCTTCAGCTGGGCATTCGGCGAGCCTTTAAGCGGCGATTTCACATAAACCTGAACGGTCTCGCGGCCTTCCATGCTTCCCGTATTGGTCACGGTCACGGTTACCTCCGCTCCGTCCGAAACGGTACCGCTGATGCCTGCGTCCGTGAAAGCGAACTTTGTATAACTCAGGCCGTAGCCGAACGGATACAGCGCATCCTTCTCCATGTAACGGTATGTTCTGCCCTTCATCGCATAATCGGTGAATGCCGGCAGATCTTCGTCGGAACGGTAGAACGTCACCGGAAGCTTGCCCTCCGGACATGCGGCGCCGAACAGAATGTCTGCGATTGCGCGGCCGCCCTGCGCTCCCGGATACCAGCCCTCCAGGATGGCGGGGATATGCTCGTCCGCAAAAGGAACCGCCAGAGCGCTTCCCGAAAGAAGCACTAAAACAACCGGCTTGCCGCTTTCCGAAAGAACCTTGAGAACCTCTTCCTGCAGTCCCGGAAGCTTGAGATTCGGCTTATCGCCCGAGGCAAATTCGTTACCCTGGTCGCCCTCTTCGCCTTCGAGTCCGGGATCGAGTCCCATCACGGCAATCACGACGTCACTCATCGCCGCAACAGCCTTTACCTCGGCGATGCGGTCATTGGCCTGTCCGAGTCCCTGCACGCGGTCCTTGAACAGGTGACAGCCCTCGGAATAAACGATTCTGGCGTTGTTTCCGACGTAGTCGCGAATTCCTTCAAGTACGGTAATATATTGCGAGCTGGTGCCCTCGTAGTTGCCCACAAGGGCCTTTCTGTTGTCTGCATTGGGGCCGATGACACCGATGGTGCCAAGATTACTGAGGTCAAGCGGCAGGAGGCTGTCCTCATTTTTCAAAAGGACAATCGTCTTCTTCGCAACGCTCCGGTTAAACGCGCGGTTTTCGTCCGTATCAACAGCGTCATAACCGATGGCGGAATACGGCACATTCTCCGGCTGATCGAACAGACCGAGCTTCATGCGGGTCGTGAACAGTCTCGTGAGCGCGCGGTCAATCGTTGCTTCTTCGACAAGCCCTTCCTTAACCGCCTGCAGAAGGCGCACATACAGATTGCCGCAGTTCAGATCGCAGCCCGCATTCATCGCAAGCGCGACGGTCTCCACTTCATTCGACGTTACCATGTGCCCCTCGTGGAAGTCCTTGAGTGCCCAGCAGTCGGATGTTACATGCCCTGAAAAATGCCAACGCTCACGGAGCAGATCCGTCAGAAGCTTTTTGCTTCCGCAGCAAGGTTCGCCGTTCGTGCGGTTGTAGGCGCCCATGACAGCCTCAACGTTGCCCTCGGTCACGCATGCTTCAAAAGCCGGCAGATATGTCTCATAAAGATCCTGCTCGGAAACAACCGCGTTGAAGGAATGGCGGATGTCTTCGGGACCGCTGTGCACGGCGAAATGCTTGGCGCATGCTGCGGCCTTCAGGTATTTCGGATCATGGCCCTGGATGCCTTCGATGAAACGCACGCCGAGACGGCTGCTCAGATACGGGTCCTCTCCGTAGGTCTCATGGCCGCGGCCCCAGCGGGGATCACGGAAGATGTTCACGTTCGGAGACCAGAAGGTCAGGCCCTTATAGATGTCACGGTCACCGTATGCGGACTGCATGTTGAATTTGGCACGGCCCTCGGTCGAGATGACATCGCCGACCTGTTCCATCATTTCCTCATCAAAAGCAGCCGCCAGGCCGATGGCCTGCGGGAATACGGTGGCAACGCCTGCCCTGGCAACACCGTGCAGGGCTTCGTTCCAATAGTTGTACGCTTTTACATCAAGGCGCTCAATTGCCGGTGCATTAAAAAGAGTCTCCATGACCTTTTCCTCTAAAGTCATCTCCGACACCAGCGCAGCTGCTCTTTCCGAAAAGGTACGAGACTCATCAAGATAGACGGGTTTGCTCATATAAGCCTCCGATTGTATTACGCGGGAAAACCCTTTGGGCATCCTCTTATCACAGGCAACAGTTTTCTGCTACTTGTGATAAGAGGGGAATTCCCGAAGGAATTCCCCTCTCAAAGGGAATAGAGTCCAAAAAACAATTATGTTTTACTTGAACTTAGCGTTGAAGTCACCAACTTCGGTCTCCCACTTAGGAGTCCAGGACTCAAGAACCTCAGCTACAGTGCTGCCTGCCTGGAGCTCAGCCGGCCAGGACTCATCACCAAACTGCGGAAGAAGAGTAGCTGCATACATCAACTGAGGAAGATCTTTCACCATAAGGCGAATGGTCTCGTTGACAGCTCTCTCATCGTTGAACTTCCAGTCGTAGCTGGACTGCCAGATAGCGTCATCACCCTTGTACTCCTCAGGAGTAGAAGTGTAAATGTTGTAAGCGAAGAGGATATCTTCTACAACATCAGCGGTAGCCGGGCAGCTAGGAACGAAGAGGATGTTCTCACGAATGATGGAAACAAGCTTGCCTTCTGCAGGACCATAAGGGAAGCATACGAAACCGTAGTCAAGCTCAGGAGCGTTAACTCTGATTTCCTGGGTATCAGCCCACTCTTCCTCGATGTACATAGCAGACTTACCATCATAGAAAGCCTTCTTGAAGAAATCCCAGTTGGAACCGTCAACCGTCTCCGGTCTCGGGAACATGTAACCATCGGTACGAAGGCTGGTAACAAAGTTCAGCGCATCGATAACCTTGGAATCGCTGGCGTTAACCTTAAGGAGACCATTGGACTCCTTCTCGATTACGAATACACCATTGGACTGCATTGCGCCGTAAGCTACAATGTAATCCTGTCCGCAAACTGCGTAAACATCAGTAACATCGTCGTTGTTGGTATCCTTGGTGAGCTGCTTGCAGAGCTTGGAGAACTCTTCCCAACTCCACTTGCCTTCCTTCTGAAGGTCGTAAGGAAGCTCAGGATCAACGTTGAACTGCTTGAAGATGCCCTTGTTGAAGAAGACACCGGTTCTGGCCTCGGTACCTGCAGCAAAGCCGTAGAGACCGCCATTAATGGTCATAACTTCTTTAACTCTTGCATTCCACTTCTCGTCGTTCCAGTCAACGGTAGAAACCTTGCTTACATCCGTAAACTGACCGTTGCTCAGAAGAGAAGCGATCCAACGGTTATCCATCGTTACAATCTGGCCGTCGGGCTTGTTGTTGGTGATGGAAAGGGTCGTTGCTTCAATGTAGTTGTTACCCCAGCCGTACTCAGCATTCTTACGGTTGAACTTGAAGTTGTAGGTTTCCTCAGCATCAGCGAGCATATCAAAGAATACGGTCTGATACTGGTTGTTCGGTGTTCTCCAGGTCTCAGGGTTTGACCACCAGTCAAGAAGGAAAACTTCGATACCCTTACAATCTCTGGGAGTAGGGGTAGGGGTTACATCCTCGGTAGGTGCCTGAGTAGCAGCCTGCGTAGGAGTAGGGGTGTCCGTAGCCTTGTTATTCTTTCCATCGCATGCTACGAAGCAGAATGCGAAGACAGCAACAGCAAGCACGAGCACAAGTTTCTTTGCGTTTCTCATTTTAAGGATCCTCCTTTAAATAATGAATTCGATTATCCCGGGCCAACTCCTCACCGTGAGGTGAGAAGTATGAAGGGCGCCCCCATGCCTGGGAACCGATATCTTAAAGCCGTCGTCACGACTTTAATTCGGGTTTGTGCATCAGCCTTTAATACCACTCTGGCTGATACTTTCAACGAAGCTCTTCTGGGCCAGCAGATAGATGATAATGATAGGCACCAGTGTGATCATCGTTGCAGCGGACAGAATCTGGTTACCGTAAGCCGGGGGAACGAAGTTACCACCGGAGCTCGACACGATATTGAAAATCTGTTTATACTCGTGGTTCAAACGTTCTACAACACCGGGCAGACAGTTCGCAACGGTATACCATCCCATACCTCTTGAGAAGAAGATTCGGGAGTAAATACCATCGGTCCACCACCAAACAAATGCAAACAGGAAACAGGAAACCATCATCGGTCTTGCACCGGGGAGAAGGATGCTCCAGAAAGTACGGAACTTACCGCAACCGTCTACCCATGCTGCTTCCTCAAGTTCTTTCGGCTCATTACGGAAATGCTGACGCATCATGTAAATGTAAAGGCCGCTCTTGTAACCGGCACAACCTGCACATACCGCAAGGTATGCCCAGAAGGAGCCGAGAAGGTTGACTCCCTTACCGCCGTGAACTGCTTTGATGATTCCGAAGATGTCGAAATCGGAGAACATCAGATACATAGGAGTAAGCAGTGTCTGCGGAGGAACAATGATCATCAGGATGACACAGGCAAACCAGAAGTTCTTAAGCGGGAACTTGAATCTGGCAAATCCGTAACCGACAAGGGTACTGGAAATAACCTGAAGGACACCAACCAGTACGCCGATCCAGATGGAATACCAGAACGGTTTGAAGTGATACATCAACTTCCATCCGAGGCGGATGGCCTGAGTGGAAAAGTGTCTCGGTATACTGATGACCGTACGGTCGAACAAATCGTCCTTTGTCATGAAACAAAGGGAAATCTTATTCAACAAAGGCTGCAGAATCAGGAAGCACAATCCGAAAATCAATACCGCTCGGCAAAAACGGAAGATGAAATTCCAAATCTTCTTCCGTAACAGGTATCCTCCGGACTTCCTGTTTCTTTCTTTGAAATACGCACGTCTCTCTTTTCTAGTCATAATAGTATACCCACCTTGAAATAATGAATGCTAATATGCCGAGTATTACCATTATCACTCCGAAATAAACCCAGGACATTGCGGCACAAAGACCGTAGTCAACGTTCTTAAAGAGTTTATCGTTAATCAAATCCATAACCTGGTTGTTGGACTTCGTACAGTAATCAACAATCGTATAGATGACATTTACCAGAATCAGGGAACTGATCATCGGAAGAGTAATCTTCCAGAAATTCTCCCATGCGGTACAACCCTCAATCTTCGCTGCTTCGTACATGCTCGGCGAAATCGTCTGCAAACCGGACAGGAAGATAATGATCTGAATACCGGAAGAATTCGCGATATCGTATACCTTATCTACGAGGTTAATGACATATTCAAAGAACTTACTTGCTTTCTCACCGGTCAGCAGGATGTTCTCGAGCGTCTTCGTGATGGAAGTCAGCGAAGTGTCTTCCTTGATGGCGCTCTGCATGGAGCCCATCAGAGAGTTGTTGCTCTCAATGCTTACCATGATACCGGAAGAAAGAATAACCGGCAGGAAGAATACGGCACGTACAAATGCTCTGCCTGCAAATTCCTGATTCAGCAGAATCGCCATGAAGAAGCTGAATACGAGAATTCCGGGAACGAACAATGCCATGTTCTTCAGGTTGTCAAGGAGTCTCGGGACATAATCGGGATCTTTGAAGAATACTTCTTTGTATTTGTCAAGGAATACCCACTTATACTTAAGTCCCTGTCCGTTCGTAGCGGCAACTTCGCAGAAGGACATGCGAAGCGACTGAACGAGCGGTACAACCAGGAATAACAGGAAACCGATTATGAAGGGAGTGATGAACAGATATCCTGCTTTCGCATTCCCTTTGGCCATCGATTTACGTTTCGCTTTAGCCATTTAGTTTCCTCCTTTCCCGTTGACAACGACCCAATCCTGTGCGGGAATGGTCATGCCGTTCGCTTTATAATCCAATGTACGATAGTTTACATATACCTTTGTTCCGTTGGAGAATTCGGTCATGTATACTCTCTCGGCAATCTGCTGATGATCCGTGATGGTTTCCGTCGCAAGAGAACCGAAATCCTTATTGTAGCGGTCATACAGTTCTTTCGCGCTCTTCGCCCAGGAATCATAGTTTGCACCGAAGTAGTACGTAAAGTCGGACTCCTGAAGCTCATCTCCGGTAGCATCCATGAAGATGAAGTACAGGCCGGCGCCCGTCTCGGCGGAATTCAAAAGGTTCGTAATATAGTCATTGGTAATGTTGATGGAATCGCCCGTGTACCGAACATAGCCGTGCAATGCAATCGGGAAGAACGGAATCGACTCATCTTCAAGGCCGGTGCCCTGCGCGTGAATCGGGAAGTCAACCAAAAGGTCGGCATAAGGAACCACGTACATATTACTATTATAGAACACATTCTCTCTCGAAGCAAGAGCAGAAATCTGTTTCACCTGCAGTTTCATATTTGCCTGACGGCTGATGCCCTTTCTCGGGTGATAGTCGGCCCCGAGCTTATCTCCGATTGTGCTGAATGCAATGTTCTTAAGTCCGAGCTTATCAGCGTCCTTAACAAAGGATTCCAAAGCCTTTTCGGTGTAAGAAGGTTTTGCAAGATAATAGGAATCCTTCTCTTTATTCTCGCCATACCAAACGTTGCTGTACGGATAGATCTTAACAGGTTCTCTGTTCAGAAGTCTTGCCGCATCGGACTTGGCAACGAAGGTATCAAGGAGTTTGTTATGATGAACAAACTGGAAGTCAGCCTTTCCGGCAACGGAGTATCCGTATCCTTCCAAAGTGCTTACCAATCCCTTGAAGGTCTTCTTGGAACCGAGCTTTCTGATCAGGTTAATATCATCGGGCCAGTCATGAACAACGCCTCGGTTGAACCAGCCGTTCAGGATGACATTTACGCCGGACCATCCTGCATCATGAAGATCCTTCATGATTTCGCCCATCTCTTCGTAAGTCGTAAGCGCATAAGGAAGATCCTTCGGGAATCCTAAAATGTGCTGCGTCTTGATGATGGAACCAACCAGCTCGACAGCGGTCGGAAGCTGGGTCTTGGTAACCTTCTGTCCGAGTTCCGGATAGATTTCTGCCAGATAATCATGATAGGCCTTCGCCATTTCCACATAGCTGGAAGAATCAACGGTCTTCACGCGGATGCGCAATTTCTCGTCCTGCGGAAGCTTGCTCTCGAAGATGTAAATATCCTGCAGGGAACGTCCCGCAATATCGGCGAGGTCATTATGTACAATCAGGAACTCGTTCGATACATAGTTGTAATCGTGGCTCTTACCGGAAATATCAGCCTCGATGCTTGCATACGCTTCACCTTCTTCAATCATGCAGAGAAGGGATGCGTCTCTGTCGGAAAATGAGATGCCGTATACAGGGAAGCGGGCAATCGGGTCACTTACAATTTCCTTACGGGCCTGTGCGTAGTCCCAACCGTAAACACGTGCGCTGTACGTTGTGGAGGAAATCTTTCCGTTGTTGAAGTTAATCTTCGCACCGGAACCGTCGGGGATGAACAGGAAACCTTCTTCATCCATTCCTGCTGCACACATGAACGGAAGAATGCGGAGACCGGTAATCGGGTATTCCGGGTAAAATGCGAGGGAATCGTAACCTACTTCGGCTACCAGAGTATCATCCTCAAGCTTCAGATAAAGCGAAAGGTTAATGGTCGGCTTAATATCGGAGTCTTCCTCATGAGAACCGTACTCCATATCGGCCTCATAGTCCTCTCTGGTGTATCCCATCTCCATGAATTCCGTCTCGAGTCTTTCCTTCTGGTAGTTCTGAAGGTTCGGGAAGATTTCGTACACGATACCGTCCGGGGTTCCGTCTCCGTCATTATCCACCGTAAGGTCAGGATACTTTTCGGAAAGGGTTGCCCATTTCTCTTTATCCTTCTGGAGCTTCTTGGCATCATATTTCGTATACCAGTCGCGCATGTGCTTTGCGCCTTCTTCGGTATTCTTTGCCTTCCACTCTTCGAATCTGGCCTCGGGCATTGCTGCCGGAATCAGATAGGTCTTGGAAATCAAACCGATTGTGAAGTCAATGCGGATTGCATTCTGATCGGCAAGAACTTCGTAAGTGTAGTTCTCTTTCGCTACACTGTGCTCATAACTGCTCAGATAATATTTCTGACCGTTAGAGTTCTTGTACTGAACATACAACAGCGACTTCAGCATGGCCTGGTTCGTATTTTCCACGCCTTCCGGATATCCGGTCCACTTATTTCCGCTTGCATCGGTATAGGTGAACTGTGTCGTCTTCGGGTTGAATTCCAAAGAAACCTTACCATTCGTAATCGTCTGGAGATCCGTGTCCATGTCCGAGTCAAAACGATATGCATCAATCTGCTTCTTTGCAGTTTCCTTATCACCGCCGAACTTGATTGCAAGAATCGTAAGTACGGCAATGATGGCGCAGGTGATTGCATAACTTATAATCTTTTTCTTCATTCTATGCCTCCCTGCGTTAACTGATTCGCATTGTAATTTCTTTATAGATGGACACGAAGTAAGCAATGGCGTCACTGATCAAGCTGAAGAACAGCAGGATGATGAACATAATAACCGCCATGCCCGCTACGGATGCGATGGTGGAAAGAAGTCCGCCGCCAAGACCGTAGTCGTGAATCATCATCATTGCACAAAGAATCAGGAACACACACCAGATCAAAGCGAAAATGTTGAAGTAGGTGTAGAATACGCCTTCTTCCTTCGTTACGACATTGCTGACAAGAATCATCGGAATGCCAATCAATACATAAGGAGTGAAGGAGTAGGCCGTAGCCATGTAAATGTCCCCGAAACGTCCTTTGCCGTCAAACAGTGTCGTAAGACACCAGTTAGACAGAACCCAGATGAAAAGCGGAACCAGGATGCTGGCCAGTCTCATCAGAATGTTGACTTCGCTCCATCGGGTATTATTAACCATGAAGTTGGAGAATCTCATGTCCCAGATATTGGTGAGCAACGCGAGAATAACAATCGTATGCGCCGCCGCCATGGATCCTCTCTTTTCATGGATCAGATCCCACGAACCGTCAAACGGATGCAGAATCATGTACAGGCTGTACTTAAGGCTCTTCAGATAATGCTTAAAGCCTTCGCCGGTGAAAAAGCCGAGAATTTTGGAGAGTACGTTACTCATGCTTCGCTAATCTCCTTTCTCAATCGTTTCGCAGTCTTAATTCCCTTCGGAATCAGGATGAGCGCTGCTATTATAACGATAAACCATACAATGTTGTCTTCTACGACCTCTTCGCGATAGTACTTGAATGCCTTTGAGTAGTTCACGGAATCTCTTGCAATCTCGAACTGATCCATCGCTTCCTTGTAGCGTTTCTGACGAAGCAGGGAACGTCCGATGCCGACATAAGCCAGTTCGCAGTTTCCGTTGTACTTCAGAACGTCACGCCAAACATCAGCGGACTTGTCATACTCACCTACACGGTACAGACTCAGTGCCTTATTAATCAGCTTACCGTACGAAGTCATCGTAAAGATGGTAATCGTTCCGGCGAAACGGTCAAGAACCGCGAGCGTCTCCTCGTCAAGTTTGACGACTGCGGACGGGTTCAGGAAACTTCCTTCGTTCATGCCGGAGTTTCCGAATGCATAAAGCAGGTTGCCCTGGAAGTCATATACGAAAAGTCTTCCGCGGGTCTTATCCAGACAACAGTATGTCTCATTCTCGAATGTTACGACATCAACAAATGCAGAAGGTCCGGTAATGGAAAGTCCCTGTTCCATTGCTGCGGCAACATTTCCGGTCTTCAGATCTCCGATCGGGAAGTGATTGCCGTTACGAATCAGGATATCCGTACCCATGGAGTTCAGCTTCCGGACGGGCTTACCGGTACCGGTCTGAATCTCGTTATCCTTCAGGGTACTCGTCGTTACATAGAGGAAGCCCTTCGAATCGATGCAAATATTGTTATATTCGGTAGGAACGAACTGTTTGGTCTTCTGTCTCTGTTCCTTGGTCTGAATTCTTCTCCAGATTCTCTGTGCGAAAGAAATCGTAACCGGGCTGGCGCCGATGTAACCGTTGAACGTTCCGTCCTTCGTGAATTCCATGATGCCGGCGTTGATGTTCTGCGCCTGTACATAGCAACGATAGGAATCATCCACTACAAAGTGCGACGGAAGGAACTTGTAGTCATCTGCAAGCGTCTCATCCTTCGGATTCTGTATAACGTCGATGACGTTCAGGTCGTAGTCGCAATGGATGATACGGAAGTTCTGCGTATCTGCAATGTAAATGTCATAGTCTCTGTTGAACTTTCTGACTACAACATTTTCATGCCACTTTGTCTTGCTCTTCTTACCGCTCTCGGAAGATTCGCTACCTTCGCCGGCCTCGCCGGTCTCGCCGGTCTCGCCGGCTTCTCCGGCGTCCGCGGTCTCGCCGTCACCGGCTTCTCCGTCGGAGTCGGAAGAGCTGTCGCTCTTTTCGGCGTCTGTATTCTCACCGTCCGCTTTGTCAGCATCCGTGTCGCCGCCTTCTTCGCCTTTTTCTTCTTCCTCAGGCTCGATTTCGGGAACGTAAGGCGTTCCGAGATACTCACCGAAGACTTTTTCACGCTGTTCCTTCGTAATCGGCTTTACAAAAACATCGCCGGGCTGAAGCAGGCAAAGTTCAACCTTGCCGTCAATCATCAGAAGATCTTTCTTCTCTTCGGACACATTTACGTGGTAAATCTCACGAACCGTTCTGAATTCGCCGTTCTTCCACTGTGCCTCAATGATTCGGTTGTTTTTAGAGTCGACAACATAAAGCAAATCATCAATTGCGAAAAGGCTGTCCGGGTTCGAAAGACTGCCGACCTCTTCGCCGAAAGCGCTTCCGGAAATTACTCGGTCTACCGTATAAGCATCCGGAGAAGCAGCTTCATCACCCCAGTAATTGTATGTGTAGGTATACCAGTCATCGTCCGCACGTGCTGTTCTCGAATTGGACAGACCGGAAAGCACCAGGCATACAAGAAGAAGGAGTGCCATAATACGTTTCTTCATATAATCCTTCCTCCTTATTCCTTAATACCGGAGCTTGCCATTGTCTCAACAATGTTGCTCTGTGAAAAGATGAAGCATACAACCGGCAGAATCATCATGAAGAGGGTTGATGCCGAAGATACACCGGTACGGGCTACACCGCCTGCCGCCAACGTACGAAGTGCGAACGGCAAGGTCTTCAATTCCTCCGAATAGATGTAGGTTGTACCGATATTGTTCCACAGGCTCTGGATGGAGAAGATCATCAGGGTCAGGATTGCGGGCTTTACAAGCGGCATAACAATCGTGAAGAAGATCTTTCCTTCCTTTGCGCCGTCGATCTTGGCTGCCTCAATCAGAACGTCCGGAATACTGGATTCCATGAACTGTTTCATCAGGAAGAGGCCCATCGGCGAAGCAAATGCCGGGATAATCAATGCTAAATAGGTATCTACCAAACCGATCTTCGACATGATCAGGTAGTTCGGGATAGCCAGAACGTAACCGGTGAACATAAGGGCTACGGTAACCATCTTGAAGAAAGGACCCGATCCGGGGAAGCGGTACTTGGCAAGTACGTAAGCTGCCATGGAGGCAATCAGGATATGTCCTGCAGTACCGACTGCGGTAATGAATAAGGAGTTGAATGCGTATCTGGTAAATGTGATGACGCCCTGCTTATTCATAAGAAGGAACATATCGCTGATGTTCTTCGTCGTAGGGTTACGAACGAACAACTTGGGCGGGTATACGAACAACTCATCAAGAGGCTTGAAAGCGGAGTTGATAACGTATACAAGCGGGAATGCGAAAAAGCATCCAAAAATAATCAGGATAATGCCGACACCGATATCACCCGCGAGTGATCGGTTGGGCTGTCTTCCGGCTTTAATCTTTTTCATCTCGTCATTCCCTCCTATCAGGTTCCAAGTCGCATGAGTGCCTTCTGGATGAACTTGTTACACAGGTACATCGTCAGGAAAAGCACTGTTGCAATTGCGGATGCATAACCCATCTCGAAACGCTGCTGACCATAGTCAATCAGGTGGGTAACAACGGTACGTGCTGCATAGTCGGTACTCGGGAAACCGCAGAGAGCCATCGTAACGTCCGCGGTATTGAATGCGGTCGTAATGGACATAACCGCACCGAACATCAACATGGACTTCATGTTCGGAAGGGTGATGTACCAAAGCTCCTGCCAACGGTTTTTAACACCGTCCACATAACCTGCTTCATACTGGTCATCCGGGATGGTATTCAAACCTGCGATGAAGGAAAGGAATCCGGTACCGAGAGACGCCCACAGGATTACGATGATAACGATGGTCATCATGTAACGGGGGTCTGTCAGCCACAGCTTCGGCGATTCCAGAATACCGAGGTCAACACCAATGGCGTTTGCGTATCCGTAAGAGTCACCGGAGAAGATGAAGGTCCAAATCAGGTAAACCTGACCGGAAATGGTCGGTGCGTAGAAAATCAATACGGCAAATGCACGGATTCTCTTCGGCAGCTCGTGAATGAGCCATGCGAAAAGGAATGCGGCAATGTAACCGATCGGCCCTGTAATGGCGGCAATCAGGAATGTATTCTTAACGGCCGTCAGGAAGATATCGTCAACCAGAATCAGGTTGATGTAGTTCTGCATGCCGATGAAACGGGCCGGCTGCAAAACGTTATAGTAGGTGAAGCCGAACCAGATGGAAACGACTACCGGTACTACATAGAACAATGTGAAAATCAGAGCATAAGGAGCAAGGAAAAGATAGCATGTACGGAATGTTCTGATATCACGAAGCATAAACTTGCGGCGTAACTGTTTCTGTCTCCGCCAGTTAGCGTAACTCATACGTATTCTCTCCTTCCTTACTTCTTCTCAAGACCGAACTCGACGCGCTTCTTATGGATTTCTTCGTTAATATCACGGGTGTAATCAAGGAGCGTTTCACGAGGATCTTCATTATTATTAATTACTCGACGAACTGCGTTTACGATATGTCTGGTGGTGTAGTATCCGCCGGCAACCTCAGGAGTACCCTTAACCCACTTCCACTGCTCAAGCAGAATCTCACGCTGCTTAGCGCTCCATGCAAGCTGGTCAAATGCCTTCTTGTTTGCGGTTGCATATCTTGCGGACTCACCCATGACAGCCTCAAGCTCGATACCGTAACGGGCCTGTACTTCTGCACTTGCCCACCACTGTAAGAACGTCCATGCTTCTTTATGCATCTTGGAGTTCTGCAGCATGATGGAGCAAACGCCCCAGCACTGTACGCTTCGGTCGATATCGTACTCACCGTCACCGTCTCTGTCGACCTTATTGCCGTTCTCATCCTTAACATAAGTACCGGGCATGATGGCCATATCCCAGAGACCGCGAATCTCAGGTGCGGATACGCAGAGGGTGTTGAAGTTGTTGTAATCGGCAAATGCCAGAGGCATCTCACCGGTACGGAAACGGTCTACGAAGTTGTAATCACGAGGCGTGTTGTAATGTGTAAAGAACATCGTATACGCTTCGAAAGCTTCGATGGCCACATCCGTGTCAAGCATAACCTTGTCGCCTTCCGGAGAATAGAGGGAAGCGCCGCGCTGATACAGCTGTGCGTAGAAACCGTTCATATCCGGGTTGGCAACGTTGTTGATCTTACGTTCCGTAGAAGGAATACCGACATCCATGTGAGCCTTTTCAATCGTGGAAAGGATGGAAATCAGATCATCCCAGGTGTTCGGAATTTCGATGCCCAGCTGCTCAAAGATATCTGTTCTGTAGAACATAACGTTGAAGTACTGGGTTTCGGGAAGTGCATATACGCCCTTGCCGTTGTAGTAGCCCTTACCGTATATAAACGGAACAAGGGAGGAATCCGTGAATTCCGATACTACCTCGTCAAAGCCTCGTATCTGTTCAATCGGGTCGCCCTTGAACTGGGACAGCTCACAGGCGGCTCCTCGGAGTGCGTAGTTAACCGGTTCGGCTGTACCTGCTCCGAGTGCAACGTCGGGGCCGGTTCCGGCAACCGTCGCAGGAAGAAGTACATCGGCCGTAATCAGGTCGAGGTTTACGCAAATGCCGTACTTGCTGACGAACTGCTCGTCGATCATGGTCTTCAGAATCGTACTCTGATCACGACCGCCGAAGATCCATACCGTAATGGTAGGCCGGTCATCGTCTTCGTATACGTTACCGATTGCGTTATAGTCAACCGTGAAGGAAGCGAAGAAAGCGCGAACCTCATGGATGGCTTTCTGGAACCAGTTCGCGGTATCCTTCTTTACTTTATAGTCGGCACCGGAAATAACAATGTAGTCAATGTCAAGCTGTGCTTCGCTGAGGGTCAGAATAGCGGAACCGAGGGAGCTGACATTGTTCTTGAATGCTACAAGGTTCTTCGGAATCTTGGCATCGTCCTTGGAGAACTTCTCAAGCTGGTCTGCAAGCGTAAGACATGCGGTAACCTGAGAGCCTTTCTCACCGGTGTATGCTACAAGGTCGTCAATCAGCTTGTAGAGAACCTTGTACTCGTCGCCCATTGCGGCAACAACCTCGGGATAACGGGTTGCGATATTGTAGTCACGGTTTTCGTCAGGCGTTGCGCCGGTGAGTACCAGAATCTGACGATACATGGAGTTCATCCGGAATACGCTGTCGTTCATGCGGGACAGGATATCGCCCATCTCACCGAGCGTAACCTCAAGGCGGATGCTGTTGGTTCCCTTATGGAGCCAGAACTTGTAAGGCTCGCCCTTGTCATCGCTGATGGTGAACATCTTCCAGTCGCTGGAGAAATCGAATTTCACGGTAGCCGCTTCATCGAAAGGAATCTCTCCGTTGACATAAAGAGAACGGCACGACACAAAACCACGGTTGTAGTTCTGTCTTGCCTTCAGGGTAATTTCATAGAAACCGTCGGCCGGAGCTTCGAATTCCCACTCAATCCACTGACCGGGGATCTTCCAGTTCTCACCGCCGATGATGTTCAGCACCTGCTTCGTTACACTGTAAGGGTAGGTGACTGCGGAGGAACGGTCGTACAAAGGATACAGAGACTGCGCGGAACGGTACTGCGCCTTTTCACCTTCGACACGAACGGAATTGGAGTTCTTAGCAGTAGCACTGCCATGCTCGGCAGTCATCTTGCTGAGATATTCCGAATAAGAATCACGCTGCGTAACTGCAGTAAGAGCCAGCTCCTTAATAACAAGGGGCTCCTGAGCGCCTACGAGCTCGATTGTGTTTTCACCTTTTTCGAAATAGAACTGATAAGGCTCGGTGATGTAACCCAGTTCATCTTTGAAGTATACAGTCTCCCAGCGGGGCGCCTCAACGATCTTGGGGCGGATCTGGTTACCTCTGTTATCCTCTTTCGGGTCCCCTTCATCCGTATAAATACGGGGGAACATAATATTATCTGCGCCGCTGAAAGGACTCTCGCCGTTAATCTTGAACTCACGCTCAATCTGAACGCCTCGGGAAGTCTCTCTGCTGGGGTCGGGATAGTACTTCAGTCTAACGTTGTAGAATCCCGCTTCATCAACGTTAACCGGAATGACAGTGGTACCGCTTTCTTTGGATACCAGCACGCCGGTCTCGCCGAACATATCGGCCAATTCGCAGTCTCCGGTCGCATTGCGCAGATTCACTTCAATGTCGTTCGTAGGATAGCCGGCATCTCTGTACTTTGCGCGGTAAGCGGTATAGGAGTCCGCACGGCCTTCACTCTCAACCTTTGAGAAGTCAAAGCCCGCGTACTTGTCGGAATAATTCGTCGTCTTGGTAACGCCGTTCCAGATCAAAAGGAACGCAATTATCGCCACGATGATAATCGACCAATATACGCTTTTTTTCTTTAAAAGTTTTAACATTGGACCCTCCGTTCTGTAAGTGTCAGTCACCTCATGCCTTCAATCTGCCGGGCACAACACCTCAGAAATCACCATGATGTGCAAATATTATATAAAAAAAGTGTTGCATTTGCACTTCATATTTTGCTATATTATAATCAAATATTGCTAAATGAGGCTGTCTGACCAATTTTTTGCTCAATTTTTGACGTCTATTTGTGCAAAAAATGGAGTGGAAAATGCGATGATAAATGGTATTTACCTTGTTCATTCCCTTTTCTTACTATAAAATAGGCAAAAATCACCCCTGTTTTTTGTGCAAATTTGCTTTTCCGGATTTAGCAACATTTGTTCTAGGGGTATAGAATGACAAATCTTGAAACACCGGAGGAAAAAACATGGCCCGTGAACTGGACGGAACCTTCGAAAAAGTGGCATTTGAAGCCGACAATATGCTGCTTTTATACATTAACCGGCAAAATGTGAACTACGACACGCACTGGCACGCCGCAGCTGAAATCATCATGCCGATTGAGAACGATTACAGCGTCACCATCAACAACCGCGTCTACATGCTCGGCGAACGTGACATCCTCTTCGTTCCGCCCGGCGAACTGCACGAAATGCAGGCCCCGGCAACCGGTTCGAGACTGATTCTGATGTTTGACTTTTCGGTATTCAATTCGATGGGTGACTTCACCGCAATGAGCCCCGTTCTCTCGCAGCCGATTCTGATCACCGAGGATGCCTATCCCGAGATTCACGAGCGCGAAGTCGAGCTGCTGAACCTGGCTATCGCGGAATACGAAAACCGTTCCGCCACGATGCGTGTGGCCATGATCTACTCCTACCTGCTTCAGTTCTTCGCCAACATCGGGCGGCGTCACATCAGGACAAATGTGATCTTTCCCGACGTCAGAGCGGGGAAGCAGATGGAATACGTTGAAAAGCTGAACAACGTCATCACGTACATAAACACGAACTATGTTGAGGAGATCACGCTTGAGAAAGCGGCCTCGATTGCCGGTTTTTCGAAATTTCACTTCTCAAGACTGTTTAAGCAGTTTACCGGGCAGTCCTACTACAATTACCTGAACCAAAGACGCGTCAAGGCTGCGGAGGCGCTCCTTTTGAACCCGCATCTTTCGGTCACCGACGTGGCCATGCAGTCCGGCTTCACCTCAATCGCCACCTTCAACCGGGTGTTCCGGCAGTCCAAGGACTGTACCCCTTCGGAATACAAAGTGTTCTACCACCGGCGAAGCCGGATCCGATGAAACAAAAAGCGGAAGAGAATTCCTTCTCTTCCGCTTATTTTTTGCGTTTAATCGGGGTTATCAGTTACCCGTGTTAACAGCCTCGTAAGACTCCTCGGCCACCATGCACCAATGCGGGTTGATGACGTTGTCATCGCTGTCATCCGCATAGACGAAGTAGTAAATCGAATCCACGTTTACTTCCTTATGACCGTTCGTCTTAATCAGGATCATGTTCTTTGTGAACTTGATTCTACAGCTGTAGCATTCGTCGCTGTACTCGGTATAATCCGAAACGGAAACGTCCGTGTACTTCGGCTTGTCATCCTTATGATCGCTGATGAAAGTGATATCCCAGTCGTTAGCGTAATGCTTTGCTTCCTCATAATGGAACGAGCCCTTCAGAAGACGCTTCTGAATCTTGGCAAGTCCGTACTTCTCTCCGCCGAGGTCTCTTGCCAGGAAGTCCGCATACATCTGCGCGGTCTCTAGTGCAAACTCGCGGCGGTCCTGAGACATCTCGCCCTTTACGCCGACCTGCACATCGATCTTGATGTTTCCGGCTTCGTCCGGCGTGTATTCCACTTCGTTGCCGAGACCGTTGTAAATCGTAATCTCCGGCTTCTCAGCAAGTCCGACAACCTCATACGTAATCAGGGAAGGAATCGTGACATATGCCAGAACCTCCTGATTCAGATTGGTCTTCACCGGAACCGGATCGCCCTTAAGGAACTCATCGCCTACCGTAATGCCGTTCACGGCTACACGGTAGTTGTCCGGAATCGTAATGCGGTACGAGCTGGTCGTCACGCTGAATACAGGCGTTACATAATCGACAACCCAGTCGCTGACGCGAAGCATCGCGAAGATTGTCTTTTCATTTTCGGGACGGAGGCCGATCTTGGCAACCAGCGTGCCGTCCGAAGAGAAAATGTCATAAACCGGGTGGCTTGTATCGTAGCTCTTCTTATCCTTGCCGTAGGAAAATGTGCCGCTGTCACGAAGCAGCTTCAGGTAGGTCTGTCTGTAAAGATCTTCGCTCTCGAATACACAGGCATGCTCCGGAATCTGCACAGAGTCAAGCACCGTGCCGTCCTTTACGCTGTCGGCGAACTTGTCGACGATGCCGCCGATGACGTTCTCATACTGGGATGCCTCGTAACGGCGCAGGCATTTGTCGGTATAGCGCAAGAAGATAAATGCCAGCACGACGAAGATAAGGACATAAATGCCAAGGCAGACATAGAAGATCTTGCGGCCTCTCTTCTCCTTTTCCTCGGCCCGCTTCTGCATGACCGTGAGAGGCTTTGTCTCTTCCTTCGTGATATCGGCAATGCCGCGGGCGGGCTTTGTCTTGGCGGGAACCATTCTCGTTCCGGCAACCTTGCCCATGCTCTTTACACGGGCTTCGCGGTCGGCAATCTCTTTGGCGCGCTTGTTTCTTCCGGCTTCGCGTCTTTCCGCGATGCGCTGTCTGCGCTCCTGATAAGCCCTGAACTGCTCCTCGGTCATCTCGTCCTCATCGGGATCGTAATCCAGATTCGGGCTCTTGCGAAGCGCTTCGTAAAGCTTCTTCTCGCTCTCGTCCTTAAAGTCACCGAGGGAATCGGGCTTAAAATCATCATCATTGAAATCGCTCATGTTTCCCTCCTTACTTAGGCATTACGACGAAGGCCGTCGGCATGTTCCAGGATTTGTTGTTGTAATAGAAGGTTACGCTGGGCATCTCATAGACGTCCTTGTAAACCATGGTGGAAGAGCTTCCGCCGTCAAGGTTCGCTGCATTGACTGCGCCGTACTCAAGCAGGATGGCAATCAGATCGGCAGCGGTTGCACCGAGGTGTCCGTTTGCCGCACGGCCGTCCGTAACGAGAAGCATGATGGCGCCGTCCGAACGCTGCGCGATAACCGTACGCGGGTTCGCGCCGCTTCCCTGTCCGTTCATCTCGCGGCCCTCGCCGTTGATGATCAGGGGAACGAAGTGGTTATTGGAATCGGAGCTTTCTTCCTGGAAGCATACGGCATCGCGGATGCCGGCTTCCTCTACATAACGGATGACATCGGCCTGGCTGTAACCCTGAATGTCCTTGATCAGAAGGATGTTGTCCTTGTTGAGGCCGATCATGTAAAGACCTTTGTTGGACTGCGGTCTGTTGCAGTTGATGACGCCGTCCTGAACGACAACGCCGAGCGGCTGGCCGCCCTTGTTACCGGTCGACTCGTAAAGTCCGCCGTTAACACCGCCTACGGCACCGCTGTTCTTTACAATGACATCGAGGTTTTTGCCGTATTCCCCGTAAGGATAGGTCGTTCCGACCTTAACCTGTGAAGGATCCTTGATGATCATAAGCTTCGCAAGGAAGGAACGTCCGGCAATCTTCACGATGCGGACACCGTTCTCATCGAACTCCTCTTCGGGAATGCTCGGGTCCGGCGTAACATCCGGGTCAGGATTGTCCTCGTTCACGATGTGAATCAGGCTGGAATCCTGGGATTCCGTATCCATCGGCTTACGTTCGTTCATCTTCGTGATCTCGTCGATTTCTTCCTTCGAGAGAACGAGCTTCGCAACAAACTTCAGCTGACCGCTTTCAAGAAGCGAGGATCCGAGCTCGGCCTTAGCTGCCGGAGACGGTCCTTTGCAGATTTTGTGGAGTACAAGATATACCGTGCCTACCAAAAGCACAAGTGTGACAACAATCACCAAAAGTACTCTCCCCACGTACTTCAACACTTTTTTTGCTTTCATTATGTCACTCTCCTATTTAAAAACCCAGCGCTGCTGGAATTGGTAACTGAGCAGGAACAGGACGAAGTCCACAATCATCTTGATGACGGACTCTAAGAATGTGGCACCCAGGTCGAGAATCTTCTCGGCCACAATGTTCACCAGGAGGTACGATGCCAGAAGTTGGCACGCCGCCAGGATGTAATACCGCACAAGTGAACGTTTCACGTCCGCATCGGAACGGAAGACAACCTTCCGGTTCACCGTGTAATTGAACAGCGAGCTTACCACTCTCGCGCCGACTGTCGCAATCAGCAGACGGACCGAACCGTCCATGCTGTCACCAATTGCCAGGTTGATAATCGTGAACAGCAGGAAGTCGAGAAGAAACGAAGCGATCGAGCTGCCGATGAACTTCAGGATGATCATGTAAATCCGCATCGAATCGCGGAACGGGTGAAAATGCGACGAAGCGTTGTCGTCGATGTACACCGTGTCGATGACCACCTCGGAAAATCCGATTCCGGCACGCTTCATGACAAGCAGCTGGTTGGTCTCGTATTCGTACCGGTCACCCGCAACCTCACACATCGCCGGCAGGTGCTTAAACGGAATCGCCCGAAGTCCGGTCTGCGTGTCGCTGATTTTGATGCCGCAGGCAAATCGGAACACTGCTTTTGTAATGTTGTTTCCGATGCGGCTCTTCTTCGGAACGTGCGGCAGTGAGAAATCCCGGACGCCGAGGATCACATTTTCCCCGCTTGCCTCCATCGCCTCCGCGCATGCCCGGATGTCCTTCGGCAGATGCTGCCCGTCGGCATCCACGGTCACAACGCCCGCAACGTCTTTTCGATTTTCAAGGATGTAGGCAAATGCCGTCTTCATGGCTCTGCCCTTACCTTTATTCACTTCATGGGTTAAAACCGTCACTCCGGGGAGCGCCGCCACTTCTTCAAAGAACGGCGTATACTCGGGGCCGCTTCCGTCGTTGACCACAACGACATCGGTGAAGCCTTCCGCCAGAATGCTTTTAACCGTATTGACCATCTTCCCGTCCGGATTGAGGGAGGGAACGATAACGGTCGTATTCATAGTCCCACCACCTTCTTACTGCTTCGGTTCCTCTGCCGGTGCTTCCGTTCCGGCCGCTTCCGCGGGATTGACATCTCCGAAAAAGGCGCCGAAGAAACGCAGCGGTCCTTCCGAATCATGTGCTTTCGCAGTCAACTTGTTGATTATGTAATTGCCGATGAAATTGGCCGATATTCCGAGAATCACGCCGCTCACAAAACCGCCGACAATATCGGACGGATAGTGAATGCCGATGTAAATTCTGGAAAATGAGATGAGAACCGCCATCAGAATCAGAGGGGCCCACCAGCGCTTCTTCACGTTCGGAAGGATTGCCACGCACGAAGCAAAGCTCGCCGCCGTGTGTCCCGACGGGAACGAAGCATCGGAAGCCTCCTTGATTCCCTTTAAGAGATGCAGCTCATCAAATACGTTATACGGGCGTTCTCTGCCGATCAGGTTCTTCAGAATCACATTGTTTAAAAGCACCGAGCCGACAAGCGCGATTGCGGAAATGAAGCCCGCTTTCCGTGTCTTTTTAAAGCACAAAAGAATTGCAGTAAGAACCATCCAGAAGATTCCCACATCGCCGAGATGTGTGATCAGCGAAAAGAAACCGTCGAAAAATCCTCCCCTCCAGTGATCCTGAATGTACAAAAGAATGTCTTTGTCCATCTCTACAATTCCGAGAAAACCAAGCATAAAAACCTCCGCTCCAAAGGGTTTTGTCATGCCGAAATCAGACGCTTCGACATGGTAGCCCATAATCGGATATATTATACCACAAGACCCCCGTTTCTGTCACGGAAAATCTGAAAGAAATCACAAATAAAAGTGCTTCCCGAATCCCCGTCCACAGTATCTCGGGGAAAGCATCTCCGCGAAACAAAACAAAAGAAGCCCCGATTCAGGGCTTCTTTTAACGCTTCGCTTTTTTAAGCAGGTATTCCTTTGTATTGTGCTCCGGGGTGAGTAAAACATCCTCGAGCAGCTCGTTCAAAACCTCGCCGAGCTCCGGTCCGGCCGGATACCCGAGCGCCATCAGGTCGGCGCCGTTCACGGCAAGCATTTTGAGGTTGACGCAGTGCCCCTCCGAAACGACCTTCCGGTAAGCCTCCCGCAAGAGTTCAATCCGGCGCATGCAGCCCGCCAGATACTGCGGTGCCTTCGCTCCCGCATCGGCCGTGAAAACCGCAAACAGAAACGGCATTCTTTCCGTCCCGATCCGGTTCATTAAAAAGCGGACCGTTACCTCGGGCTCCTCGCCGTGCCTGCGGTACAAAGTGTCATGATAACAGATGAGCTTCGTGCACGAATCGACGGTCTCGTTGTCGCACTTCAGGCGCCGCAACACCTCGCGCGCCAGCGTTGCGCCGGGCTTCGCGTGGCCTTTGAAATGCGCCTGCCCGTTCTCATCGAATGTCTTACACTGCGGCTTGGCGCAATCGTGCAAAAGCATCGTATAGTTAAGCATCGCCTGCTCCTTCGCGGAAGCATTCTGATACTCTTCGGTCTGATGAAGCCCGCGGATGGTTTCCGCGGTGTGGTGCGCTACGTCGTAGATATGGTGCACATTTTCCTGCAGCGTCTCACACATGAGGTCCCATTCGGGCAGCCAGTCTGCCGTAATCCCGAGATCCCGTGCCTCAAACAGTTCCTCCGGATGGTCCGAACCAATCAGTTTGGTCAGTTCCTCGCGAATCCGCTCGGCGCTTACCACCCTGAGATTGCCGGACAAAGTCTTCATTGCTTTCTTCGTCTCAGGTTCAATCGTGAAGCCGAGCTGGGCAGCGAACCGGACAGCACGCAGAATCCGAAGCGCGTCCTCCGAAAAGCGTTCCGTCGGATTGCCGACCGCGCGGATGATGCCCGCCTGCAGGTCCTCGATTCCGCCGAACAGATCGACCAGGCCAGTGCTCTCGTTATAAGCCATCGCGTTAATCGTGAAATCGCGGCGCAGCAGGTCTTCCTTCAGGCTTCTCGTGAAGGTGACCGAATCCGGATGGCGGCAGTCTTCGTATTTGCCGTCGATGCGGTAGGTCGTCACCTCGTAACCCTCCTGCCCGCGCATGATTGTCACGGTACCGTGCTCAATGCCGGTGTCGACAGTCCGCGGAAAGAGCCGCTTCACCTCCTCCGGCAGCGCCGAAGTCGTGATGTCCCAGTCCTGCGGAACCCTCTTAAGGAGCGCATCACGAACACACCCGCCGACGGCGTAGGCTTCAAAACCGGCCGTTTCGAGTGTCTTTATAATCCGTTTCACATTTTCCGGAAGGATAATGGAAAATGCCATGCTGCTCCTCCAAAAAAACAAAAAATCCGGGGATGAACAGGCATCCCCGGTTCTTTTAAATTCTACAATTCAACGGTCACCTTGTCAAGGTGCCAGATATCCCTGACATACTCCTCAATCGTACGGTCGGAACTGAATTTGCCGGACTTGGCAACATTGAGAAGTGCCATCTTCGCCCAGCGCTGCTCGTCGCGGTAAGCTTCCTCAACCTTCTTCTGCGCCTCGGCGTAGGAGCGGAAGTCCTTCAGGATGAAGTACTGGTCTGCTCTCTCACCGCCGCGCGTGCAAAGCAGGGAGTCGTAGATCTCACGGAAACGGTCCGGATCGTCCGGGCTATAGAAGCCGTTGATCATCTGCGTCATCACAAGGCGGATATCCTGGTCGGTGTTGAAAATCTCGCACGGATTGTAGCCGCCGTTGTTCTCGTAGTTGATGACTTCATCACTCGAGAGACCGAAGATGAAGGCGTTCTCTGCGCCGACTTCCTCGACGATTTCCACGTTGGCACCGTCCATCGTGCCGATTGTCACGGCGCCGTTCAGCATGAACTTCATGTTACCGGTACCGCTTGCTTCCTTGCTGGCCGTCGAGATCTGCTCGGAAACGTCAGACGCTGCGAAGATCCACTCGGCATTGCTTACACGGTAGTTCTCGATGAAGACAACCTTCATCTTGCCCTTGATGGACTTGTCGTTGTTGACTACGTCGGCCACGCTGTTGATCAGCTTGATGATGGCCTTAGCTCTTCTGTAACCGGCACTTGCCTTTGCGCCGAAGATGAAGGTTCTCGGATAGAAGTCCATCTCGGGATTCGCGCGAAGCTGGTTGTATAGGTACATCACATGCATGATATTAAGAAGCTGACGCTTGTACTCATGCAGACGCTTAACCTGTACGTCGAAGATCGATCTCGGATCCACTTCGATGCCGTTGTGTTCCTGAATGTATTTGCACAGACGGAGCTTGTTCTGATACTTGATGTTCATGAACTCCTTCTGGCTCTTCTTGTCGTCGGCGTAAACCGCAAGCTCGTTGATGTGCGGCAGGTTGGTAATCCACTCATCGCCGATCTTGCCGGTTACCCAGTTGGCAAGCAGCGGGTTGCCGTGCAGCAGGAAGCGGCGCTGTGTGATGCCGTTCGTCTTGTTGTTGAATTTTTCAGGGAAAATCTCATAGAAATCGCGAAGCTGTTCCTTCTTCAGGATTTCCGTATGAAGTCTTGCAACACCGTTTACGGAGAAGCCGGCCACGATGGCGAGGTTCGCCATGCGGACCTGACCGTCCATCAGGATGGCCATCTTCTGAAGCTTGCTGTAGTCATTCGGATATCTCTGCTGCAGCTGCTCGGTAAACCGGCGGTTGATTTCCTCAACGATCTGGTATACACGCGGAAGCAGGCGCGAGAAAAGGTCGATGGGCCATTTTTCAAGAGCTTCCGACATGATGGTGTGGTTCGTATAAGCACAGCAGCGGTTCGTGATGGACCATGCCTCATCCCAGCTCAGGTAGTAATCATCCATCAGGATGCGCATGAGCTCGGGAACCGTTACGGTCGGATGTGTATCATTTAACTGAAATACAACCTTCTCCGGCAGCTTGCGGATATCGTCGTGCGTGCTCATGAACTTCGCAACCGCACGCTGAATGCTGGCGGAAACGAAGAAGTACTGCTGCTTTAAGCGAAGCTCCTTGCCGGCGTAGTGGTTGTCGTTCGGGTAGAGCACCTCGCAGATCAGTCTGGCAAGGTTCTGCTGCTCAACGGCCTTATGATAATCGCCGCGGTCAAAGCTCTCAAGGTTGAAGTTGTCAATTGCTTCCGCATCCCAGATACGAAGCGTATTTACAACGTTGTTGCCGTAGCCGACAACCGGAAGGTCATAAGGAATGGCACGAACGGACTGTGCGCCCTCCTGTGTAAAATGCTCACGTCCCTGCTCGTCTCTGGAGTAACGGACATAACCGCCGAACTTAACCTCGCAGGCATATTCGGGACGCTTAATCTCGAACGGGTTGCCTTCTGCAAGCCAGTCATCCGGACGCTCTACCTGGTAGCCGTCTTTAATCTCCTGCTTGAACATGCCGTATTTGTAACGGATGCCGCAGCCGTATGCCGGGTATCCGAGTGTAGCAAGCGAATCCAGAAAGCACGCTGCCAGACGGCCGAGACCGCCGTTACCGAGCGCTGCATCGGGCTCCTGATCCTCGATGGCATCGAGATCAAGTCCGAGCTCCTCAAGCGCTTTGCGAATCTCCTTGTCGGCTTTCAGGTTGATGACGGTGTTGCCGAGTGCGCGTCCCATCAGGAATTCCATGGAGAGATAGTAAACGGTCTTCGCATCCTTCTTTTCGAATTCCTTCTGGCTCGCTGCCCAGCGGTCCACTATATAATCTTTTACGGCAAATGCGACCGCGGAGTAAATCTGCTGCTGCGACGCATCCTCTACCGTTCTTCTGTAGAAGGTCTTCAGATAGTCCTGAACATTCTTCTTGAATTCTTTCTTGTTGATTACCATTTTAAAGGCCCCTCTTCCGTCTTCATTTAGGCACAAACCAAGTCCGATTATAGCACATGACATTTTTACCGACCACACAAAGTTTTCATAAAAGATTCATGTTTTTTGGGCAAAGTGATACTTTTTCGCCGTTTTTGCAATATCTCATTGCATAAAGGACAGGGGGCCCGGGCGTGCGGGGCATGCCTGTCCGAGGCTTGCCGCACAGTATGCTGCAGCACGCCCCAGGCGCACAAAAAACGGCGGTTGCCGAAGCAACCGCCGTGAAGCATCAAGCTAAGTTTTGTGAAAGCCGCATCAGCCCTTGATAGCGCCGGCGATAAAGCTTTCCTGAATCTTTCTGCTCAACAGAATATAAGCAATAACCATAGGAATCGTCGCGATCGTGATTACAGCACCAATCGGGCCCCACTTAACCGTGAACGTACCGGTATAGGACTGAACACCGACAGGGAGTGTTCTGTATTCACTGGAACTGATGAATACGGATGCAAACATCAGCTCGTTCCAGCACTGCAGGAACGAATAAATCGCGATGGTCGAAACCGAAGGAAGCATCAAAGGAACGATGATACGGAAGAATACACCGTAACGGCTGCAGCCGTCGATGTAAGCCGCTTCGTCGAGATCCTTCGGGATTCCTACGATGAAACTGTTCGCAATCAATATGGACATGGCCAATGCGAAAGCGGCGTAAGGAATAATCAGTGACCACCTCGTATCAAGCCAGCCGAAAGAACGACAGATCATGTAAACGGGAACCAGAGAAGCCTGTACGGGAATCGTAATACCGAGAAGGAACATACGGTTCACGGCCTTGCTGGCTCTCCACTGAATTCTCATGATTGCGTAAGAAGCCATCATAGCTGCAACCATGGAAATCAAAATAGCAAGAACGGTAACAATTACTGAGTTCTTGAAGTAAGTCAAAAGGGAGGAATAGTCCAGCGCCTTATAGTTCTCCCAATGCCACTCATTCGGCAAACCCTTCGGGAACAGGAAACGGTGTGTTTTCTGAATCTGCTGGTTATCCTTCAGGGAAAATGTAATCATCCAGAAGAGAGGATACAGGTTGATGAGGGACCACAGTACAAGGAGTACTACGCCGAAGATCCCGAATGCCTTGCCACCCTTCCGAATGGTATATTCGTTAGGTTGATATACACCTTTATTCTTCGCCATATCACTCATCCTTCTCTCTGAAAATAAAGTTGATGAGCAAAGCAAACGCAAAGCACATCAGAATGAGCAGAACTGCAATCGCGCTACCCATACCGTATCTGTTTGCTTTAAACATCTGGTTCATGAGCATGGTGCTCGGGAACGCAGCCGTTACGGATCTCATACCTGCGAGCAATGCAGGAAGGTCGTAAGACTTCAGGGAACCGGTTACCGAGAAGATAACGCAGACCTTGATAACCTGCTTCATCGAAGGAATAACGATGAAACGGTCAACCTGCCACGGTGTAGCACCGTCGATCATGGCTGCCTCACGAAGTTCGGGAGATACGTTCTTAACGCCTGCATACATAAGCAGCATGTGATAACCTACATACTGCCAAAGCATCGGAGCGATAACCGATCCGAGCAAATGACCTTTCGGTCCGTCGGCCAGGAAGAGGATGTTATTATCGCCTTCCTTCAGGATTCCGAGCATTCTGAGCAAGTTGTTCAGCAAGCCCTTAGGCTGGTAGATAACCTTCCACAGCATAGCGATAACTACGGTGGAAATCAGAACCGGAATAAAGTTTACGGACAGGAAGAATCTCTCTCCCTTGATTCCGCGGCCGAGAATTAAAGCCAACCCCAGTGAAATCGGCAACTGAAGAAATACAGAAAGACCCGCCAGTATGAAAACGTTCTTCAAAGCGGACGGAAAAGGCGTCAGTTCCGAAGTAAATAATTCTTTGTAGTTACTAATTCCGACGAACTTAGCCTCACCGAGACCTTTCCAGTCAAAGAAGCTGTAGTAAGCCGACATCACCATAGGGGCGATGAGAATTGCAGCGAACAGCAAAACCGCCGGGGTAAGGAAAACGATGATGCTGATCGTATCAGATGTCGATCTGTGTTTCATAGTGCCTACCTTCCTCAAAAAGAAGTGGCCTCTCCTAGGAAAGGCCACCCCAATTAGTACTTAACCAAGCAATTATCTAATTGCCTTAGCAAGATCCTCGGCGAACTGCTTACCGGAAACCTCACCGTTGTAAGCCTTACGGATTTCCTTGAGGTAGATTTCGGTAGCCTCAGTGGACTGAAGGTTGTCACCGAAAAGTACAAGGTAGTTAGCGCCTTCAACAAGCTTAGCAACCTGAGCAGTAAGGTAGTTGACATCCTTTGCTTCGTAGTCAACCTTCCAAGCCGGAAGACCGGAACCTGCAAGGTAGCCATACTTACAAATCAACTGACCGAGTTCGAAGCAGTACTGAGCAGCAAGCTCGCAGTCCTTGGAGCCGGAGAATACGGCAAGCGTATCATTCGGGCCACCAGTGAGCTGACCAAGCTTGGACTTGGAAGCATCGATAACCGGGAACTCGCAAGCCTTGATGTTAAGGCCGCTAGCAGCAAGGTCACCACAGTTCCAAGAACCGTTCTGATAGAAAGCATACTCACCAGCGATGAAGTTAGCCTTAACAGTATCATTGTCAAGAGCAGCATCATCAGCAGCAAAGTAACCCTTCTTCATGAAGTCGTTGAAGGTATCAATTGCCTTAGCAACGCCATCATCATTCCAAGACTTCGTACCCTGGAAGATACCATCCATTACATCAGCGCCTGCGGTCTTGATGATCAAGGGCTCGATGTACTCGGTGATACACCACTCCTGGTTAGCTGCGCCAGCGCAACCAAACGGGATGATTCCCTTTGCAAGAAGAGCGTCACAGCACTTAATGAGGTCTTCGTAGGTGGTAGGAACGTCATCGTAACCGGCCTTCTTGAGGAGATCAAGGTTAGCGAAAAGGGTTACAACGTTCATGGTCAACGGAACACCGTACTTCTTACCGTTGTACGTGGTGTTACGGCACATAGCCTCAGGCAGCTTGTCAGCGTACTTCTTGTACATATCGTCAAGGCAGTAAACCTTTCCGTTCTCTACGAAGTCGCCAAGGAATGCGCAGGACCATGTAAAGAAGATGTCGGCAACATCGTTACCCTGCATAGCAGTCTTAATCTTGAGCTTGTAGTCGTCGTTCTGAGTCGACTCCATCTTAACCTCAACATTAGGATACTTCTCCTTCATCTCTTTGAGCGCTTGCTGATAAGCAGGATAGTTGGAGTCACCCTCTACAGCAATCGTCCACAGCGTGAGCTTTCCGCTCAAACCATCTTTCTTCTTGTCGTCCTTACAGCCGGCAAGAGACAGTACCATAACAACTACCAGTACTGTTGCAAGGAATTTTTTCATGTTTCCCTCCTTAAAGAGATAGATTATTTCAGCTTGCGCTGAAGGTTTATCGAAAGCGGAAACCGCCAACGAACATTATGTATCCTAGGGCATCTGTACCATTCCCCAAGGATAATCGACTGTCATCTTATCTCCGTCGATCGAGTAATAGATTAATGTATTGGAAAGGTAACCGTCGTAACTCAGAAGAATCGATCCTTCGTCTTCGTCTACGAAGTAGTGGCCCGGAAGCGTCTCATCCTCGTAGAAGGTTCCTTTATCGGTAAACTGATAACTCAGTTTTTCGTACTCTCCGACGCCCTGCCAGTATCCGATTACCGGAGAATCGCCGGTCAGCAGATCAGGTACGAGCCGGTAGTACATCTTGCGGTAAATGTAACGCCTGGACTGTCCGTCGAAGTCCTTGCCGTCATAATACCGATGCTCCGTCACGGTTCCGTCCTCTGCCGTAAACTTATAGGACTTATCCGTAACCTCATAGCTCTTATATTTGATTCCGTTGAACGATGCGGTTCCGTCCTTGTAAAGAATCAGGACTGCCTTGTCCGTTTCATGGGAATAGGCCCAACGTTCCGCAACGTTGCTTAAATCTTCTTTATTCTTCGTGTCCTCCTTGCACCCCGTCAGGATGAAGCACATCATCATGATGGAAAATGCCATGAGAACCGCTCTTTTTATTCTCATAAATCAAATGTTCCTTAACAGTTCAGCACCCGAAAAGTCGGTGCCGTGCGGGCTTAAAAGGCGACAGTTGCCCTACCACATCCCACAATCTACACTTGAAATTATATCATATTTGGAATGCAAGTCAAGTAGTAATTTTTTAACTTTTAGACTGCGTTTTTTAAGAAAATAAACGACCGGCATTCATCCCGTATATTTGGTATCCAGCTTCGTTCCGAGCAAATACTCGTCGATGCTTTCCTCATCCATTGTTGCTGCGATTCTGTCGAATTCCTCCATGGCGCGCTCCGCTGCCCTGGCTTCGGCTTCGTCATACGGCAGTTGTGTCTTCCGGTTTCTGCGAACCAGATAATCAGACATGCGAATCACTTTTCCGCTCATGACGCCGCCTCCTTTCGTCCCGTATGTTATCGTCCCGGCGGTTCCCTTCCGCCGTAAAACCATCGGAATGCACCAACCGCATTCCCCCGCATATTAATTGTCCTTATTATCTCAAAAAGAACAGGACATTTCAACCGAAGAAAACCCGGCTGAAATGTCCCGCATTCACTTTTTCTTTATTTGCGACTTGTTTTCCGTCATCGCGTGGCATTTTCCATTAGAGGTTAAGACCCTTGCGGAACTCTGCCATGAAGGCTTCGAAACCGGCAATGTCCTCGTCCGTAGGAGCGAGGGAAACGGCCTTCATGTCGGCGAAGATCACGTTGTCAAGGTAGCTCTGCAAAGCACCTGCGCCGAACTTCTTAGCGAGCATGTAAGCGGCCAGAATGCCGATGCCCCATGCGCCGCCCTCGCCTGCCGTCTCCATGACGGAAACCGGAGCGCCGACCGCTGCAGCGGCGAAACGCTGTCCGACAACGGGCGTCTTGAAATAGCCGCCGTGGCCGAGCATCTTGTCAACCTTAACGCCCTCTTTCTTCAGAAGAAGATCAAGGCCGACCTTCAAAGCACCGAGCGCGGAGTACATATGCATGCGCATGAAGTTTGAAAGCGTGAAGCGGCTTTCGGCCGTGCGAAGAACCGCCAGTCTGCTGTCCGCAACGCCCACAACCGGCTCGCCGGAAAGGAAGTTATAGGAAAGCAGGCCGCCGCAGTCCGGCTCACCCGAAAGGGCTGCGGAATACAGCTTCGTAAACAGCTCGCCGGTCGGAATGTCATAGCCCATCAGCCTGCCGAACTCGCCGAACAGGCCGACCCATGCGTTGATATCGGAAGTACAGTTGTTGCAGTGCACCATTGCAACCGCCGCGCCGTCGGGCGTCGTTACGAGGTCAATCTCGGGATAAACCCTGCTGAGCGGCTTCTCGAGAACAACCATGGCGAACACGCTCGTGCCGGCGGAAATGTTACCGGTGCGGAGGCCTACGCTGTTCGTTGCCACCATGCCGGTGCCTGCGTCACCTTCGGGCGGGCAGAGCGGAATGCCTGCCTGCAGCGCGCCGGTCGGATCGAGAAGCTTTGCGCCTTCCTCGGTCAGGACACCTGCCGGCTCGCCGGCACTGAGCACCTTCGGAAGAATGTCGCGAAGCTTCCACGGAACTGCCTTTGCCTCGGGAAGCGTATCGAAGATATCGAGCATCCGCGCGTCGTAATCGCCGGTCGCGGAATCAATCGGGAACATGCCGGAAGCGTCGCCGACGCCGAGCACCTTCTGCCCGGTCAGCCACTCATGCACCCAGCCTGCAAGCGTTGTAAAATGCGCGATGCTGTTCACATGTGCCTCGCCGTTGCGCATCGCCTGGTAGATGTGCGCGATGCTCCAGCGCTGCGGGATGTTGAAATCGAAAGCCTTTGTCAGAACGGCTGCCGCATCCTCGGTGATTGTGTTTCTCCAGGTGCGGAACGGCACCAGAAGCTTTTCGTCCTTATCAAATGCGAGGTAACCGTGCATCATCGCGGAAATGCCGATGGCGGCAAAGCCGGTCAGCGCTACGCCGTACTCGGACTTCACATTGGCCACAAGATCAGCGTAGCAGTCCTGCAGGCCGAGCCGGATATCCTCCTCACTGTATGTCCAAACGCCGTTCTCATAGCGGTTCTCCCAACCGTGACCGCCCTGCGCGAGAACGTTGCCGCGCTCATCAATCGCAACTGCCTTGATTCTCGTCGAACCGAATTCGATGCCGAGTATCGCCTTGCCCTGTGCAAGAATCGTTTTGTTGTCCATCCCTGATACCTTCCTTTTTCATTATTGGAAAATGAGACGTTACGCGTCGTCCACCGGATATCATCTCATATTTCACCTGTTTTTTCAAGTCGGAACGTGCCCCGGGGCGCATCCTTTTTGCAGTGCTTTGAGGCGCTCAGTGTCTCCGCCTCAGAGCGGTTTCTTAACGGTTCGATGCAATCAGCGCCTCAACCTCCGAAAGCTTCGGCGGGAAAAGAGGAAGCGGGAACCGCGAGATTGCCACGCCCGAGCAGGCGCTCGCAAACCGCACGAGATCCTCGTCCTTCATGCCCTTTAACAGCCCGTACACGCAGCCGGCCTTGAACGTATCGCCCGCACCGAGCGTACTTTTCACCTCAACCGGGAACGGCTTCATACGGTGCATCTCTTCGCCCTTTCGGCCGTACAGCATCTCACCGCCGCCCCGGGTGATGATTGTGAGACCGTCGGTCTCCGCCTGCATCAGTTTGAAGATTTCCTCGACCGGCATGTTGTCGTACTTCCACGACGTGCACTCCTTCGAAACGACATTGATGGCCGCATTGCGGTGTAATTCCGTGTCGTGGCGGCAGTCAATGGTCACATACGGGATGCCGAGTTTCACGCAGATTTCCGCAGCCTTCATCGTCTCGTCGCCGAAGAACGGATCGATTGCCGCAACCTTGCAGCCCTTGATGTCCTCTTCCTTCGGGATGCTCCACCAGCGTTTGCCGGAGGCAAAAAGTGTCTGGAACCGTCCCATCGGGGAGCGCACGGTGCCCGAAATGACCACATAGTCCATCACGCCCGGATCGTCGTTGCGGACATAAAGGCTTGAGCAGTCCACGTTCTTATCCTTATAAAAGTCAAGAAGCATCGGGCCGACCTCGGTTCCCAAAAACGTGCCGTCCATCTTAACCGAAACGCCGAGGGAGTTAAGAACGGTTGCCGCCGTTCCGGTCTCGCCGCCCGGCAGGAAATACTGCTCCGCGATTTCCGAATACTCATCGGGCTGTAAAAACCCGTCCCGAAGCAGGAACGAGTGGCTCCCCATCACCTGCCCGAACAGATAAACTTCAGCATCCTTTCTCATGTAAACCTCCTCCTTATGGTAAATGTGTGACTAAGCCGTTTTGGGGCTCTGCTCCTCTGGCGGGGCGCCTTACGGGGCGGAGTCACTCCCGCGGCGCCGTCACATTTTCCATAATCGCGATGATTTAATACTCTTTGTAGTTTTCGCTGCCGATCAGAATGTCGCGTCGGTAGAACTCGATGAAGTGGTCGACCGCCTCCGTCTTTTCGTTCCAGAACGCGAGCGCCTCGGGGGTCACCACCGGGACATCGTGCTGCATCGGGTGCGTGTACCGCTCGAAGTGGTTGAAGCAGTCGAAGAACGTCGCTTTTTCCTTCCGGGCACGCACGATTATCGTGTCCATGATGATTCCGAGAAGTCCCATGTCGTCGAGCAGATCGGCCTCCATCAGCATCAGAAGGTTACGGTCGACGTCGGGGTCCTTCATGCGCCATTTGTCAGAGTGTGCGCCGACGAGCCACGAAATGTACTCCGCGCGTTCTTCGCCGTAGCCGTGCGCGAGCAGGTAGTCCTTCGTAATCGGGATGCCGGCTGTCGCGTGGTTGCCGCCCTCGCGCGCCGTGACGGCCCGCCCGACATCGTGGAAGATCGTCGCAATCATCAGATCGGCGTACCGAAGTCCCGTCTTGTCCGGTGTCGCGTCGTACAGCCGCTTGGACCAGGCAAGTACGCGCTTCGTGTGTTCAAACCGCGTGTAGCCGAATTCCATCTTGTGCACACCGACGCCGCTCTCGCCCTCTGTCTGAGTCTCGCCGAGCGTTTCTTTGACAAATGTGAGCATGCCCTCGTAGTCATCCTCGCCGAGCGCCCTGATGGCTTCGTTCTCGGTCCGTTCCCACGCGGTCTTTCGAAGCTCGTTGTCCACCATGTCCATCACGCGGTACTCGCGTTCCAAAAAGGCTTCCCCGATCCGGTTCCACGCCTTTCTCGTGCAGTGTATCGGACCCCAGAGCGAATCGACAAATACGGGCTCGGCGCCCTCCTTCAGCTCATGCTCGTCGGGCTTTCTCGGCACCACCTCGTCGGTGATGTCGCAATAATAATAGTAATTTCGCTGCTCGAAGATGCCGTCGGGATCCATGCTGTCCTGCTGTCTTCGGATGACAATGCCGAACTCCCTGACCGACTCCGGAATGACCACGCGTCCGGTCTCCTCAGCGACCTCGCGGATCATCGCCTGCTCGGGCGTCTCGCCGGCCTCGATGCCGCCGCCCGGAAACTCGTAGCTTTCAAACTTTTTGATGTAATTCAGCAGAACCTTGCCGTCCTTCACAATGATGGCTCTTGCCGACGGCCGCGTGTAAACCTTGCCGTCCGGGTTGTAATTCTGCCGGTCCATGCGAAACAATTCTCTCATCGGGTTGCTCCTTCGGATTATTTCTGTCAGTCATTTCGCGGCGCAAACGGCTTGCGCCTTCACTCGGTTTTAACGCCGCGCTCGGTAAGATACTTGCGGAATACCGGCCTGATCGGCGGTGAAATCATATCAAGCGTAATTTCCTCCGGCTTGAAGAACCGAAGCTCCTCAAGCTCTTCCGGCTGCCGTTTGGGCTCGCCGTGGTATTTTCCGCAGCGGAAGATGACCTCCACATAATATACCTCATCGCCGTTCGGATATTTGATATAAGACTCCGGCCCCGAATTCACCATGAAAAATGTGAGTTCGTCCGCCTCAATTCCCATCTCTTCTCTCAGTTCGCGCTTCGCGGTTTCTTCGACGCTCTCGCCGATTTCCATGCCGCCGCCCGAGTATCCCCACAGATGGTTGTCGGTCCGCTTTCCGAGGAGCACTTCGCCGCGCTCATTCTCAACAATGATGCTGCCGGCCCCGTAAATAATCGGCCGATGTCCGATGACGCTTCGCAGCTCCTTAATGTAATTGGCCATATTTCCCCCATATATTTCCGTGCCCCTGCGGGGCGGGTTGCGGTTATGTGTTGTCACCTGCCCGGCGGGGCGGTGGCTAAGGTTTACTGTTGTCACCTGCCCGACGGGGCGGTGGCTAAGGTTTACTGTTGTCACCTGCCCGGCGGGGCGGTGGCTAAGGTTTACTGTTGTCACCTGCCCGGCGGGGCGGTGGCACTTCATCCGTTATTAATCACTCTGTCCGGAAGTACTCGTCGATGCCATCGGCAATGCCTTTGGCAAGCTTGTTCCGGTATTCTTCGGTTGCCATAAGACGGTCTTCGTCCTCATTTGTCATAAAGCCCATTTCGACGATGGTTACCGGGACGCGGCACCAGTTGATGCCGCTCATCGTGTCGGTTTCGACGACGCTTCGCTTCTTACAGCCGCACTCCGTGCAGAGCGCGTTCAGCACCGTCTCCGAAAGACGGCGGCTCTTCGCGTAGAGGTCGGCGTTATACGGATTGTTCTTCGTCTGACAAAGCGTTTCCGCCCCGTGCACGTCGCTGTTGTCATGCGCGTTCGCGTGAATCCGGATGAACACGTCGGCTCCGGCCTTGTTGGCGATTTCCGCCCGCTCGCTGTTGCTCAGGTTGACGTCGTGCGTGTCGCGCACCATAATCACGCGGTACCCGCGCTCGAGAAGAATTGCCTCAAGTTTTTTCGCGACAATCAGGTTCAGTTCATATTCGGGAATCCCCGTAAAATGCCCCTTCGTTCCCGAGCTCACCTTGGCTTTCATCGTCGACGAACCGGGGCCGTCGGGCTCCTTTTCGTTGTTGCCCTTAAGCTGGTGCCCCGCATCGATGACAACAAGCTTACCGTTGCCCGCCTGTTTGGTCGGTGTCGGCGCAGCTGTCGGTGTCGGTGTGGCGGTCGGGGTCGGCGTGACAGCTTCCGTCGGGTTGACGGTTTCTGTCGGCGTGGCGTTTTCCGTCGGTTTGTTGTCCGGCGTTGCGCTGCCGGTCGGTTGGTTATCCGGTGTAGTGCTGCCGGTCGGGGTATTGTCCGGCATTGTGCTATCGGTCGGGGTAGCAGTCTCTGTCAGTTTGTTGTCCGGCGATACACTTTTCGTCGGGGTAACGATGTCGCTCTTCGCGGGTTCCGCACTGCAGCCGGCGGCCGAAAGCCCGATTATCACCGTCAAAAGCACTGCCGCAGCCTTCTTACAGGCCGCCGCCAATCCAAAGTTTTTACTCTTGTTCATTTCTATCCTCCCACTCTCTGATTCCGCCGAAATTGCGCGCGGAAGCAGTAAAGACAGTATACCAAAAGAAGCGGGAAATAACAAGGTTAATAAGACATATGGTACGATGGTTTTACGTACGCGCACACACTCTGCAAGGGTTTATCCGGCGGGGTGAAATCGAGGCAAAGCGGCCACGCATAGTCTTATTGCATCTGTCATATGCCCGTGTTTCCGACGGCGCGGGCGCGAACGCTGCATCCTCACATCAGAAATGCACGAATCAGCTCATCAAGCTCATCCTGATCGAACGGAATCCCCTCTCCCTCAAAGGTGTAAAGCATCACCTCGCCGGCGCGGTACCCGCTGCGGTTGTACTCCCGCATCTTGAGGATGGCGTGCTGGCGGTACTCGTCATCGTCCATCATGCCGAAGTGCTCATGGTACATAGTCTTCCGCAGCCTGACATTTAATACTGCGAAGTCAGGCCTCCGGCCGTGCCCGTTCGCGAGGCAGACGGACGGCTCATAAACATACGGAATCCCCGCCATATGATACGCATCCGCAATCATCTTCTCAGACTTCGAGCGGACCGTTTCGCCGCGAATGGTTGTGTACGAATTTGTCATCGGCAGCGAATTCTGCGCCCCATGATGCTCCTCATACCACTGCTCGATAAACATTTCGTCGGTTGGGATGAGGGGTGTGATAAGGTTTCGGCGGATACTCTTCTCTTTTTGGTATATTGCTTCCAAATCATATTCTCTGATTGCATTTGACGCCGTCTCCAAAGCCTCCGTCAGTTGCGCGGCTGCTCTCATCAGGTCACGGTCGTAATCCCGTTGTGCCAACTGCCGGGCAAGCTTCAGATTCTTTTTGGAAATATACTTCGACACCCGTTTGCCGTTTACAGAAGAAGTGTGGACATATTGAGGATATTTGCCTTTGGTCAGTCTGGCTTCAAGCGTTCCGCCGGGCATGCGCTTCATTTCTTTTTCGGCACGATGCATCAGACGCTCGGCCGTTTTCTTTTCTTGGTTAAGGAGTTCGTACAGATTCAGATTCATTAGATTGTCCTCCGAAGATAGAAATTTATAGAATTTGTTTAGAAGGGTTGAGAATGTTAGAATGCGTTGCTCTTTGATTTGAGCAAGTAAAGCTATTTCGACTCGTTTGCCGAGAATTACTCCACTTTGAGCACAGAAAACACGTTAGTGTAGTAAAGGGCTCAGCGCCAAAGTTTCTTGAAAAACGGTTCGGGGAGAATTACTACTGAGTTTGGCAGGAATGAATTCAAATGTAGTAAAGACCGTTCTTCAGTGTTGGCATAAACTTTTGAAAAACCGGCCTTTACTACAATCTCAACGCAAAAGTTGCAAAACTGTAGTAATCCGTGAAGCATCAAGTTTGTGTTTCGGCCAGAGACAAGAGGGTTTTACTACAAAGCATCTTCAAAACGGATGTTTCTGTAGTAATTCAAGAAATATGAAGTTTGTTAGCATCAAGAAACGGAAAAGATTTACTACAAAGTAGCCTCAAAGAAGACAATCATGTAGTAATTCGCAGAATATCAAGTTTGATAACAAAAGGATTAACGGGGTTTTACTACAAGCCAAGCTGAAAACCGGCACTTTTGTAGTAATCCGGCAAGAAATCAATAGAAAGCACGGGGCTTTAGAAAAGATTCATTCCCGCGGGGCATCGCCCCGCGGGAATAATTGAAGATTCAACGTGAAAACACAAGAGAATTCAACAAAAAAGCTTACTTCCTCTTCACCCAAATCGTGACGTCTTCGCCGTTCAGGTTCCAGTCCTTGGAAACGGCGTCGGCGCCGAGGGCTTCGAACAGCATCTCGTCAGCGAGAACGGTCTTCTTGATGAAGGCTTCGTTGCGCTTGCAGATTTCGGCGATCTTGTCGTTGCCGGCAAGGGCAAGGGTGATGTGATCCATAACCTCAAAGTCAGCGTCCTTACGCATCGTCTGAACCTTACTGATGACTTCGCGGACGTAACCTTCCTCGATGAGCTCGGGCGTAAGCGTCGTGTTCATGACAACCGTTACTTTGCCGTCGGAATCGGATACGTATCCTTCAACCTTCTTGGCTTCGATCAGCAGGTCATCCTTCGAAATCTGCTCGTCTGCGCCGTCAACCGTAATCGTTACGGAACCGGTTGCGTTCAGCTCAGCCATAGCCTTAGCGGAATCAAGCGCGAGAAGCGCTTCCTTCACGGCATTAATCTTCGCACCGAAGCGCTTACCGAGCGTGCGGAGCTGCGGCTTGAAGGTGTAGCCGGTGAACTCGCTGACATCCTCGCGGAACGTTACTTCCTTGACGTTCAGCTCGTCCTCGATGATTTCTTTATAGAATTCATTCAAAGCAAGGTCGTTCTTTACATACATCTCAGACATCGGCTGACGCTGCTTGATGTTGGAAGCATTACGGCATGCACGGCCGAGTACAACGATGTCAAGAACCTCTTCCATGTTCTTCTCGAGGTCAGTATCAATCCAGGACTCCTCAACCGTCGGATAGTCACACAGATGTACGCTCTCGGGAGCAGTAGCATCGATGGAGCAAACGAGATTCCGGTAGATTGCCTCGCTCATGAACGGGATCATCGGCGCAGCGGTCTTGGCGATGGTTACAAGAGCGGTGTAAAGCGTCATGTAAGCATTGATCTTGTCCTGCTCCATGCCCTTTGCCCAGAAACGCTCACGGCCGCGGCGGACATACCAGTTACTCATCTCGTCAACGAACGAATCAAGAGCACGGGCGGCCTCCGGAATGCGGTAATTCCAAAGATGATCGTCCACGGTCTTTACGGTCGTCTCCAGACGGGACAGAAGCCAGCGGTCCATGACCGGAAGCTTATCATAGTCAAGCGTATATTTGGTCGCATCAAAGTTATCGATGTTCGCGTACAGCACGAAGAATGCATAGGTGTTCCAAAGCGTACCCATGAACTTTCTCTGGCCTTCGGTTACGGCTTTGTCATGGAAACGGTTCGGCAGCCACGGTGCGCTGTTGATGTAGAAGTACCAGCGGATGGCGTCGGCGCCGTGCGTTGCAAGAGCCTCGAACGGATCAACCGCGTTGCCCTTACTCTTACTCATCTTCTGGCCGTTCTCGTCCTGCACGTGACCGAGCACGATTACGTTCTCATAAGGAGCCTTGTTGAACAGAAGCGTCGACTCTGCCATCAAAGAGTGGAACCATCCGCGCGTCTGGTCAACGGCCTCAGAGATGAACTGCGCCGGGAACTGTGCCTCAAAGAGGTCCTTATTCTCAAACGGATAATGATGCTGTGCAAAAGGCATAGCGCCGCTGTCAAACCAGCAGTCGATAACCTCAGGAACACGGTGCATCGTCTTGCCGCAATCGGGGCAGACAAATGTGACACCGTCGATATAAGGACGATGCAGCTCAACCTTAGCGTCATCCGGGTTACCGGAACGCTCAGCAAGCTCTGCGCGGCTTCCGATACACTCACGGTGGCCGCACTCACACTCCCAGATATTCAGAGGCGTGCCCCAGTAACGGTTACGGCTGATAGCCCAGTCCTGAATGTTCTCAAGCCAGTTGCCGAAACGTCCCTTACCGATGGACTCGGGGATCCAGTTAACGGTATTGTTGTTGCGCACGAGGTCATCGCGGACAGCGGTCTCACGGATGTACCAGGACTCACGCGCATAGTAAATCAGAGGCGTGTCACAACGCCAGCAGTGCGGATACTCATGCTCAAACTTCGGCGCATCAAACAGAAGCTTTCTCGAAGAAAGATCCTTGATCACCTCGGGGTCGGCACTGATCGCACCCTTTTCCATCTCGGCAGCGGTAGGCTTGCAGCGCATGCCTGCGAAAGGAGTCACATCGAGCATGACACCCTTCTCGTTAACCATCTGCACGAGCGGAAGGTCATAATTACGGCCGACGTTGGCGTCGTCTTCACCGAATGCCGGTGCGATGTGAACGATACCGGTACCGTCGGACATCGTTACGTAATCATCACAGGTTACGTAGAAAGCTTTCTTGCCCTGCTTCTTCGCCTCATCGGCAGCGCACTGATAGAGAGGCTCGTACTCGCGGCGCTCAAGGTCGGTACCCTTGAAGGTCTCGATGACTTCATAAGCAGCCGCACCGTCCTTCGAAAGAGGTGCGAGAACCGTATCGGCCAAAGCCTGCGCAAGATAATAGGTATAGCCGTCAGCAGCCTTCACCTTCACATACGTATCGCTCGGGTTTACGCAGAGCGCAACGTTAGACGGAAGCGTCCACGGCGTGGTCGTCCATGCAAGGAAGTAAGCATCTTCGCCGACAGCCTTGAAACGGACAACGGCAGAGCGCTCCTTAACGGTCTTGTAGCCCTGGGAAACCTCAGCCGAGGAAAGCGGCGTGCCGCAGCGCGGGCAGTACGGAACAATCTTGAAGCCCTTATAAAGAAGGCCCTTGTCCCAGATCTGACGAAGTGCCCACCACTCCGACTCGATATAGTCGTCGTGATACGTTACATACGGGTTATCCATGTCCGCCCAGAAACCAACGGTGCCGGAGAAATCCTCCCACATGCCCTTGTATTTCCAAACGGATTCCTTACATTTGTCAATGAAAGGCTCAAGACCGTACGATTCAATCTGGTCCTTGCCGTTGATGCCGAGCAGCTTCTCGACTTCGATTTCAACCGGGAGTCCGTGCGTGTCCCAGCCTGCCTTACGCGGTACCATAAAGCCCTTCATGGTACGGTAACGCGGGATCATATCCTTGATGACACGGGTCAGAACGTGACCGATGTGCGGCTTGCCGTTCGCGGTCGGCGGTCCGTCGTAAAATGTGTACGTCGGGCCTTCCTTTCTCGACTCCATGCTCTTCTTGAAGATGTCATTGTCCTGCCAGAACTTCAGGGTCTCTTTTTCACGACCGACAAAGTCCATGTTGGCGTCAACCTTTTGATACATTTCTTGTCCTCCTTGGTCTCGTTGCCACGGTTCGGATGCAGTCCGTTGGTAACAAAAAAGCCCCTCATCCAAAAAGGATGAGGGACATAGTTTCTCATAACCACCTTTTTGCGTACGCTGCCGTGCAGAAATACGTTGTCCTTGTAACGGCGGACATTCCGTTGCGGACTACTCGGCTCCGGCCAATGCCGTACCCTTTCGCTCACACGACTCGGGAGTGATGTTCCCCTGCAAAGTTCACACCGGGCTCACACCGTCCCCGGCTCGCTTTGGATCTGTTTGAAGGCTACTGTCTCCGTCTCAGTCTTTATGCTATTTCTCTATGCAAGATAATATAGACCATGCATATGGAAAATGTCAAGACACAAAATCCATTCCTCCGCAAGAATTCCAAGCAAAAGCCCCGACCGGGAGAGTTCCCCGGACGGAGCGGTGTCACATTTGTCAGAAAACAGTTGTCAGGCCTGCTGCGCGTCAGCGGCCGGCTCGTCCAAAAACAGTTCCTTCGGTTTCATGATTCCGGTGATGCTGCGCATCTTGCTGCGGAAACGGAACAGGCTCATGACGCCGGTGATGGTCCAGGTGAGACCGGTCGTCATCCAGATGCCCCATTTGCCGATAGACGGAATCGAAGTGATGGGTTTCGGGAGGCAGCAGCGGCATCCGAGCTCGGTGAAGCCGTTCAGCATGGCATAGCGGCTGTCGCCGATGCCGTTCAGCGTTCCGCGGCACACGTAAATCATGCCGAGGAAGAAGTAGAACGAGCTGCTGATCATCAGGCCGCGGGCGCCGATGGAAATGGCTTCCGGGTCATTGATGAAGATGCCGATAATCTGCCGTCCGAATAATTTAGGGATGAGAAACATGATAGCGGAGAAAACGGCGACGAAGCGCACGCCGACGAAAAATCCTTTCCGGATGCGGTCCGTCTTTCCGGCGCCGAGGTTCTGTCCGGCGTACGACGAAAGCGCCGCGCCGAGCGAGCCGTACGGCTGCTGGATGATCTGCTCAATCTTGGTGATTGATGTATTGGCTGCGCCGACAACCGGCCCGAATCCGTTAACAACCCACTGCAGGGCGATGCACGAAACGGAAATTGTCGACATCATGAACGCAATCGGAACGCCGAGCGAGAATGACTTTTTGATGATTTCCGGACTCGGCTTCCGCTCGTCCTTTTCAATCCGGAAGTAAGGATTGCGCATTCTGGCAAATGCGACGCAGCAGAATGTCGAGAACAGCTGTGAGATGACCGTGGCAAATGCGACGCCTGCGACACCCATATGGAGCGTGCGGACAAATGTGAGGTCAAGCCCGATATTCAGCACGCACGAAACAATCAAAAACATCAGAGGCGTCTTCGAGTCGCCGAGCGCCCGAAGCAGCGAAGAAACCGTATTATATCCGACCACCGCAAGGCTGCCGCCGCATGTGATTCGCATATACGTGATCGACATGTCGATGCATTCCTCGGGTGTATTCAAAAGATGCAGCAAAGGCGACGCCGCGAAAAAGCCCAGGAGACTCATCACGATGCCGACTGCGCCGACGACATAAATGCTGTTCGAAACCGCGCGGCGCACTCTGCTGTGCTCGCCCGCGCCGAAAAACTGCGCGGCGACAATTCCGACACCGGTTCCGATACCGTTGCTGATGGAGAAGAAGAAAAAGTTCACCGATCCCGTTGCGCCTACTGCTGCCAGGGCATCGTCACCGACACATTTGCCGACGATGATGCAGTCCACCATGTTGTACATCTGCTGGAACAGATTCCCTAAAAGCATCGGCAGGGCAAAGGCAAGAATCAGTTTCGCCGGATTCCCTTCCGTCATGTTTACGACATTGCTGCGTTTACTCATAATATCCCTCTCTCTGAAAACCGCCTATATATTAGCCCAGGAAAAATCCCGATTCAATGTCATAAACAATCCGAAAAAAGGGCGTTTTGTCCTATTAGAAACAAAGCGGGCCGCACCCCGAAAATCAGGGTACGGCCCGTTAAAATCCATTATTCTACCGTGGTAGAACCATTATTCTTTCAGCATACCGCCATATAAAGCTGTGTGCTGTCTTCTGCTGTAAGTCTGGTTCTTCTCCGGTTTTACTGCGTTCTCAGCTCGGCGCCGAGTCTCTTGGTGAGCTGCTTCATGACGCTGCCGGCTGCTGCTTCGATCTCGTCGGAGGTAAGCGTCTTCTCGTTCGAGCCGATGGTCAGGCGGATTGTTACCGACTTCTTTCCGGCAGGAATCTGCTTGCCGCGGTACTCGTCCACGAAGCCTGCCGCCTTGACAGGGCCTGCTTCCTTCTTCGCGATGACGGCGTCAATCTCTTCCCAGGTCGTAGCCGAATCGAACAGCATCGAGATGTCGTAATCCGTTACCGGATACTCGGCAAGATGCGTGAACTTATTGGTTCTCGAAATCAAAGGCCGAAGAAGCGTCGTATCCATCTCGAATACAAGAACGGTCAGGTTCTTAATGCCGCATTCCATCGTCACCTTCTTGGCAACGAGACCGAGGTCACCGATCTTCGTGTCGCCGACGTAGATGTTCTGCCATACAACCGAATCCGCCCAGACCGGCTTCACATCCTTCTTAAAGGTAAAGCCTTCCATATGGGTGTAACGCGGCATATAAGCAAGGAAGCCCTTCATCTCGCGGAACAGGTCGTTCACGCTTCTCGTACCGCTTGCGATGGCGGCCGCGATGTTTCTGCGCTGCTTCGGCAGGGATTCCGTAGCGTCGTAAGGCGACGTGTAATCGCTGTCGGTGAATACCTGAGCCTCTTCAAAGATGGCGAAATCGTCAAAGTAACGCTCGTTCTTCATAACCGCTTCGCACATGTTCGGAAGAAGCGAGCTTCTCAGCCAGCTGAGTTCCGGAGCGGGCGGCGTCGAAAGACGGAGCATGCCGGTCGTATCCTGCATCACGGCATTGACAAATGTGTCGTTCATCCACGGGTAGGTGAAAATCTCCTGCATGCCGCAACGGATGGCAAGGTATTCCTTGATGTTGCGAACAAGAGAAATATCCTTCTGGTTGATGGCACCCTCGAAGCTCGTCGTGAAAGGCGTGGATTCGAAGTTGTCGTAGCCGTACATTCTGGCCACTTCCTCCATGACGTCATCCTTGATGGAGATGTCGCCGGTGGAACGCCAGGTCGGCGCGATGACATGCATGTTGTCACCGTCAATCGCCACATCAAAACCGAGAATCTCAAGCTTGGCGCGGATGTCGTCATTTGTCAGATGCTTACCGAGACGCTTTGCAAGCCAGGTCAGGCTTACATCAATTTCAGCGCGCTCCAGCTTCTTCTCGTAACGGTCACAGAAGCCGGTAATCTGAAGCTCCGGATAGAGCTCTTTGAAAAATGCCAGGGAAAGTGCCAGTGCCTGGTCACAACGCTCGGGATCGACAGCCTTTTCATAACGGGACGAAGCCTCGGTACGGTTGTCGTAGCGAAGCGCAGTCCGACGGATGCCGGTCGACTCGAAGTTCGCAACCTCGAGGATGACGCGGGTCGTCTTCGGCAGGATGGAATCCTTTGCGCCGCCCATGACGCCTGCAAGAGCAACAGCGCCCTCGCCGTCTGCAATTACAAGGTCATCGCCGCAAAGGGCAAGCTCCTTACCATTTAACAGAAGCAGCTTCTCGCCTTCCGCCGCGCGGCGAACGGTGATGTGGTCTTCAATATTGTCCGCGTCAAATGCGTGCGTCGGGTTACCGGTCGCCAGCATGACGTAGTTCGTGATATCAACAAGCGCATTAATCGGACGCATGCCGACACGCCAGATGCGGCTCTGCATCGAGAACGGGGAAGCCTTTACGGAAACACCGTTCATCTCCACGCCGATGTAACGAGGGCAACGGTCGATGTCTTTGATCTCCACCTTGAAATCGGACGTTGCGTCAACCTTCACGGGCTCAATCTTCTTCATCGGAAGTTTGTAAAGAGCGGCGATCTCACGGGCGATGCCGTAATGACCCCAGAGGTCGGGACGGTTCGTCATCGACTTGTTATCGATCTCAAGAAGGACGTCGTTCAGATCGAGGGCATCCGCAATCGGGGTTCCGGCCGGAACGTCCCATGCGGACAGGTCGAGGATCTCAGCCTCCTGCTTAGAAGGAAGCAGGTCACCGAGACCGATTTCGTCGGAAGCACAGATCATGCCGTACGACTCTACGCCGCGCAGCTTGCTCTTTTTGATCTCAACGGGCTCGCCCTCGCCGTGCCAGCGGACAATCGCACCGGGAACGGCAACCGCAACGCGCATGCCGACCTCGAGGTTGATGCCGCCGCACACGATTTCCTTGGGCTCGGCCTCGCCGAGGTCTACCGTGCAGACTCTTAATTTGTCAGCGTTCGGATGGGGATTAACCGCCTTAATCACGCCGACAACCATGTTCTCGAAACGCTTTCCGAGATATTCCACGTCCTCCACCTCGACGGTGTCCATCGTCAGGTCGTACGCGAGCTTGTTGAGGTCCGCGTCATCGGGAAGACTAACATAATCTTTGATCCAGGATAACGAAAGTATCATTTTTCTATTTTCCTCCTATCTGAACTGTCTGAGGAATCTCAGGTCCGCGCTGTGGAACAGACGCACATCGTCCACGCCGTAACGCATCATGACGAGACGGTCGAGACCGATGTTGACATAGAAACCGGTGTACTCGTCGGGGTCAAGACCGGCCGCGCGAAGCACGTTCGGATGCGGCGAGCCGCCCGGCATAACTTCAATCCAGCCGACATGCTTGCAGACGCTGCAGCCTTTGCCACCGCAAACCTGGCACTGCATATCGATTTCAAATCCGGGCTCAACGAACGGGAAGAAACCGGAACGCATACGAACCGGAACGTCAGTCCCGAACACCTTGCTCAGAATGCTCTTAATCAAAACCTTACCCGAGGTAAATGTGATGTCTTTGTCGACAATCAGCGCCTCATACTGGAAGAAAGCTCTCTCATGATGCGCATCGGTCGTCTCGTTACGGTACACGCGTCCCGGATATACGAAACGGTACGGAGGCTTATGCGTCTGCATGTAACGGACGCTGCCGCCGGTCAGGTGCGGACGAAGGCAAAGCTTCTCGTTGGTGCTTCCGGAGTCATGACCGGCAAGCCAGTACGTATCCATGCTCTCACGTGCCGGATGGTTCTGCGGGAAATTCAGCTTGTCGAACGCATACATCTCACTCGTGATGTCGTCCTCCTGATAGACCTCAAAGCCCATGGAACGGAACGCATCGTTCAAATCGTAGCACATCTGGGTAATCGGATGAAGACCTCCGTTCATCGGCATAACGCCGGGAACCGAGCAGTCGAAATCCGGAGAAACCTCGGATGCCTTCAGTTTGAGCTCCGTACGCTTTGTGTCAATCAACTCGGAAATATGGTTCTTCGCCTGGTTCAAAAGCTTACCCATCTCCGGTCTTAAGGAAACGTCAACCGTCGGCAGTTCCTTCAAAAGAAGGGTCAGGGAACCCTGCTTACCGATGATGTCGCTTCTAACCTTCTGCAGAAGATTCTCGTCTGCAGCCTCCGCAATTTTCGCCTTGGCAAGCGATAAAATGCTTTCGATCTTGTCTTTCATGATGACTCCTTTCTGAGAAAACAAAAACATCCCTTGCTGTTTACAGCAAGGGACGATTATTACCGCGGTACCACCCTATTTCAGAACGTTGTTCTGCACTCGTATGTGTATTCTGTTTGCTACACGGGCATCCGGCTTAACGCAGTGCTTTTCGCCGGAAGGCTCCCGTACTGAAAATTCCGAAAGGTTCGCGCAGAGTGCTTTCAGCCGGTGACACTCTGTCTCTTTGCAACTACCTCTTCCGTACTCACGTACGTTCAACGCCTAACACGCATATCATATTGCAACTCTTTAGATTTGTCAAATGTTTTTACCGCACTCTCGTGAACTTGCGGTCCTCAAGCCGGTACTGCATCTCGCACGCCTCGGCAAGGCCGGTGTGGTGCGTCACCAAAAGAACGGTCTTTCCGGGCTTCTTCTCGCGAATCGACTCTAAGATTGCGGTCTCGGTTTCCATATCCAGCGACGCCGTCGCCTCATCAAGAATCAACAGCTCGAAATCCTTATACAAAGCTCTCGCGAGCGCCAGTCTCTGCCGCTGTCCGCCTGAAAGCCGAACGCCGCTCTCTCCGATCAGCGTGTCAAGTCCGTCGGGCATCGCGCACACGTCATCGTAAAGCTTCGCGATCCTGAGGCACTCCTCGATGCGCGCCTCGTCGGCTTCTTCTGCCGGGGCGAGGAACGTCACATTTTCCCGAATCGTGTAACCGTTTAAGTAGATGTCCTGCGGGATGTAGCTGATCAGCCCGCCGATTTCGATGCGGCACGCTCCATCGGCGTCGCTCCCGGCGGCGATGTCCGCGTCGTCATATAAAATTTCGCCTTTTTGCGGCTTCAAAAGCCCAATCAGAAGGTCGAGAAATGTCGTCTTACCGATGCCCGAGGAGCCGGTAATCGCAACCGTCGCGCCCTTCGGAACCGTGATGTCTGCATTTTCAAGAATCGGCTCGGTGCCGTCCTCGTAGGAAAATGTGACACCCTTCATCGTTACGCCCTTATCAAATGAAGGTTTGCGGACGCGCAGGTTCTCCGCTGCGTCGGCATTCTTCTGAAGCGCCGTCCACTCGTCGTTCGCCTTTTTGAAATTGAGGAAAGCGGACTTCGCGTAGGTCATGTTCATCAGGCCGTGCAACAGTCTCGCGCCGAGCGGCATCAGCTTAATAAGTACCGTCACGGCGACGGCAAAGGCGGTCAGGTGCGCGCCGAAATCAACCTTGAAAAGAATCAGAAGGCCGAGTCCGAAGAAGACGAAAGCCTGCAGCACATCGGTCGCAAGCACCGCCGTCCCGCCGGCAAAAAGGGAATACTTTTTCTGTTCTTTGATGAGCTCCGCGGAAGCCCTGTCGAAACGTCTGACAAGCTCGTCGCGGCGTCCGTCGATGCGCACTTCTTTGTAGGCACCGAACGCGTGGTAGACCATCTCGCCGGCCTTGATTTCCATGTTTCTGATCTTCTCGCCGTACGCCTTGATGCGCGCCCGGTTCGCGAAGAACAGAAGACATAAAACAACACTGATTCCCAAAAGACAGAAAAGCCCGGTGAACCCTGCTGCCACCATCAGAACAGCTGCAAATCCGACGAACGTCAGCGCGTCAACCGTCAGCAACGCTGCGCTTAAAAGCATGTTGACCGATGAGGTTACATCCGGACGGACGCGGGCAAGGTTCGTGCTGTGTGTCATTTTCCTATGGGCAGGGAAATCTTCGGAAACGGAAAGCTCGAAGATGCGCAGCGAGAGCTTGTGAATACAGTCACAACGAAACGAATCCTCCAGCCTGCGCAGGAGGATATCGTAAACGGTTTTTAAAAGGAGCATCGCGCCGATTACGAAGATGCGCGGGAGCACGCTGTCCGCGGGTTCCCCCGACGCAAGGTCCGACAGAATCGGAAGCAGCATCGAGATACTGAAAATGTCAAGCGCGGGGCTTAACAGGCTCAGCAAAATGAAGCGGACGAACCGCCCTCTGTCCTTTCGGTCAATTGTCTCCAGCATGTAACGAATGGAAGTCACAACGCCCTCCGATTAAAGATTCAAGCCCTTTGCCTCCTCACAGCCGAGGACAATGTTCATGCACTGGATGGCTGCGCCGCTGGCGCCTTTTCCAAGGTTGTCAAAGCGGGTCGCGACAACGATGCGGTCATTGTTTCCGGTCACGAGAATCTCCATGCCGTCCCAGCCTGCGCAGGCGTCGGAGAACAGTGCTCCGCCGGCCTCCACGTCGGCGCCGAACGGCAGAACCTTTATGAACTGCTCGCCCTTATAGTACTCCGCGAAGAAATCGCGCAGCTCCCCGGGCGTCATCTTCTTATTCAGTCTGTCAGCAAAAAGCGGAACCTGCACAATCATTCCGCTGTGGTAATCGGTCGTCATCGGGCAGAAAAGCGGATCCGCGGCAAGCCCCGTAATCGCCTTCATCTCCTTCAGATGCTTGTGGCTCTGCGTCCACGCATACATTCTCGCGGAATCAAACTTCGCGTCGCGTCCCTCTTCCTCATAAGCGGCAATCAGCTTCTTACCGCCGCCGCTGTAACCCGAAACCGCGAAGATGGAAACCGGATAATCCGCCGGCAGAATGCCCTCCTTAACAAGCGGGTAGCCGATTCCGATAAATCCGGACGCATAGCAGCCCGGCACGGCAATTCTCTTTCCGTTGCGGATGGCGTTTCTGTGCTCCTTCGAGAGCTCCGGGAAGCCGTACGCCCAGCCCGCCGACGTTCTGTGCGCCGTCGAGGTGTCGATGATCACAACCCTGTCGTCCGCCATGTCAGCCGCCTCAATTGCAGCCGCATCCGGCAGACACAGAAACGTAATGTCCGAATCGTTGATATATTTCTTAATCGTATCGGGGTCCTTGCGAAGCTCCGAGGGAATCTTCAAAAGCTCAATATCATCCCTTCCCTCGAACCGCTCGAAAATCCGAAGCCCCGTCGTTCCTTCGCTTCCGTCAATAAAAACCTTCGTTGCCATATCAGCCTCCTAAAAGCCGCGAATCACTTAATTGTCTCACATCATAATTCGTTTTGATGAAAAATGCAACACCATTCCGATGTGTCACATTTTCCTCAGGAGATACTTCATCAGTGCCTCGCAGCCTTCCTTGATGTCGGAAAATGCCATCTCATAATCGTTTGTGTACCACGGGTCCGCAACCTCGCGCCCGTAAATGCCGGTGTAATCGAGGAGCATGTGCACCTTCTTCTGCGGGTCGCCGCCGAACAGGGCGGTCATGTTCCGGACGTTCCACCGGTCCATGCCGATGATGTAGTCATAGCGGTCGTAATCCGCCTTCGTGATCTGCCGCGCACGCTTCGCGTCATAATTTGTGTACGGCGTCAGCCCGATGTCGTTATACTTCAGAACGGCTGCCGCCGGCGGATTAATGGGGTTTCCGACCCCGCGCCACACCTCTTCCGAGCTCGTGGCGGCGGACTCAATCAGGAACTGATCACACAGTCCCTTCTTCTCCACCATATCCTTAAACGTAAACTCCGCCATCGGCGAACGGCAGATGTTGCCGTGACAGACGAATAGTATTCTAATCATATGCTTTTTCCTTATTTCTCCAGGGATTTCACACCTTTTGCTCCCTCCAAAAGTACAGAGTATTTTGGAGCTTTCTTTTCTTTCCAGTACATCAACTTTTCAAATGCTTTTCTCTTAAACATTTTGGTCCTCCAAGGAACATGTGGTTCCATTTCTTCAATGTTTCAATCGCATTATAATACCGTTTCTTCAAAGTTTCTATACCCAAAAGCTACCATTCCTTCAATCCTATATCTTTCTTTTCAATCAATATTCTTAAAACCGCTCTTTTCTGTTTTATTCAAACCGACATTTATTCAACATATACCGACATTTATACCGACATTTTAATCTTGCATAGTTCTTTTTGTCACTTTTTTTACCACCTTATTTGCTACTTTAATTGCTACAAATTAAAAAACAGCCGATGATTTTCTTCATCAGCTGTTTTTTCTCAATATCTCTGCGTATTTCTTTAACTTCTACTTAAGATATACTCAATTTGTCCATATTTGTGCCAATCCATTCAGTCATAGCCTTGTTTGTCCTGTATAGTTCCTCGTACTTATCTTTCCCAGCAAAGAAAGCAGTAGACACAAACTGATTTGCCAATATCATATATGGAATAGCCTTCTTTTCCGCATCTGTCAATTTTACAACACTGTCATATCCGTACATGATCTCTTTCATGACTTCTACCCAGGTAAGTAACTTATCTTCGTTTTCTTCTTCAAAAGTCTCTGACAGTATGGCTGTTGCCGCATAACATGGATCAAATATCCGGGCGTTTTCCTCGCTTAGTTCAAAATCAATAAATCCCCACTTGTCCTTCGCCAGGATAATATTGCTCGGATTCGGATCCCTATGAATCACCTGGCGCGGCAAAGCCCTATAGAGATCACAAAACTGCGCTGCATATTTCTCCATAGCTTCCGGATTCATATCGATTTTACCCTTCAAGGCCGGGACCGCCCACTCCCTGACACTCTTTCCTAAGTCCGCTTCATCCGCAATCGTGTCTATCTTGGCAAGCGCAAGATCCAATTGTCCAACGATTTCCCCGATAAAACGTGCTTTTTCTTTATAATCGTCAAGATAAAGCCCGCTCGCCATAACTCTCTCTCCTTCTACCTTTTGGGTGAGGGTGAAGTATAGTTCTCCGACTGTAGCATATTCTTTACCATCAGTAGTCGGAATAACTTCAGGTGCGGTAAGACCAACATTGTTAAGTGCCCTGGAAATCTCTATTGCCTTCTTCACCGAGCCAAGATTGGCCGTATACTTTATCACCATATTGCTTCCGACATACTTCGCAGAATCACTGATCTCTCCAGTTTCCGGAAAGACGATATCCAATACTTTCTCATCCTGAAGCCCCCAATTAACCAGCACTTCAGAAATCAACTTATTACTGACCATGATGTGTTCCTCCTGAAAAATATTAATCTTATAAGGTCTTTTTGCCTTATATTCCCGGAGGTACTGCGCCGGAGTATATCCGATCTCGCGGATAAAAGCTCTGTAGAAACCCGAATATGTTTCGAAACCATACTCGTAAACCACTTCGTTTTTCTTTCGTTCCAAGCCTATCTCATAGATAACATACAAGAGCTTTCTTCTTAAAACATACTGCATAACTGGTATTCCAACAGCTGATTGGAACAATCTGTAAAAGTGAAAAACAGAATATCCCGCAACTTCAGCCAGTTCTTCCGCAGTAATGTCTTCTTTTATGTTGCTATCAACATAATCCAATGTTTTCTGGATCATCTCCCTGACCATACGCAGTTTCCTCCTTTCTGTGATATTTCGTAGCTACACACCAATCTTAGTCTTCTATCATCATAATAGTATTTCCGTTTTTGCTATTTATAAAATACCCGCGATCATCCACGTATAGCAGATAACCGCGGTATCATTATTTTCATCGGGTAGTTCACCTTCAAAAGGTGTAACCGGGGTGTAAATTCGTTTGAAAAATTATCATAATTCCCTATTTTCAGGGGCTTTCCGTTCACTGACTATCCGTCTGATCTCCGCTCGGTTTGATAATCCCGCTCCACGCAGTGTACCTTACGGCTGATTTTATCATATTTTCCGCCCCTCCGCAATGAAAAAGCACCCTCCGAAAAGGGTGCTTCGTGTCACATTCAGATAATGTAATACCACTCGTCGCCTTGTGAAAAATCCTGGCTCTTTCTGACGTCGCCCGAGGTCCGGTACTCCATCTCGAGATTCTTGATGCTGACGCGCGTGTCCGGGTCAACACTCTTCGTGATGAACGCGTTACCGCCGATGACGGCATTCTCTCCGATGATCGTATCGCCGCCGAGAATGGATGCGTTGGCGTAGATGGTCACGTTGTCGCAGATCGTAGGGTGTCTCTTCTTTCCGGCAAGCTTCTGGCCGCCGCGCGTCGACAGAGCGCCGATCGTAACGCCCTGGTAGATCTTCACATTTTTCCCGATGATGGACGTCTCACCGATTACAATGCCGGTGCCGTGGTCGATGAAGAAATATTCGTCAATCGTTGCGCCCGGATGAATGTCGATACCGGTTCTCGAATGCGCGTACTCCGTCATCAGTCTCGGCAGCATCGGCACCTGCTCGAGGTACAGCTCATGCGCCATGCGGTATACGGTAATGGCCATCAGTCCAGGGTAGGCCAGAATGATTTCAGCCATCGAGCTGGCCGCCGGGTCGCCGTCGTAGGTCGCTTTTACATCCTTCTCAAGGAGGCCGCGAATCTTGGGCATTCTCGCGAAGAAGGTCTTGCAGATGCGGTAGCTTTCCGCCTTCCGCTCGTCCTCCGAAGCCTTGTCATCGCCGCAGTAGTCGAGGGCCAGATTAATCTGCTTGCACAGACGGTAGAACACGTCCTCAATCACCACGGTCAGATTCGACTGCGGGTTAAACGTCTTATACTGTCTGTCCTGATAGTAACCGGGATAGATGACCCCGAACAGGTCCTCGATCAGGGCATAAACCTCCGCCTTGTTCGGCTTGTTGTCCGTATTGATTTCGTCAATCGTCTTGTCGCCTTCATAGTCTTTAAAAAGGTCCTGAACAATCTGATTGATTTCTTCTTCCTTAATCACGTTATTCATGCTTTTTTCCTCATTGGAAATTTTCTCAATTCTACCATTAATTTGCCTGCTGTGTCAACCAATCCCTGTCTTCCGTCTCCTTAAGCCAACCATTCAGCCAGTAAAGCTGCCAGTCAATGAAAGCCTCATCGATGCAGTCCGGTCCGTATATCTCAACAATCGTGGCCTGCAGCTGAAAATGCCGGATCGCCACCCAGTACGGGAAGGACCGGATTTCTTCGCAGCTGAGCGTGCGGTGCGCCGCGTATCCGGCAAGGAACTCCCGATACACTTTCATCGTCAGTTCAACATCGTCCGGCTTCAGTCGGAAATAATCCGTCATGTCACACATGACCATGACGTCGAACATCAGAGGTGCCCGGCATACGGTATCAAAATCCTCAAGGAATACCTTCCCGTCCGCATTCCGCAGCAGGTTTCCCCTGTGCAGGTCTCCGTGGCAAATGCCACACGGAAGGTCCTTGACCTGATCCCATAACCGTTCTCCCAATTCCTCATACTCGGCAATGCGCGGATAGTTCTTCCTTCGAAGGAACCCGAGATATCGGTCTATGAAAAATTCCCTGCCGTGCACAGCCGGTTCCGCAGGGTACTTTTCCATAAGCTCGTGAAACTTTCCGACGAGGTCTCCGACCTGAGCCGCGCACAGTTCAAACTCCGGCTCGTCTCCCTCGATATATTCCATGAGAACAATCAGCTTCTTCTCCCCGTCGTCCTCAGTTTCGTACAAAGCCTCTCCGTCCGCGGTCAGAACCGTTTTCGGAACAGGAAATGCATTTTCTTCGAGATATCTCATAACGGATACCGACTGTTTCGCGGTAGCCGGAAAAGCAGCACCGATAACCTTCAGGAGGTATCTCCCTTTTCCGTTCACAGCGTATGTGTGGCCGCCACCTTCTCTCAGTGACTCCAAAGCGGCTGATTTTATTCCGTATTGCGTTGCAAGAATATCCTGCAGTGTTCTCTCGTCCATTAATTACTTTCCCCATTTCACCGGCATTTATAACAGGTATTATATCATAGCAACAGCAGTATGAAAACCTTATTGCGAATGAAAGGCCGCCTTTCGGCAGCCTTCTGAAACGATTTTACAACATTCTGCGGAAAATACCACACCTCATTTGTTAAGAATCAGTCAACCGAAGTGAGAATTGCGTTTCAGTGTGACGGCTCATCCGTCCGGGCCGTAAATCACCATGTCCTACAGTAACCAGTATTTTTACCGGTTCCGATCCTCTTCAACTCGCCTGAAGCCACAAGTTTCCGCAATGCACCTTCGATAGAGCTGATGCTCAGTGAAGGACATAATTCACGAATGTCCTGTTTAGTGAAACGACCGATCTTATTCTGCGAGGCGAGTCTTACCGTGTCTAATGCGGACCTTTTTTCTTCTACCAAGGCAAAGCGGTCTGAAAAGTCCCGATATGCAGCGAGAATTGTCCCAAGAAGATACTTGATAAACGGAACCGGATCATCCGCACCTTCATGCCAGCCATTTTGAGAAGCTCCCAGCGCTTCATAGTAAAGATCCTTGTGCTTCGCAATTTCCGCTTCCAGGGAAATATACTTTCCCACATAAAACCCGCTTCTGTAAAGCAACAGCGTCGTCAAAAGCCGGCTCATGCGGCCGTTTCCGTCATTAAACGGATGAATGCATAGGAAATCATGAATAAAGGTCGGAATAGCGATAAGCGGTTCCAGCTCCCCATTGCCAATAACACGGTTATACTCTTCACATATTCTGTCAAGCGCCTCCGGCGTTTCATACGGTGCCAGCGGAGTAAACAGCGTCTCCACATGGCCATCCGGATATGTTGCGCTGATATAGTTTTGCACGCTCTTAGTCTTTCCGGCCATCGGGTTATTCATGTGACCGTACATAATCTTGTGCAACTGAAGGATGTAATTTCTCGTGATGGGAATTGAATCAAAGCTTTCATGTATAACAGCCAGAACATCCCTGTATCCGGCAATCTCCTGCTCATTCCGGTTCCTGGGCGTTGTTTTTTCTTCTACGAGCTGCTTGATTCTCGTATTTGTGGTTACAATGCCCTCTATGGCATTCGATGCCTCCGTGCTTTGTATCTTTGCAATCTCAACCAGCTTTTCAAGTTCCTCCGGTCTTTGTTTCAGATACATTTCCTGTTTTCCAGCCTCTTTATATATGGCCGCCACAAGACCAAGCAGGTTGGAATCCCATTTTCTTTCTTTGATTTTCGAATAGTTAAACTCTCTCATTCTCTTCCCCTCCATATTTTTTCCTTAAATTCTACCCATTTTTAAGGGAATTGTCAATCTCCTAAGGGAATATCCCCTTATTTTTATGCTGAAAATAAGGGAAAGTCCTCTTTTTCAATTCGTTTCGCCATAAGAAACGCGAATCAGGCTTCTATCTCCAACATCTTAAGCAGCTTCACAAACGTATCCTGACCGTCGCGGCAGGTATCCGTGAGCCAGCCTCGCTCGTCTTTCCATTCGGCGAGGCCCCGGTAATAGAAAGCTTTCTTGGTGTCCTCAATCAGGAACGGTGTTATGCTGTGCCGCAGGCACTCCTTCAGGGCGACGAGCCGTCCGACGCGGCCGTTACCGTCCTGGAACGGATGGATGTGTTCGAACCCGGCGTGGAGTTCCACTATATCCTCGAGTGTTGCATCGGCCTTCGCGTTATATGCGGCCAGAAGCGCCTGCATATGCTCATGCACCTCCGAAGGCTTGGTGGTCTCCCGGCCGCCGACCGTGTTGGCGCGCTTCTTGTAATCGCCCACGGCGAACCAGCCAAGCATCGAATCCTTTGTGTCGTGCTTCAGGATATAGTGCAGCTGCTTGATCATGTCCTCCGTCAGCTCCTCCTCGGCATGATCAATCACGAAATCGATGGCGCGGAAATGGTGAATCGTCTCGAGCACATCGTCCACGGAGATGCCGTCGCCGGCATTAATGGTGTCTGTCTCGAAAATCATTCGCGTCTGCTCTTCGGACAGTCTGATGCCCTCAATGTGATTCGAATTGTAAGTCATGCGGACCTGCAGCTCGTGGTAAAGCCCGCCCGGAAGTCTCGCCTCTTTCTCGTCCCGAAGCCTCTGAAGAATCGGATTGGCCGAGACCTCTTTCATGATGAGCTCCGGCGCGATGTCCAGATACCCCGCAAGCCGCGCCACGGTCCTTTTCGAGAGCCGCTCGCCCCGCCCGATCTTCGCAACCGTGCGCGTCGACAGGCCAAGCTCCGTTGAAAGCTCGGTCTTCCCAATCCCTCTGTCCTTAAGCACTTTTTCAAGAATCTCGTAAGAAATCATCGTTTCGCCTCCCAAATCTTTACTTATTGTAGCATTTTCCACCGCAAAAGTAAAGATAATGGCAAATGCCATGGCAAAAAGTAAAGATACGGGTGTTTTTTGAGTCTTCCACCTTTCCTTCGCTGTTTTCCCGGTGCGCCGTGGTACTAAAGCGACCAGAATCTTACCATTAGTTCCATCAATCCGGTGCGCCGTGGTACTAAAGCGACCGGAATCTTACCATTAGTTCCATCAATCCGGTGCGCCGTGGTACTAAAGCGGCCAGAATCTTACCATTAGTTCCATCAATCCGGTGCGCCGTGGTACTAAAGCTTGTAAAAACCATTTCCCGTACCACGCGGCCCCCGCCACGTGGTACCAACCCCATAAAAAAACTGAGAATAGTACCACATAGCCCCCGCCACGTGGTACTAACCCCATAAAAAAACTGAGAATAGTACCACATAGCCCCCGCCATGTGGTACTAACCCGCCAAACCCCTTCAAATAGTTCCATGCACCCCCAAAAACGACAAAAAACAGGAGAGCCCTCTCGGCTCTCCTGCCATTTTCCAGCTAATGCATTTCATTTTTCAGCTAAAGTATTTCATTTTCCAACTAATATGATTGTCACT
>JAFYYS010000026.1 GCA_017546025.1 Lachnospiraceae bacterium | reverse complement strand
GCCTTCTGTGCCGCGAAAAAGGGAAATTACATCGCATTTTTCCCGTCCTACCGTTTCATGACCGAGGTCGCGTCACTGCTGCAGGGGAATGACTCTCTCCGCCTTCTGATTCAGGAAAATGCCATGACCGAACCGCAGCGTGAGGCCTTCCTCTCCGCTTTCAGCGCGGACAACGAGGACACTCTTTTGGGGCTTTGCGTGATGGGCGGCGTCTTCTCCGAAGGAATCGACCTTGCGGAGGACCGCCTGATCGGCGCTGTCATTGTCGGCCCGGGGCTTCCGCAGGTTTGCAACGAGCGGGAGCTGTTTCGCGAATACTATCAGGACCGGCTGGATGCCGGCTTTGAGTACGCCTATCTGTACCCCGGCATGAACAAAGTGCTGCAGGCTGCCGGCCGCGTCATCCGGACGACCGGGGACATCGGCGTCATCCTTCTTTTGGACGACCGGTTCCTAAAGCCCGGCTACCGCGACCTGTTCCCGAGGGAATGGAGCAGCTGCCGCCGCGTCACGAAGGAAACCATGCCGGATGTATTGAAAGCGTTCTGGGAAGGACATGAATGATACTTCCGGGAGTTTCTCAGAGCAGAGGCGTGGAACTGAAGCTTGTAAAAAGACTTCTCCCGTACCATGTGAGCATGGACATTTGGAACTGAATCGGCCATTATCTTGCCGTAAGTTCCAAGAATCGTTACCCCTTGGTACTAAAACAAGTCAAAACCTGTCTCCCGTACCATGCAGACAGAGAGGTTTGGTACTAAAGCAAGTCTAAACCCGTCTCCCGTACCATGCAGGCAGGGGTGTTTGGAACTGAATCGAGTCAAAACCTGTCTCCCGTACCAATCGGGCGAGGATGCTTGGAACCAAAACGAACAGAATCTTGCCAAAAGTTCCAATAACCAGTACGCCGTGGAACTAAAACCAGTAAAAAAGCATCTTTAGTACCACGAGAGTGAGGGATGGTCGCAATTTTGCCCCGTTCAATTACCCAAAGACAGAAAACCCTGCCGCGCAACCTTGCGGCAGGGTTTTACAATCTTACTATTCAACTGTCTCAAAACTCTTCTCTGCTATTGCCCGACTGCGGTGTGAAGTTTCCCGTCGCCCACGCGGACCGTCAGGTGGCGAACCTCTGCGACCACTTCTCCGTCGGTATGTACATACTGTTTCCGGTCGGTGATGACATCGAGCTTTTTGCAGTCAAATGTCTCAACCTTCTTCAGCTTGATGTAGCTTCCGCTCTTGATTCTCGGAAGCGCGAACAAAACACGGAGCGGTCTCATGCCGTGAGCAAGCGTGACGGTAATCTTTCCGTCGCACGGATTGGCTGTCGGCGCCATCTTAAGCCCGCCGCCTTCGTATTTGTGGTTCATCATGCAAAGGAAGATGCAATCCGAATAGGTCCGCGGCGTTCCGTCATCGGCCGTCACGGTCACCTGGAATCTCGGATTCACGAAAACCTGCTTCACCGCAACAAGGAAGTAGGCGAGCTTTCCGAGCCCGATCTTATTGAGCCGCTTCTTCAGTCCCGAAGCATTGACCTCGACGCAAACCTTAGCGTCGTAGCCCATGCCCGAGCTTCCCGCGAAGCGTGCCTGTCCGCCCGGATGCAGCTCCATCACGCCGTAATCGAATGCCTTTTCCCGTTTCGCAAGAAGAATCTCTTCCGCAGCCTGCTCTAAGGATGTCGGCAGCCCGATGCCTCTTGCGAGGTCATTGCCGGAACCGGCCGGCAGGTATGCAAAATGCAGCGTATCATCAACGTGAAGCCCGTTAATCGCCTCACTGGCGGTTCCGTCACCGCCCACGACCCAGATGGTCTTCTCACCGGGTCTGTTGCTAATCTGACGGCAGAGTTCCTTCGTCTCGCCTGTCCGACGCACTTCGTACAGCGTGAACTCTTTCCGATAAGCCGTAAGAAGATCCGACAACACAGAAGAAACCTTCCGGTTCCTGCCGACACGCGCGTTCGCGTTCACAATCAGATGAATCATAGTATCCCCCTTCTCCAAATCCCCAAAAGCTTAAACGCTGTCTTTCTTTCTTCTCGGACGCCCGAGCTTCTTCTCCCTGGCGATGTAAACCGGCCGATGCTTCGTTTCCATGTAGGTCTTGGAAAAATATTGGCTCAATATACCGATCATCAGAAGCTGGATACCGCCGAGGAACAGAATTACCGTAATCAGAGTCGGATAGCCGCCGACCGCATCGCCCCAGACCAGAGTCTTAAAGACTACCCAGATCATCATCAGGAATGCGCCCAGACAGATTATCGCGCCGAGCACCGAAGCAATCGCAAGCGGCACTGTGGAAAATGCCAGGATGCCGTTAAAGGAATACTTCACAAGCGACCAGAACGACCACTTAGAAGTACCGGCCGGACGCTCTACGTTGTGGTACGGAAGCCACAGTGTCCGAAAGCCGACCCATGTAAAGATACCCTTCGTGAAACGGTTGACCTCAGGCATCGACAGGACGGCGTCAACCATCTGTCTCGTCATCATGCGGAAATCCGTCGCGCCTTCCGGGATATCCACGCCGGAAATCTTCTGGTTAAGCTTGTAAAACTGTGCCGAGAACCAGGCACGAATCTTCTTCTCTCCTTTACGGTCGAGTCTGCGCATCGCTACGCTGTCATACTCGCCGCTACGGATGTTGTCAAGCATCTGCGAAAGGAATGCCGGCGGATGCTGCAGATCCGCATCCATCACGACCACATAGTCTCCCGATGCATTCTGAAGACCCGCATAAATGGCGGCCTCCTTGCCGAAATTTCTGGAAAATGAGATGTAATGTACACGCTCGTCCGAACCCGCATAGCCCTTCAAGATGGAAAGGGTGGCGTCGGCCGAGCCGTCGTCTATGAACAAAAACTCACAGTCCACGCGGTCCTTAAGCTCATCCGCAGTCCTGCAGATTTCATCATAGAATGCGGGAAGCACTGCCTCTTCGTTATAGCAGGGAACCACAATGGATAGTATTTTTTCTTTATCGCTCATCGAAAAAGCCTCCGAATTTGCTGACATGGCGGTTAACCGCACATCATATTAATCTTACCCCAGAACCGAACCCGTGTCAACGAAAAAGGGGCATTTCTGATTCTTACAGAATCAGACCTAAAACGAGAAGCGCCGCCGCAAGCGCGGGAATGACGACGCAGAAGCCGTATTTGGTGAACCGGCCGAACGAATACTGTACGCCGGTTGTTTTCAGAATCGACATCCACATGATGCCGGCAAGCGCACCGATCGGTGTCAGGTAGGCGCCGAGGTTCGAGCCGATGATGGAGGCGAACACGGGGCCGAGCCCGCCGCCCTCGGGTATCAGCGTCGAAAAGAGTACGCTCATCGGAATGTTATTGATCAGGTTGGCCGCGCAGACGGAAGTGATTCCGTAAACCATGATTGAATTACCGCCTGCCATCCGCTTCGCGATTTCAGCGGAAAGACCGGAACGGTTCAAAGAAAGAACAAGCGCAAACATCGAAAGCACAAACGGAACAAGCGGCCAGGGCAGACGCGCGATGCTTCGTTCAATCAGCTTCGGTCTCCAGCAGCCGATTTTGGCCGCAATCAAAGTCGTAAGCACAAGGCTCCCCGCGGAAGCCGCCGCAATGCCCCACATCGGCAGCTCGACATATGAAGAAATCACCAGCATAGCCGTGCATACCACAAGGTGCGCAGTGCCCAGGACGATGGCTGTCCGGTTCTTGAATTTCACCAATTCTACTCTTGTAGAAACGCTCTTTGAAAGCTGTTTCCGGAATAAGAACCGAAGAACAAACCATACAACTGTCCCCGCAGCCAGCGTCGGCAGGACCATCACCTTGGCGTACGGCAGGAATCCGAGCCCCGCGCTTGTCGCCAGATAGATGTTCGTCGGGTTTCCGATGATGAAAACCATGCTGAACGTATTGGCCGCCACAAACTCCGTCACCAGATACGGAATCGGGTCAATATCGGCCGATTTCGCGAAATAACAGATGAACGGGGTAAATGTGAGGACAACGATGTCATTTGACGTAAATACGGTAAGCAATGATACCGTCAGGTACAGGAACAACAGAAGCTTCTTCTGGCTGCTTCCGGCCTTCTTCAGGGTTACGCCCGCGAGGTAACGGAACAGTCCGGCCTCATCGAGATAAACCGAGAGAAATGTCATTGAGAAGAACAGCACGAGTATCTTTAACGGATTGACCGACGTATCGGCTGTAAGGCCTTTGATATACTCGGAAACCGGAAGATGCCCCGACACCAGTAACGTGATGCAGCCAAGCATCGCAATCGGCGGATAGGTATCAAAATGAATGCCGCGCCATTTGATCTGCGGCTTCCATAGAATCATCACAATCATTGCGAGGCATGTAAGCCCGCAAATCACACCGGTTGTAATCATAACTACTCCGTCTTCTTTGATCCGAAGCAGTGCCCGTTTGGGCACTGCTTCGCACAGGATTTTTACATACAGTCCTAAAGAAAGGCTGCTGCACCGCTTCATGGAATTGGAGCAACAGCCTTTATGTGAATCGGAAGCCTCAGCTTCCTCAGTTTACTTTACTCTTCCGTCTTTTCAGGCTCATTGAGCTGGGCACCAAGCGTCTCTTCCGGAGGCATGATGGGCTCTTTGGCATTTTTCAGAAGAATGTTGGTCAGGATACCGAGGATCAGTGCGCAGGCAACTTCCGTGATGGTAACCTTACCGAAGGAAACGGACAGTCCGCCGACACCGGCAATCAGGATAACCGATACAACGAACAGGTTCTTGTTCTCGTTCAGATCAACCTTCTGAATCATCTTCAGACCGGATACTGCGATGAATCCGTACAGAGCCATGCAGACACCGCCCATGACGCAGCTCGGAATCGAGTTAACGAAAGCGATGAACGGAGATACGAAAGAAATCAGAATCGCGCCGATAGCAGCTGCGAAGATGGAAACTACGGAAGCGTTCTTCGTGATGGCTACACAGCCGATGGACTCACCGTAAGTGGTGTTCGGGCAGCCGCCGAAGAATGCGCCGGCCATGGAGCCGACACCGTCGCCGAGGAGGGTTCTGTGAAGACCGGGATCCTCAAGCAGGTCGCGTTCAATAATCGAGGAGATATTCATATGGTCCGCAATGTGCTCTGCGAATACTACGAAGGCAACCGGAACATATGCTACGAAAACGGTCATGAAATAGGTACCGGAGAAGTTATCAAATGCACCCTTTGCATTTAAGAACGTGAAATCCGGAAGCGCGAGAAATGTCTTAAGCTGGATTTCCTTGTCCGGACCGAGAAGGTTTCTGAAAGGTGTTACGGTCAGCAAGCACATTTCCTTGGAATCAAATACATATTTGCCGAGGATCGTAAGAACGAGGGCAAACATATAACCGGCCAGAATACCGTAAATGAACGGAATGAGCTTTCCGCTCTTCTTGCCGTATACGGAAGAAAGCATCGTTACAACGAGGGTTACAAGTCCGCACAGAAGCGCAAGCTTGGTATCGGGTTCCGTTCCGTTCGCACCCTTTGCGAGATCGCCGACAGCGTTTCCGGCAAGGGAAAGTCCGATGATGGCAACGGTAGGTCCGATAACAACTGCGGGCATAAGCTTCTCTACCCATTTCGAACCGCAGAACTTAACGATAATTGCGATGACAACATATACAAGACCGGCAAGCACCGCACCGAGCAGTAATCCGAAGTAACCGAGGGCAGCGGTAGCAGCGCCTGTGAAGGCAGAGGTCATGGAGCCGAGGAATGCGAAGGAAGAACCGAGGAATACGGGGCTCTTACGCATCGTGAACAGCAGGTAAACCAGAGTACCGATACCGGCACCGAAAAGGGCTGCTGCAGGGCTCATCGGTTTGTCTGCAATCATCTCGCCGACATTGCCGTTAATGATAACGGGCACAACAAGCGTTGCAGTCATGATTGCAAGCAGCTGCTGCAGGGCGAAGACAATCAGTTGCGGGAATTTCGGCTTGTCTTCTACTTGATAGATGAGTTTCATAGATACCTCCTCGAAGAATAGAATTGTTGAGAGAGCAGGGCAAAAAAAATATGCCGTGAGGTCACATTTTCCCTAAATGTGATAATAGCACGGCACATTTCATTTGTAAACACTTTTTCGGCAAAAACTACAAGATGTTGTGTTATTCTATCGCTGTAGTACAACAGGGTGTGGTTTTGCGTCTCGAAAAGGTAAGAATGGTTGACAAGTTCAACGTGGTTTCAGGCCTTCTTCTCCTCAGACGGTTCCTCTGCGTCCTTACGGATGTGAAGGGCCGGGAAAGCATGCTCCAAACGGCGTTCCGTAAGGGTCGTCCTGCCGACCAACTTCAGGTAGCGGTGCTTGATCCGGTTCAACCTGCGAAGCAGTCTTGCGCGCCGTCTCTCGGTCTTTTTCTGAAGCTCCTCACGGTTATCCGCAAAGGATTTCTTCAGCCGGTCGCGCTCGTACTCGAGGCGCCCCAAAAACAGCTCGCGGTTCTCCGCCATCGAAAGCTCGATGGCCTCCCTCTTCTCAATCAAGGCATCCTTTGTATCGGCCAGGAATTCCTTTCCTTCCTCGCTCTTCTCCATCACGCTGATGGTACTCTCGTGAAGGCCCGTTCCGATGAAATCCGAAACATCGTCCATCAGGTCTGCAATGCTCTTCGCGAAGCCGAGTCGGATGCGCAGCTTGCGGATTTCGATGACCGTCACGCTCCAGTCTGCCACATAAACGGTAAATGCGACGATCAAAAACACCGTGACAGCCTTCCCGGGGACAACCTTATAAAGCTTTTCCACAAGCGGATGGATGATCATCATCGTGCCGGTGCACGCAAGACCCCAGATAATCGAGAACCGGAGGCATATGTAGCCTTTCAGATTGAACGGCTGCTTAGAGTAATCCCACCATTTTTCATGGAAGACCTTCTCAAGAACCCATCCGGTAAGAAACTCAAGAGCTGTTGTCAGCACCACCGATACCGGAAACAGCACGAACACATTGTCCCGAAACGGGCTCAGAAGAATCGTGATTCCGGTAAATCCCACTCCGTAAATTGTGCACACCGGCCCGCCGACGAATCCCCGGTTCGAGAATTCCCCGTAATTAACCGTATGATACACTACCTCGACACACCAGCCGAGGAACGAGTAGATTGTGATGAAGAACAACAGCTCTGAAAAGTTCATTTTCCCTTGTATGATATTTACGAAGCAGTAAATCATACCTTCCTTTCATTTTTGTACTGTGCCATAATACATTCAGATGCTGTGGACTTTTGATTTTCCCCTGTAGCTTTGACTACTCGACAGGAGTGTATTGCCGCTACATTATCTGAATTGTTTATAGCTGGATGTGCCGGTCCGTTCAGAGCGCTCATTTCAATCAAGGATACGATGATAATTGTTGGTGGATATCACAGTATCAATCTCATGAAAGGAGAACGTCCATGATCTACGTTGGCATTGACATCGCCAAACT
>JAFYYS010000002.1 GCA_017546025.1 Lachnospiraceae bacterium | reverse complement strand
TCAAATCCCTCCTTCTCCGTCCAACCCGATAACGTTTGTTATCGGGTTTCTTTTTTGCTCTTCGTTGTGAGCCGAAGAGCAGCACCACCGTCCGAGCCGGTGGTGCCGATTTGCCTGAAGGGGTACTCCTTCCCCCATCGTTTCCTTGCATTTTTCACATTTGCCCGTTATAATGTTATGCGGAGGAGATTGGCCGGTACGGGGGTTCCCGGCGGAAAGAGGATGAATTTTATGAAGAGGAAGATTTTAGCAATCGGGCTGCTTCTTGCACTGCTGCTTTCGGCGTGCGGGAAGGATAAGACAACGCCCAGGGAGGAAGGCCCGATCGGACACGGCAGCATCACGCAGAGTCCGACCGGAAACGGTGTCGTTCCGGAAGGAACGCCCGTGTACGACCTGTATCTCAGTGAGGTCATGGCGGACAACCGCGGGCTGTATCTGGGCGGCGACGCAGACTGGATTGAAATCGGCAGCAGAGAGGAAACGGTTGTTTCCCTGAACGGATATTATCTCACGGACAACCCGGAGAAGCCGCACGCATTTTCCCTCGCGGGCAATGTGATTGAAGACGGCGGCTACGTGGTGGTTCTTCTTTCGGACGAGGCGCCGTTCCATCTGAACGGAATGGGCGAGACCGTCTATTTGTTCCACGACAACGATATCGTGGATTCTCTTACGTACACCGAGGACATCGGCGACCGTTCGGCCGGAAAGGACGGCATCCTTTCCTTTGCCACGCCCGGTTATCCGAATACGAAGGAAGGCTACGATGCCTACATGGCAGGTGTGAAGCTTTCCGACCTCATGATTTCCGAGGCTATGTCCGACAATACGAAATATGCCCCGATTGATGGCAAATACTACGACTTCATCGAGCTTTACAACCGCTCGGACAGTCCCGTGCGCCTTTCCGACTACTATCTGACCGACAAGAAGAGCGAGCTGACGCGATGCCATCTGCCGGAGGTCGTGCTCGGCGCCGGCGAATACTATGTGATTTACTGTTCCGGTGAGGAGAAGGAAGGCCACGCGCCGTTTAAGATTTCCTCAAACGGTGAGGCGGTTTATCTGACCGACGGCACGAACGTGCTTGACATGGTGAAGGTGCCCGCCGATCTGGAAGCCAACAAGAGCTACGGAAGAAACGATAAGGCCTTCGTTTATATGGAGAATCCGACGCCCGGAACGGCCAATGCCGCGGGCTATGCTTCCCGTGTTGCCGTGCCGGTTCCCGACGTGAAGCCCGGTCAGTATGCCGACGCCGTAACGGTCAGCCTGTCCGGCGAGGGAACTATCTACTATACGCTTGACGGCAGCCGCCCGACGGAGCGTTCCTCGGTTTATAACGGCCCGATTACGCTGAATACGTTTAAGACAATCCGTACCTTCGCGAAGGACGGAGACCGTGTCAGCGACATCGGAGAGTATACGTATCTGGTCGGCATCGATCATACACTTCCGATTGTGTATGTCAGCATTCCGCAGAATTCGTTAACCGGTGACAACGGCGTCATCACGAATATTTCGAAGACAATTGAAAATGAGTGCGTGCTTTCCTTATATGAGGACGGCGAGATGAAATTCTCCGTTCCGTGCGGCTTCCGGCTTCACGGCAATGACAGCAGAAAGGGCGCGAAGCAGAACTTCCAGCTCCGGTTCCGTTCCGAGTACGGCCCCGGCAAGCTGCACTATCATCTGTTCGAAGACCGCGACATCGATACGTATGATTCGCTTCTTTTAAAGGGCGGCAGCGAGGACTATCCGTACGCCGTCATGAGAGACGAGCTTAGCACCGTCATGGTGGACGGCCGCACACACCTTTACGTGCTTGCCTGCAAGCCGTGTATCCTTTACCTCGGTGACCAGTACTGGGGTATCTACTATCTGAGAGAACGTTTCAGCGACGATTACGTGGCTGACCACTTTGATGTTTCATCGAAGTCCGTCGACCTGCTGTTCAGTTACGGCGGCGTTCAGAGCGGAAGCGCTAGGGATTACAACTCGCTGCTTTCTTACTGTAAAAACCATGACCTGTCCGTTACGGAGCACTACAATTACGTAATGGAGCGGATCGACGCGCTGAGCCTGATGGACTGGTACATCTGCCGTTCCTATGTCGGCGATAAGGACGTTGCCAACATCCGGTATTTCCGCTCGACCGAATACGACAGCAAATGGAGATGGATGTATTTCGACCTTGACTGGGCGTTCTGGCATACGACCGACAAGCCGATTACCGGCTTCATCAAAAATGACGACCATAACATCCTGATGGTGAACCTTTTAAAGAACAAGGAATTCAGGGATATGTTCTTAAAGCGCTATGCGGAGCTTATGGATTCCTTCCTGAACGAGCAGTTCATCACGGCGGAGATTGACCGTTACGTGGAAATTCTGACACCTGAAATCGAGCAGGACCGCATCCGCTGGGGCTACAGCGTGAGCGGCTGGAAGAGTTCCGTGCAGAAGCTGTACGATTATGTGAAGGATGGCGCGCGCACAAAGAATGTCCTTAAGGATATCAAATCATACTTTAACCTTTCCGATGCCCAGATGAAGGAGTATTTCGGAAAGCACTGGGCTCAGTAAGCCTTTAGAATGGGGGAGAATACTATGACAGGAAAGAAGAAAAATGCCATCACGCTCCGACGCAAACAGTTTCTGATTGCGCTTGGAGCAGTTTGCCTGATTGCGATTATTGCGGAAGCTGTGTTGTTAATCCACACATTTTCCAAAAAGAAGGATAAGAAGCAGACGCAGGTTACCCCGACGCAGCAGGGAAAGCTTATCGATAACGTGACGCCTACGCCGACGCCGACAGTCGGGCTGGAGCCTGCATTTACCACGGTCTGGAGGCTCGCAAGTGAGAAGACAACCTATTCAAGCGGAAGCATGAGCAATTGTGTGTCGTATGAATATGACGAGCGCGGCACTGAGATTAAAAGAATTTATTACGATTCGGAAAGCGGGTCACCCGAGAAAACGATATTGCTTCACCATGACCGAAGCGGCATCATCATTGCGGAGTACTGGGTGCCGGATGAAAACGGGCGCCTTGAGGAGAAAAGGTGTTATTACCCGACTTGTTACGGTGTTTCGATTGACTATATGCTGACGCAAAACCCGTATCTCTTCGAGGGTGAGATTATTGAGAGCTGTCACTTTGATGAAGAGGGAAATCTGACGGGTGAACTCCGGGGATATCATCAGTTTCTTTCGGACCCGCCGATGCATTCTGTTGTGAAAATCAGTCAGGACGGGCAACTGATTTCGCACGACGAATATGATGCGGATGACAGACTGACGGCAGAGTTTCAGTTTACATACGATTCTGAGGGCAGACTCAGCGAAATCATAAAAAAAGAGGACGGTTCTTCCAATCCGTATGTCATTTACCGCTATGAAGATAACACCCGGAATGACAGTACCACGTATATCTTCCTCAACAGCGAAGGAACGAACGGATATGTCTATAAGGGAGGTGTCGAGGTAGAGACATTCTATGACTGCGGTGACGAAGACGCATGGGAGCGGATGACACGGGAAAACAACCCGGACAGAAGCATTGCTGTCGGCTATGAACACACATATCATCTTCCGAACGGAAGGTTCCCGCACGGTGGGGAAACGTATAAGCAAATCCTCGGCGCGATAGATTATATCGTGTATTCCAAAGGGATGACTGCACGGGTGCTCAGAAAGACCGAGCTCAGAGAGGACGGACAGCCGCTCAAAGAGGTTCACAGCGCAGACGGGATTGCAGATGTGCGCCTGGCATCAGAGCTCACAGAGAAAACCTATGAATATGATAACAACATAACGCTCAGCAGGATTACGGACGAGGAAGATGTCTATTCCTTCGCATTTGACAGGGAAGGAAACCTGACGCAGTTCCGCAGTGAAACCTACGGGTATCAGACCGATTATGAGTGGATTGCCGTTTCATATCCGTTGTACTGAGAATGAACCGGCGGTTGCCGTTTCAATAAATGATGGAAAATGTGTGGAGGAAGAGAAGTGGAGCAGAAGAATCCAGGTAAGAAAAAGGGAAGCCGCGGGGTTTCCCGCAAGAACTTTATAATCGGCATAATCGCATTGTGCCTTGTTGCGCTGATTGCGGAAGTGGTGCTTTTGGTGCACGGCTTTTCGAAAAAGACTGAAAAGAAGCAACCGGAGCAGGTGACACCGACGCAGGTGGTGAAGAATGATTCCACCCCCTCGCCGACAGCAACGGCGGAACCGACACCGACGCCCGAAGTGGATCATTATGAGTCGGTGTGGAAGCTTGCCAAAGAGTACAAAACCGGCAGCCAGGGGCAGAAGAATCCGGTTTGCTATATGGAGTATGACGAGCAGGGACGCGAGTCGAAGCGCATCGTTTTTGACGAGGACCTCGGAACCCCGAAGGAGACGGATGTCTTTCACTATGACCGAAGCGGAATCACTCTGGTGGACCGGTGGATTCCCACAGAGGAGAACGGGGAACTTGCGGAGATGAGATGCTTCTATCCGGCATGCGAGAATATGACTCTTTTTCTTCAGACTCATTATCTGGACCTGAACAGTGGGGAAACAGTGGAAAACGTTCAGTTTGATGATGCCGGAAATCTTATTGCGCTTACAAGTTTTTATCACTCAAGAATGTATGACGGCGGGCCAAGATATGTGACGGATTGGGAGATTAGTCCGGACGGAATCGTGGAGGGCTTTCGGATAACGGAAGGCAAATATATCAGAAACGTTACCCTGGAATATGATGATTCCGGCAGGCTCATTGACAGAACTACCGATTATGATTTGACAGAGGAGGATTTCGACCCGTGGTGCATCGTTTATAAAGACGGTCTCACCTATTTAACGGAAGAGGGAAACGGTGTATTCACGTATGTGTATAAAGACGGAAACATGCTTATGATGACCCGCTATATGGCTTACCGGGAAGACTGGCCCGGGGCTTTGGCCGTAAACGATGCGAAATATGCATCACCGAACATGGAGAGAGATATCTATTACCGGCCGAATGGGAACCTCTGGACTTATTCTGACAATTTTACCGCGAGTGATCCTTATTATCCCGAAAGCTTATTCTGCAGGGATTCTTATACCTGGGGAGAGGACCTTGTCATTTATCAGGATTATCGTGCAGAAGTCCGCGCAGACGGGCAGCCGGTTTACGGATATGACCTTTCCTGGGAAAAATACTATGAATATGATGATACCGGAAGACTGACAAGGTACTATACCAGCCCGCGTGATGTCGATATCCTGACGGAACTCGACGAAAACCGGAATCTGGTTAAGAAGACAGACCTGATCAATAATGTAGTCTACGAATACGAGTGGATTCTGATCGACGTTCCGGTATATAAATAAGAAACCGGAATGTTGAGTGATTTCTATATTAATATAATACGGGAGGTGCACATGGAAGAGCAGATTATTACGATTACAGTGAAGACAAAGGGCGATGTCTGTGAGATGAGCGACGCGGAGATCCGCGAGTGGTATGAAAGCCATGTGGCGGGCCTTTTCAATCCGGCTTACGGAACGCCGGAAATCACGGTTGACGTGAAGCGGATTATGAAGGACTGATATGGCATTTTTCAGGGGGAATATCGGCTGTCGAAACGCGGTTTTCGACAGCCGGTTTTTTGTTTGTGCATTTACACAAATATCCCGTTCAAAAGCCTCTGAAAAATGGTGATTTTTTTCTTCGGATTTTTTGCAAAAAGCTGTTGACAAATACGACCTTCTGCGTTAATATGTAAAAGCTGTCGCAAAGATGCGGATGCTTCTTGCGGCATCAGTACCTTGAAAACTGAATAGTGAAACAACCTTGAAGATTCGTTTGAAATGTTTCTGTCATTTTAAATGACTGAAGCGAACTTTAACAAATGTAAATTTCAGGAAACAAAGGCTTATTAATAAGTCAGAGTTCACTGAGAGGAATAAACTT
>JAFYYS010000025.1 GCA_017546025.1 Lachnospiraceae bacterium | reverse complement strand
ACCATTTTTCTTCCGTCCGTTAGTCAGAACCACCGTAATAACAGCGGCTGCCAAAGCCAGCAGGAAGATTCCCGCCATGATGATTTTTCTCTTATTCTGCATTGTAATACCTCAATCTCTTCACGTTAAATTTCCCCTCGTTGAACTCATGAAGGTTTACTGCCCCCAGACAGAACCTTCCGTTTTCATAATACCCGATATACACCGTGTCTCCGCGTATGTTTGCGACGGCGATGGACTCTTCTGCAGGCACGCTGAGGAGTTCCGTAACCTTGCCGTTCGCATAATGGTAGTATACGTCTTCATTGCTTTCATTTAAGCGGCAGAAATACAGATTGTCCTTATTCCCGTAAAGGCCCATGGCGTCCTTTCCAATCGGCAGCTTCTCTGTCTCCCCGCTCTTTCTGTCGTACACAAAGAATCCCTCGTCGGTCTGATAGTATACATCTCCGTCCAAAAGATGCGCAGTGTGGATGTACCTGAACGACCTGACAAGTGTTGTCTCCTGACTTTGGATATCATACCGGTATAATTCCTCAATCAGGTGATCATGGATAAAGGTCTCGAAATCATTCTCCAGCGCTTCGCCGATCATGAGTTCCGTAACTTCTTCCCCGAAGTGTCCGCTCAGATAGTAAACGCTTCCGGCTTCATAATAAATGCCCGAGACATCCGCCTGACCGTCCTTGTGCACATTTCCCATCTGCACCTTGTGATTCTCAAGGTCAATGACAAATATCCCTGCTTCATAAACATTGTCATTGATAATCTGCCCGTTCTCATCGATCTCACAGTTGTTAACATAGGCGCCTATCACATAGTGATCCCGATACAGAACAAATCGGACAGTCTCGACATTATCAAGCGTGGCAATCTTTTTACGGTTTTCCCCGTTTGCGTCCATCTCATAAAGATATTTTGTTTTCAGTGTGTCTTCGTTGGAAAGATTTCCGATGAAATACAGATGCCGGTTAAAAATCACGGCTCCGCTGCACGGAGACCGAAAGGCAGCCGGACAGGACGGATTCGGATTCTTGCGGGAATAGCCCTCGTGCGTGCAGTTCGGTCTGTCGCAGTAAACCATATCCTTTCCGGAAGCGGTATCAATCATATGCAGAATCGCGTCGTCGTCAAAGTACAGCACCGCGTGCTCGGAATAGCTGCAGGCCGGATTCACGGTGTCATATAGGAATTCTTCATCGAGCACGTCCCGCTTTTCTTTATTGCGGCTTAACAGAAACCATACCGCGGCAATCACCAGCAGGACTGCCGGGACGATGATTGCAATCAGCTTTCTCCGGTTTTTCTTCATAATTCTCCCCCACTCTTTTCGCCGTAAAAGCGGTTATTTCGTCTTTCGCAAATCATAAACCGGGATTCCGTTGTCCTTTATTTCCCGAAGGAATTCCTCTGAATAAATGCTTCCGCGGCTTATGCTTATGACCCGTGAATCATCGTTTCGAATCACGGCCATCCAGCTCTTCTGTGTTTCATCAACGGGATTCACGATAACGGCGATATCTCCGGTCGGCAGATCCGTGATGTCCTCAAAAAGGATGATGTTGTTCTCTTCTCCCCAGAATGCTCCGGGCCAGTCTTTGAAGAAAATTTTACGGTTATTTGCATAGTCCTGCGCCACATCCGTCAAAGCCTCTTTCACGGCTTCCGTTTCCGCACTCGCGGCTGCCTCTTTCAATGCTGCGAGAATCTGCTGTTTTTCTTTCTCACCCTGATACCCCGCAATCGATTTCAGGAAATCTCCCCGAATGATATAATACAGTTCCTTTGCGGGGGCATCCTTCTCCACCGCCGCGCTTAAAGAAATAAAATGGTCGTAACCGTCCGAGCCGGCTACCTTCAGGTATAAGTTATATTCTATTGCATCCTCCGAAACGGGATGTGAGAAAACAATCCCGTCCTCAATAAAGATAACCCGTTCCCATTGTTCTCCGTTTTTCTGCACGCCTTCACGGGCGGTATGGCTTCCGTTTCCGTAGATAAAGGATTCGATTTTTCCCTTAAAGTAATCGGCAATCTTTCCGCCGGTGGCGGCATCGACTGCCGTTACCGTTCCGAAAAGAACAAGAATGCACGTAGCCACGATTGCCGCAGCACGCAGGAAACCGTTATTGCGTTTCTTACGGTCAACTGCATGCATAATTCGGTTGTTCAGTCCGTCCGGAACACTGACGTCCAGTTCCAAAGCTTCGCGAATGATATCGTCTTCGTTACGCATACCGGAATTCCTCCAATTCTTTTTTTAGTGTGTTCTTTGCTTTATTCAGTCTGCTCTTCACCGTACCTGCCGGAATCCGTAAAAGAGCACTGATGTCTTTAATCGGCAGGTCGGCGTAGTAAAACAGGTAGATTACGGTCCGTTGTTTCAGCGGCAAAGCCTGAATGCTGTTTCGGACCTTTGCCTGCATTTCTTTCTTCTCAACCAGTTCCTCGGCCATGGCCTCCGATGCGGGCTCCTGAAGATTCTTCCCGTCATCCAGAGACTCCTCGGCCTGCCTGGTCCTCTTCCGGTAAGAATTCTTATATAACCGGACGGCGATTCCGAGGCAGTAGTTCCGGACCTTTAAAAGATCCGGCCCGTCGTCCGTCTGCTCTATCCTTTTTCGGATTTCATATGCTTTACAGAGGGTATCCTGATACAGATCGTCTGCGTCATACCGGCAGCCGGTCAGATGAAAGCAGAAACGGTATATATCGTTTCCATGCTTCTCGATCAGCTGTTCCAGATCACTTTTCGTCATGTGGATCCCCCTTTCGTTTCATTGCTTTCAAAAGTATTATGTCACCGAAAAGCAAAAGGTTCATTATTTCTTTTAATTTACCCTATTTTCTTTGTAAGCGCAAGAAAACACCCTTAAGTCCGCTGTTTTTCAGACTTAAGGGTGTTGCTGTAAAATGCTATAGTTTCTTCTTCCGAATCAGTGTCGCGCCGCCTGCAAGACAAAGGACGATGCAAACCGAAACGATGACAATCGGTACCGTGAAATCGGACGGCTTGGCGCTGCCCTGCATCAGGGACAAGCCGTTTTGCAGCGCCGTGGGAAGCTTCGACGGAAGCTTCGGAATGAACTCCAGAAACGTTACCGTGAAGAACACGGCACCGACGCCCAAAAGCACCTGCATCGTGGTTCCGGCAAATGAGGAAAACAGTCCCAGGATTGCCAGATACCACATCCCGTACAGCCAGTACAGGAACACGGCGAAGAACAAATGCTTCACACCGCCGTTGCCCCAGTAAAACTCCGCGTAGCCGTAGGTCACAACGAAGTATACCAGGTATCCGGCCGTCCACACCAAAGCCGCCGTAATCATCTTCGCGAAGAACAGCGATGTACGGGACAGCCCCTTCGTGACAAGCGGAATCAGCGTATTCTTCTGGTACTCGCCCGTGAAGGAACCGGACCAGAGAATGATCATGACGATGAGCGGAATCGCCGCGTTCTTAAAGAACTGCATCCACGCATCCATGACCGTGGACTCCGTGATGTCATAAACCATGCCGCTCTTGGCAAGCTCGTCCGCGAACATCTCCATGATCTTCGGCGTCAGCTTGGCCGTTGCGACACCGAGCAGTGCAAATGCCGTGAACAGGATGCCCAAAAGAAGCACTCTCTTACGGCGGAACTGCTCTAAAATTTCTTTTTTCAGAAACGGAATCATGCTTTCACCTCCGTTTCTCCCTGCGTTGCCGCAAGGAACAGGTCCTCTAAGGAAGACTCTGCCCAGGCCGCCGAGCGGATATTGAGGTTCTGCTCCGAAATGAAGCCGAGCACGTTCCGGAAGTCCTCCTGCGCACCCTGCTTCCAAAGCATCTCAAACTCTTCCGCGCCGGGCTTTTCCGTCTTTTGGAACTTCGGAAAATGTGACCGCAGCGCTTCAAAGGAAACACCGTCTGCCGCCGTCACGGCAAAGTCCGTTCCGGCCTTTCTCGCGTGCAGCTCCTCCATCGTGCCGTTTAATACAACGGTTCCGTTATGAAGGATTGCCGCGCGGTCGCAGATGCGCTCCACATCCGACAGGATATGCGTGGAGAACAAAACGGTCGTCTGCGATCTGGCCGCCTGAAGGGCTTCGAGTATTTCCTTTCTGCCCATCGGGTCAAGCGCCGAGGTCGGCTCGTCGCAGATCAGAAGCTTCGGTCTGTGAAGCAGTGCCTGCGCAATACCGAGGCGCTGCTTCATGCCTCTTGAGAAGCCGCGAATGCGGTGCTTTTCGGAAGCAAGCCCGACCATCTCAAGCATCTCTTCAATGCGCGCCTTCTGCTCGCCTTTCGGGATGCCGGCGATGTCCGCGCACAGTCCGAGATACTCTCTTGTTGTCATATAGTCATAAAACTCCGGCACATCCGGCAGATAGCCGACCATTCGGTTGGTTTTGGTATTTCCGTACGTCACATTTTCCCCGAAAACCTGAATCGCTCCGCCATCGGGGGCGAGCAGTCCGAGGACCGTCTTCATCGTGGTCGTCTTGCCGGCGCCGTTTTGGCCGATGAAGCCGAAGACGCTTCCTTCAGGCACACTGAAGGAGACTCCTTTAAGAACCTCCTTCGTGCCGAAACGCTTCATCAAATTGTTTACATAAAGTGCATCAGGCATCTGCTTTTCCTTTCACGGTTATGATGACGAACCAGATGATGCTTCCAAGCAGCAGTGCGCCGAGAAACGCAAAGGTGAACCAGGACGGCATATTCTTTTCGTACGTCATGAGGATTAACATTGCGGAAAATGCGACCGAAAACGTAATCATCATCGTATCCATCATATACTTGCCGAGGCGGTATACGGTGTAACGGTTTCTGTCGGTGATTTCAATCGGGAAGTTCCACCATCCCGGAAAATGCATCACAATCTGGAACAAAAGAATCAGCCCGGCGGAAACGGCCAGTATGATCAAAAGCATCGATTTGCTTTCCATGCCGTTTGGTTCGCCGTTAAACTCAAAATGCGTTGCCACCTTATCGGGAATCTCATTCCAGCGAAGCAGAAGCATGATGCCCGAGACAAGGCAGGCTGCTGCGGACAGGCCGAGCGCAACCCAGTCAAAGACATTGTGTTTAATTCTCATGATTAAGCGTCCTCTTTTCCGATAATCAGGTAAAGAATCGGTCCTACGAAATTCATGCCGACCAGGGCAACGATATTCCAAAGGACACGGTTGCCGGTTTTATAAGTATCGTGGGTGTTGATGTGCCATAAAACGTAAATCAGAAGAATCAGTTCAATGACAACCAACGGAATGATCAGCGGAAGATACTGCTTCAGTTCCGCAAATGATATAACGGTTTCTGCAAACATTTCGGTTTCTCCTTTTCAAATCCTTTCAAACGTGCTTCTTATACGTCAAGCTCCGGCGGTACATCGATTTCCTTGCCGACATACGCGCCGTTCTTCTTACGTTGCTTCACACACTCCGAAAGGAGATATTCAATCTGTCCGTTCACGGAGCGGAAATCGTCCTCCGCCCATGCCGCAATGGCATTGTATAAGGCTTCCGAAAGACGAAGCGGTACCTGCTTTTTCTCTGCCATTGTTTCCCTCCTTTCCGGGTTGCCCCGCGTGGGTATGGGGGACCCGGGGGTCCCCCGTCAGTGTTTAGTACAGGCTGCCGGAATTAACAACCGGCTGTGCGTCGTGGTTTCCGCAAAGGACAACCAGAAGGTTCGATACCATTGCGGCTTTTCTCTCTTCGTCGAGCTCGACCATCTTCGTCTCGTTCAGACGCTCAAGCGCCATTTCCACCATGCCTACGGCACCGTCGACGATCATCTTTCTGGCGTCAATGATTGCCGAAGCCTGCTGACGCTGCAGCATGGCTGCTGCGATTTCGGGAGCGTATGCCAGGTAGGTGATTCTGGCTTCAATGATGTGGAGTCCGGCGATTGCCACACGTTTCTCAATTTCCTCACGGATACGGGCAGCTACAACCTCGCTGGAACCGCGGAGGCTTCCCTCGTCTGCTACGCCGTCGCCGGTCGTATCAACACCCTCCGCCACATCGTAAGGATAGATGCGGACGATGTTACGAAGCGCGGTGTCGCACTGCAGGGAAAGATACTCTTTATAGTTGTGCACATTGAACACGGCCTTTGCCGTATCGTCGATGCACCAGGTTACTGCCATACCGATTTCCACGGGCGTACCGAGGCGGTCATTGATCTTCTGGCGGTTGTTGTTCAGAGTCAGGATCTTCATGGACAGCTTTTTGCTTACAAGCTCAACGCTTCCGGGAGCCAGAACCGAATTGCTCTTTACGTCGCCGCTCTGGTTGAGCTCGGTCTTGGCGGCCGGGTTTACGGCAACACAGAACGGGTTTACGGCGTAGAAGCCTTCCCCCTTAAGAGTTCCGTAGTATTTTCCGAAGAGCGTGAGCACCAATGCTTCCTGAGGTTTTAAAACCTTCAGCCCAAGAAGCATGATCCAGCCGAGAGACAGCCAGATGACGGCCAGTACGGTGAGAACCGGCATTTCCGCCCCGATTCCGACCGGAATCAAAACGATTGATACGATGGAAATCAGGAAGTACATCAGAAGAAGCAGCATTCCGTTCTTCTTGCCTGTTAAAACTTTTTCTTTCATGTAAGTTACCCCTTTCACTTGATTACATGTTACCAAATGCGCTTTGCATTTGTTGATATCATTTTGATATCGTTGTGATGGTTTTATCATATCTCGTGAAAAATGTCAAGGTGACTTTCGAAAAATTTAACAATTCTTCCGGTAACCATGAAAAAAGAGGCACCGCCTTTCACGGCAGCGCCTCTTTCCGACTGTATATTATTTTATCTTCTTTACAGGTCGTAATACCTGATAGCCGAACGCCTCGGGATAGTGTCTCTGGTAATCCTGGCAGACGTCCTCGTTCCATTCATAACCCATGTCAGCCGGATCATAATGCCACGCCAGATCCTCCACGGCAGTCATGACGTCAACATTCTCGCTCAGAAAATCAAAGCAGGGATAGCCGAACACGAGATAATCGCTCTCCGGGAACTCGCGAAGCGTGAAGCCCTCCGGAACCGGTCCCTCATAATCAAGCGGCACTCCTGTTCCGTAGAAATAAATCTTCTTTCCGTTCTCCTTCTTCCAGCCGGCCGTATGCGGCGTCACAATCGGATGCGCCGCCTTCTCCATGCTCGATACAAGACCGCACACCTCGTCGCAGTCGTGGTATTTCCACATGTCGCAGTAATTGGCTGCCTTCTCCTCCCAGATGCCGAGATATTTATGTGCCGGAATATGCTCCACTCTGACAAAAAGTCTTTTCTGTTCCATCTTTTTAATCCTCTCTCCTTCAAAATAATCGGGAAACAGAACCGTTTTCGCGGGCTGAAGCTTAATCGGAACGGGATTCCTGCGGTATGCAGCCGGTGTACATCCGAACTGCTCACGAAACGCCCGTGACAGTGCCTCCTGCGAGGAATACCCGTATTTCACGGCGATGTCGAGAATCCTTTCCTCCGTGTCCCTGATGTCCGCGGCAGCGCAGGCCAGGCGCCTTGCAGAAGCATATGCCTTAATCGTCGTCTTCGTCACATCGTGAAACAGCACCGAGCAGTAATACGGCGAATACCCCATCTCGTCAGACAGGCTATTAAGCATTCTGCCCTCAGACAAATGTGACTCAATCCAATCAAGCATGTTCTGGACAACTTCAATCCACTCTTTCATATTTCCGCCTCCTGTACGAAAAGGATAGCATGTCCGGATGAGGAATGTTTGATATTTCTTGCGGACTCCTCTTCTGTCCGAAATCCTAGCGGTGGCGGAGTGTCACGACGACCAATTCCGGGAAATTGTTAATCCGAAGCGGCAGGACACTGTTTCCGAGCCCCCTGCTGATATACATCGTCATGCTGTCTTCGCCTTCCCCGTACACGTGCGCGCCTGCGTATAATTCCGGAAAGAACTCCATATCCGGAGAAATCAGGCCTCCCTTCCCGGGGATGATCACCTGTCCGCCGTGCACGTGTCCGGAAAATGTCACGTCGGCGCCGAGCGCGCGGTACCGCTCATGATACATCGGCTCGTGGGCAAGGCAGATTGTGAAACCGTCCTCATTTTTCAACGTTTCGGGCGGACGGCGCAGGTCTTCGTCGGCGATTCCGATGATGGTAAGCCCGTTGACGCTTACCTTTTTGTTGTCCATCATAATGACGCCGAGCTCTTCAATGTCTGCAAGGAATTTCGTCATGCGGTCTCCGGCGAGCCACATCTCGTGATTGCCCGTCACGTAATAGACAGGGGCGATGCGGACGGCGCCCTCAAAGAACCGGTACGCAAGCTTATAATTCGTGAAATTCTTATCGACGACGTCCCCGGTGACAACAATGATGTCCGGGGAAAGCTCCGCGATGCGGTCGATGAGCGCCCCCTCGCGGAAGCCGAAGAACTGGTTATGAAGGTCCGAAACCTGCACAATCTTAAAGCCGTCAAGCTCCGCAGGCACATCGGTCCCGGCATACTCATATTCCGTTACCGTGATGTGCAGATTCAGATAAAAACAGCCCGCCGCGATAAGAAGCGTCAGAATAACAAAGATCGGAACCTTCTTCGTGAACCGTTCCTTTTTGGTCTTATGGTGAAACACGAGCATGCCGAGACCGCTTCCGATTGCCCCGCCGAGGGCCGTAACCGCAAGCAGCTTCTTCTCCGGAAGGCGCCGGCCGTTCTTTTTCGCCCGCGCTTTGTCGATTCCGAACAGGACGAACGCATACACGCTCATCAAAAACCAGTAAATCAGTAAAAGCATCGTTTCTCTCCCGCTTCACCCTTCGGGGTGATACCTCAATGTTACAACACGGAAGGTCACCAGACAAGAGGAAAATGTGAAAAGCCCCGAAGGATTGCTCCCCCGGGGCTTTGCCCAATCTGTCCTTACCGGACGTCAGATTATCGGATATCGATTTCTCTTCCGTTGATGCTGATTGTTGCAATTTTCGAGAAGTTTACAAGCGTGCCTACATTGCTGTTCTCCTCAGCGAATTCTCCAATCAGGTCAAAAGTCGTACAGTTCACACAGTTCCCGTACTCGTCAACCCGGATACCGCCCCCTCCGAGCTTGAATGCATCCCGCAAATTCTTGTTGTAGAACAAATAGGTCCCGTCGTCAAGAATGAAGTAGTCCACTTTAATTGTCGGATATTCCCAGGCAGATCTGTTCGGGAATGTGGCAGTAATCTGCATCCTGGTCAGAGAGAACGCAATGCTATTCAGCGTGAAGTCCTCGAACGGCGCATTGAGCGTAATGACCTCGGATACGGTCTTGTAGTCATTGGTCCACTCAAACACGTGCTCTTCCACGGTTTTGGTACTCAGTCTTCTCATGGTCATGGTAACCTGCATCCGTTTGTGGGAAAGGTCCAAATCCGGATCGGAATAAGAAATCTGGTACATAAACCACAGTTTGCCGTCTCTGCAAAAAGCGGACATCACGCTCCCCTTGCCTGCCCAATCTTCATCCTCAAAGAACGCCTTTCCTGAGATGTTCGTCACCCTAACATCAGGATATACGTACTGATTCCAAATCCACCCTTCCTGACAGTTCTCCAATTCATAATCGGTACTGAATTCGCAGAAAATGGTATTCGTATCGCCGATGATGTTCTCAAGGGTAACTGTTACATCGCCTTTGCTGACAATTCCAATCGGAACATAGGCGGCGTCAAATTCCTCGGTCGCACTGGTCGTACCCATCAGGGCAAGGAAGGTATTGTCATTGTTGCGCGCCTTGTTCGCTGCTGCAACCGAGCCGGCGAGCAGCGTTACCATGCAGGCCGCAAGTAAAACAATGCGAACGGTTCTTTTCTTTCCGCCCTTACGGGTTTTCACATTTTCCATTCGGGCAGTCGACTTACGGCTGTCGGTTTCGTCCCAATAGCGCTCGTCGATATCGGTCAGTGCTTTGTTTAAATCAAATCCTGTCATCCCCATCAACCCTTTCTTTTCAGATGTTTTCTCAGCTTTTTCTTAAGGATATACAGATGATTGCTGATATATTTTTCTTCTCTTCCCATCTGTACCGCAATCTCGGAAACTGAATACGAGTACCAGAACCGCTTCAGGAAAATCGTACGCTTTTCCGTGGACAAACCGTCCAAAAACGATTCTAACTGTTCCTTCAGCCCCTCGTTGTCTGCGGGCTCCGCCGTCCGGTTATCGGGGATACATTCGGATAATTCCTCATAGGATGTTAATGTTACATCTCCTCCGCGCTTTTGGGCCCGGTTGCTGCGAAGACGCTCAAAGGCAAGATTACGGATGCTTCGCATCAGGTATGCCTTTAAATTGTCCGGTTTCGCAAGCGGGACATATTTCCACGCGTTCAGGTAGGTGTCATTCAGACATTCCTCCGCATCCCTTTCGTCCGAAAGAATATTCCGGGCCAGGTGAAGAAGCTGCGTGCCGTATTTCTTTTCGACCGCTTCCACGGCCGCATCCGAACCGTTACAGAACAGCTTAACGATTTGGATGTCATCCATTATGATTTCTTCTGACACGTCTCCCTCCTTGTCCGGAACATCAAAACTGCCGGCTCATTTCCTTTTCACCTATATAGATGCATTTTATAACAGGATTTCTAACTTTTTCTACAAAAAACCGAAAAAAAAGTTGATTGTCAAAGTAACTTCTGGTTCCAACTCCGGCTTTTGTTTTTGTCTGACTAACTTCCGGTTTGGCTCTTTTCCGCTGTTTTCGCTGTTGTTTTTCGCCATCTTCCGGAGTATAATTGAGGAAAATGCGAGGGATT
>JAFYYS010000024.1 GCA_017546025.1 Lachnospiraceae bacterium | reverse complement strand
TCCCAGAAACCGCCTGTATGGAAGTTTTCATTACCCAAAGGTTTTGCAGTCAGTTTGAAGATCACACATCCATCCGGGCACACAACCGTTTTAGAGTATTCCCCATCGCCACCTACTTTTCTAAGATTACCGCCGCTTCTTACAGCTTCCATCAAAGGATACAACATCATCATTGTCTTTGAACAGATCCCATAACCGTCCTTATTAACCGGACATCCGTAGGTACATTTATATACATCACCGATTTCTTCACCATTACGACAATACCTTTCTGTATGATCTCCATGCAAAAAGCCCGTTACTTCTACGGTAAATTCATATTCTTCGTCATACCACTTTTTCATATTTCCTTATCTCCATTTGTCAATTATCCTGAAAGATAAAAACTTACAATTCCCTATAATATGGACATATGTTTTCATAATGCCCATCTTTCATTCGGAATCCTCCTGGGATAGTTCCTAGTTGTTTAAAGCCCAAGCGTTCATACAAGTGTCTTGCATGAACATTACTTTCCACAACCGCATTGAACTGAAGAACTCTGAAGCCAAGTTCTTTACCTTTCTGCAGGCAATCCTTAACAAGTTGTTCTCCAATATGCTTCCCCCGTGCATCCGAGGATACAGCATAACTGGCATTGCAGATATGTCCGCATCTGCCGACATTGTTTGGATGAAGGATGTACAGACCGTAGACTTTACCGTCCCCCTCAGCAACCCCGGTATAGCTTTGAGAAGCAAAGAACTCTGCTCCACTTTTCATGTCTAGTGTTTCTTCCTGCGGAAAAGCAACACCTTCTTCAACAACCTCATTCCATATACGGATAATCTCCATCAAATCCTGATCAGTGTATTTTCTTACGTTCATGGCATCTCCCATAGTACGATATTTTAAAACATAATTCACTTTCGTTAGTACGGAAAGCCAAAATATTGCCTCATAGTCTTCTTTCCTCAGAAAACAATTCCTTCCGCATTGGTGACTTCCGCATCAATCTGTATATGCTGGCCACCACCGTAAGAGATGGTAATATCTCCCTTTGTTGCTTTACGGCGCGTTCCTTCACCGATTTGTTCAATCGTGAACCCTTTTTCCCGCAAAGTATTATCAAACTCTTCCACCGGCGTATCGATATTATGACCGAACACCGACACCTTCGGGTCCATTATCCGAATCTCGGTCACTGCCTGCTCTTCGCTGGAATAATCCGGATATGCGGTGACAATGTATGAAACATACACCTCGGGCTGGGTTGCCATTCCGCCCTCTTCCGAAGCAGAAACCGCTTTGTATTCTTTCCCGAGAAATTCTCTCGCACCGAACCATCCGTAGATTTCGTCATGACCCTCGAAGTCGGATTCTTCAACCTTCTGCGCAATCTCAAACTCCAAGCCTACGGTTTCAAGCACCGGTCCCTTCTTAACAGACTCCGTACTTTCCGCTACTGTCGGCGTGAGATCGTCGTAACGATCGGGCGGAGAGCCGTAATGTTTTCCGCACGCGCTGAAACTGACTGACGCGACAAATGACGCACCGAGAATAAACGTCCTTTTCATTCCTTTTTTCATGAAGCATTCCTCCCATTCATAGTTTCTCTACCAGTCTCTGCGAAAGCAGACACGCTGCCTGTCAAGCGAGTAATCCCAGGTATGCGCCGAACCGCCCTTGCAAAATGGTTCATCCGGGCAATTGGTACACTCTTCACAACGTGTTGAAAGAGGCGTGCGGAAAATCTGAAACCGATTTTTCCATACTTCCGTAAAGTCATCCTTCAGCACATTTCCCTGAATCGTTTCCGGTCTGCGTTCAATATCCAGGCAAGCACCGATATCGCCGTTGGACATAATGCTCGCCGTCCTCATTCCGGTATCGCACAGGAAATACCAATCCCTGACTTCGCGCTCGTAGTCGTAACCCAACCAGTGGCCGCACGCATAAGTTACCGGATAGCCTTCTTCCCGCTTGTCACGAATATACTGAAGAAGTCTCAACTGCTCCTTTTTGCTCAATAACAGTTCCGGATGGTCCAGTGCCCTTCCGATTGGCTCCATTCCGACCACCCGCCAGGAATCAACATCAATCTCACATAACAACTGAAACACTTCATCGAGCTGTGTTATATTCTTAGGCGTCACAACAGTCGTCGCCTGAACCTCCAGAAAGCCCTGTTCCATCAGATTGCGAAGCGCTTCCACGGCTTTCTCGAATGCGCCTCCGGTCCTTCGGAACCAGTCATGATACTCTTTCGTTCCGTCCAGGCTTACCGAAATGGTCGCCATCCCGGCTTCCTTCAGTTTTCGTGCCACATCTTTTGAAATCAAAGTGCCGTTGCTCGTCATTCCCCAGGAAAAACCAAGCTGTTTCGCGTGATTCACGATTTCAAAGAAGTCCTTGCGAAGAAGCGGTTCCCCTCCGGTAATGTTGAGCATCGGAAGACTTCCCGCAAAATCCTTCGCGACTTTATCAAGGATTCCGATAAACACCTCCGTCGGAAGCTCCTCACCGAGCGCTTCCCCGCAACGGCTGCCGCAATGAATACAGTTTTCATTGCACCGAAGCGTCAGCTCAAAGAACAGAAAGCGCAGCTTGTGATTCTTCCTTATCTCCTCGCGAAGAAGGGCAGTTTCTTTCATCTGCGCTGTCTTTTCGCGATAAATCAATTCCTTCTCATCCAATTCTCCCATTCTCCATAAGCCCCATCAAATGTGATTTGTTTTCTATAACTTTCAATTGCTCGAAAAACCAAAAGTTATTCAAGTACTTTACGCATAACAACCTGATTTTTTTCTTTCATCACTTCAATAAATCCGGCCTTTTTGTACAGTCCCATCGGACCTTGATAGTCAAACTCATTTCGTGTTTCGGAAAACGCGGCATATCCTTCAATAGCCGCATAGCCGTTCTTTTTTGCGTCTTGACATACCCGTTCTATGAATTCTGATGCGATTCCCATTCCCCGATATTCAGGCGCTATTTCAAAGCATACGATTGATATGGTTTTCCCGCAAGTATTATTCCTGGCAAAATCCGGGACAAATCCTGTATAACTCTCTATATCCGCCGCATTGCACCACCCCACGGCCATGTTTCCGTCATACGCCAGGTATCCTTGAATCATGTTCTTCTCAAGCATTTCCACAGCATACTTACGCAACGTTTCTTTAACGCCGAATATCGGGAACTCTCCCACCATCCGCTTGATGGTTTCCGCGTCCTGATTAGGAGACGTGCAATAGCATGGCCCATTTGGATTATCATCCGTAAACGCACGGTTATCGAAAAAGTCCAGATAATCCTCGTTCAATTCAGGTGTCAATCTCTTAATAGTAATCGCTTTCAATCATTTGTCCTCACAACAGAGTCGTTAATCATTCAAAACCGTAATACAAAAAAACCGTTTCGTCTTGTTCATCTTTCTCCTGCGGATTCTGACGTTTGAAACCGGTGTGCAGAGCTTCCGATCCCTGCGGAAATCTTACATGAACCAGACATAACTGTCCGTCAACCATTCAACGCCCGATTCCGCCTGATCCTTCCCCGGATTATTATTGGTCATAACGACCGATGCCTCACCGGATTCAAGATGTAACTTCAACATGCACTGTCCGTTTTCTCCCCAACCTCTTGAGACAAGAGTTTTCTCGCCTTCGAGGAATACACCGAGTCCTGTCCAAGAAAAATCCCCCGCGGGTTTTATGATTTCCCGTGCGCTGTCTGCCTGTAAAAACGAGCTCTTCCCATTAAGGGCACGGAAGAACTCCCGGGAAAGTTTCCAAAGCTCTTTCGGAGTACTCCACAATCCTGACGCGGCAAGATCGGGCGTTACGGGATACTTCCCCGGAATCGGGTCACCGGCATCATCATAGCCGGTTGCCATGTTCGCTTTATGCTTTTCCCGTTCGGCCGGCGAAGCGAAAAATGTGTGCGTCAGCCCCAGTGCTTCAAACACCAGTTCATTCACCAGATTCGCAAATTCCTTACCGGTTACATCTTCCATCATCTGCTGCAGAACGCAGTAACCCGCATCGGAATATTCAAAAGCCGTCCCGGGCTTATGCTCCGTTCTCACAGGCCGGTTGTTATATTTCGTGCACCCGTTTAGAATATCAGGAAGGCTGACTTCGGGGCCTCCGATTCGTAATCCGTAAAACCCATCCTCACCGTCAATAATTCCTGCGGTATGACTCAGAACATTTCGGATTGTTGCGTCGCTTTCCGCTCCTTCAGCGGAAAGAAGCTTCCACTGCTTCAGGTATTTATTGACTCTCTCATCAATATCAACCAGGTTTAATTCCTGCAACTTCATCACGCATACCGCAGTAACAAACTTCGATATGGAACAAGCCGGAAAGATTGTTTCCTCATCCACGGAAGCACCGCTTTCCTCGTCAGCAACCCCAAAATACTGCGCGCTATCATAGACCTCGCTTCCGTAGGCAAATCCCACACCCGGAAATCGATTGACAACCTCATATCTCCTGTCCAGTACGTCCGATTTGCCGGCGATCCATTTTGCACTCGCCCAAGGCGCGAGTTCGTCGTAGTTCTCGTCGACAATCCTGTAATAACGCTGGGTATAATAATCATCATCCGATTCGAACAGAACTTTGCCGCTGCCGATCAGTTTGTCAGCGTTTCCGTCATCGCTGAGTTTGTTATATGTCTCGGCATCAATCTCACAAAGCTGATAAAAGCCCCTCCGGCTTCTCTGCGCCGTGTAGATGTTTCTCTCTTCGTCATGGCACGCCTTCCAGCCGAGCCCTTCTTTAAACTGCATTGCGTTCCTCCCGCCTGTACTTATCCGTTTATTCTCCGGGCGCTCCCACAACTGAACTTCAACGTATGCGTATTTCCCTAATGACTTTTTGCAGAATGCCTCAAGCGAGCCGCACTCTTCGATGCCCTCTGAAAGCATCTTTTTGGTAAGCACCTTCGGCTCATGCCCCTGCGTAATAATGGCGCAGCTGTCACCAAGCGTGAAACTGACCTGCTCATCCGGAATGTCTGTGAGATCCAGCACAACCTTATCGCTGCTGTCAAACCAATTCCTGAGATACTCGCAATCGCCGAGGACAAATGCGAACGGATTTGACAGTTTCGGCTTTCCGCCCATGCGGATGAAAGCGTTTCGCACATATTCGTCTGCAGCCTTACGTCGCGGATAATAGTTCACAAAATCCGCAAAGCGGCCGAAACTGGTCGTCTCCGGATGCGCAGCCGCAAGCTCCCCGGCTACCCTGAACGCCTCCTGCTCGGGAAGATGCATGATATTCTGCCAGGGATCCGTTCCGGGATAGTAGTAATGTGTGATGTATAGCTTTTCCATTGAAGCCCCTTTAATACTCGCAATCGCTCTACAGGGAGTCGTACAAATACTTCTCCTTCAATCGCGATATGTTCTTATTATTGTACCATATTCGGGGACTTCCGTCTATAAAAAAAGGAGGGCCTTTTCACCCTCCTTCGTTTCACTCTGTTTGCTGCTCCGCTATCATGTCCTCGAGTATTTCGACCGCACTCGCGACCATCTTCGGGCAGAAATCCTTGAACAGACCGTTGGACCTTGCATACTGAGCGCCTTCCGGCGTGGAAACGTCACACCCGAGCAGGTCATTGCAGATGAACGTCCCATTTGCCATCGCAAAGCGGTCCAGGAACTCATCATTAAGCCGGTTCGACCGCCGGCGCTCGTCGCCGTCGCCCATGTGGCTTTCACCGAACATCAGCCCCAGGACCATTAGCGCTCCGGTGCAGGCTCCGCACACGTTGCCCTTTCGCATCCCGCTCCCGAAGCACGATCCCAGCCGAAACGCCGTTTCCTCCGTAATTCCGCATTCTTTGGCAAATGCGAACAGGACGGACTGTGAGCAGTGCATTTTTTGGTTGAAACACTCTGTTGCTTTAATCTGTTTTTCCGTCATCTTCTTTCTCCGCAATACGGCAGGGGATGCCGTGATTGCCTTCTTTCTATCGTTTTATAAGGTGTTAAGCAGCTTCTCAATAACGTCGTCCGCATCCGCAAACGTCGCTTTTCTGACAACTACATTATCACTCATTTTCTTCCTGCCATTCTTCAATTGCTAATGTGCTTAGGTCAACCTTACGTTTCGTCCCATTTTCCAACGTTATAATGAAAAATGTGTCGGTTACCGTCTCAATTCGGTCGCACCATAAAGCATCGCCTTCACGTCCGGTCTCAATCCACTGCAACGAGGTTTTGTCGTATGCATAACTCTCAAACGGCTCCCGAAGATAATACAGGATGATTCCGCATCCGACAGTTATACAAAACTTCTCTTTCGGGTCAATATAGGCATCCTGCGGGTCTCCGTAGAAATCGCCCACACACGCAACAGGCTTGAAATCCTGCTTGGTGCAAAGCGAAGCACGCTCATACTCCTTCAGGATAGCAAAATGACTTGACTCGGCGAGGATTACGGTATCTTTTTTTGTTCCGCAGTGTTTCAATGTATTTCTCCTGTGCGTGATACTATACTGTTTCTTTCACAATTCCCATGGTTCGGAACTTCATGTCACCGATTTCGAATTTCTTACCCGTAATCTTAGAAGGGAGCTTACGGGCAATGATATGCTCATCGGTCAGAAGTACAAAGTACTGGTCTTTTTCTTTGTTTACGAGGTAATACTGATGATCCAGACTGTTCACCAGCTTGCCCATCTCCTGCGTCCCGAACAACGGAATATCACCGAGGATTAACACGAACCAGCCGATTGCCTCATCGACAATCTTCTCCCGTTTTGTATCCCGGATGCCGGTCAGCGTCAGCCGCACGATTTCGTCCTCCGGATACGTTTCTCTGACGATGCGTTCCTTAATCTTCACCTTTTTAATTCTGGAGAGTTTCTTGCCCTCGGCGTACTTCTCCAGATCAATTGCTTTCTTCGTCACCGACAGGTCTAACGTTGCGCCGTCGTCCAGAAGATAGTCCGTGCTCACATCAAGAAGCTTTGCCACTGTCTTCAGGTTCTCAATATCCGGCAGTCCTTTGTCTGACTCCCATTTTGCAACTGCAGCTCTGGATACCCCGATGAGTTCCGAAAGCTCTTCCTGCGAAAGACCGATGTTCTTTCTTGCTTCCTTTAGTTTTTCTCCGAATGTCATATTGATTTCCTCCGTTTTCTACCGGTTCGTCCCGGCTGTTTTGTTTGTGAGTCCATCGTATGACCACTCCCCGGTAACAATCAAGAAACGAACCGTAGCAAGGCTGTTACTTTCCGTAACAAGCCCGGAAAAGCCTCCGGTATCAGGCGTGTGATCTGCCGCTTTTCTCTTTATCTTCAATAACCCGAATGTCCATTTCTCCCCAATTATTCCGCTTCTCTCGTCAGATTTTTCACCCAGATATATTTGTTGTGATGCCATTTCAAAAACGGCACCTTCACGATTTCATCCAGGCACATGATTACGTACACGATAAGCACCGGCCACTTCAGCACAAAGCAGGCAACTAACGAAGCAGGAATCGCAAAACACCAGGTCGCGAAGAACACGCTTACCGCATCGTATTTGGCATCTCCGCCGGCAGGAAATACGCCGCAGGTGAAGATGGTGTTAAAGGAAAATGCGAACATGTATAGGCAGCTGAACACCAGCATTCCTAGCAGATAACCCTTCGCCGTGTCGGTCAGTTCGTAGAAGAAATATATCGGCGGGCCGACCAGCGCAATCAGCAGCGCGTTACTAAGACCGTTCCAGAACGCAATCCTAAAGAACCGGTCTCCGTACCTTCTCGCCTCTTCAAGCCTGCCCGCTCCGAGCAGTTCTCCGATCATGATGCCGGAGCCGCCTGCCAGACCCCAGGTAATGAAGGCAATCAGCTGCTGCGCGACACTCGTCACGGAAGCGGCAGCCGTTGCATCCGAGCCCAAACGACCCATGATGATGTTGTGAACCGTAATGCTGATGCCCCAGGAAAGACCGCTGGCAACAATCGGAGCGAACACTCTCCAAAAGTCCTTCTCAAAATCCCGGGAGAAGTAAACGAAGTTCTTCGCCGGCAGACAGAGCGTCTCCTTTTTCTTAGCCCATATCAGGACAATTGCCAGGGACATCGCTTCTACTACAACTGTAGAATATGCGGAACCGTTGGCTCCCAAGGCGGGAACACCACATTTTCCGTAAATCAGGAAATAGTCGGCGGTCATGTCTACGACAACCACAATCGCGGATATCATGACGCTGAGTTTCGCGTCTCCGGCAATCTTCATGTTCATCAAAAAGCACTGTGCTACTGCCGAGAAGATGTACGAAAAACCGACAATCCGCAGGTAGCCCGCGCCGATTGTGATCAGGTTGCTGTCCGTCGTATAAATCCGCATCACCTGCTCCGGAAATACCGAGGCGGCAATGAAAAATGTGAAACTGATCAGGATCGAAGTCCTTATCGCCATAGCCAAAAAGCGTCCGGCATTTTTGTAATCCTTCTTGCCCCAATACTGCGCGACAAGAATGCCCGCGGCGCTCTTGATGGACCCGGTAAACAGCGTCATCACGAAAAACAGCTGGTTCGCCAGTGCAACCGCCGAAATCGAATCCTGATTCAGCCTTCCGAGCATTAAAGCGTCCGATGCCCCGACCAGGGAATTCAACAGGCTTTGCAGCGCAAGCGGTATTGCAAGAACTTTCAGTTTGTCGAATAAGGCTTTCTTTTCATCCTGTTCCATTGACTAAGCTCTCTTTCAGAATCACCCCGTAACAGTTACTCTTTCAACCGATCTCATCCTCTGCAACTGCTCTCAGCTCATGATATGATCCACGCTCGTCGGCAGATGCATCATATGATGGGAAGTCATCGGTGTCAGAATCATCCCGCCGACGGTCAGTCTTCCCCAGAAGACAAGCAGCCATACGGAGCGGAAATCCGTTGTCACGCCGCCCTCCTCGAGAATCCGCATGACCCACTCCTCCGGTACCATGGATTTCACCTTCTCCAGGCTAAGCTGCGACAGGATGCGGCGTGTATTCTGCCCGACGGTAATGATATACTTGCGAAGTTCTTCTGTGTTGATGTTTCCGGCCCAGGCAGTCAGCTCGTCCGGCTCTAAAGCGTTGCCGGTATCCGTAATGGAGGAACCGATCTTCCGCTGCCACTCCGCATTGAAAATCTGCTGTCCGTTGTCCATCAGAATGTTGCTGACAAGGTCCTCAATCCGGTAGATATGCCAGAACTGCCAGCAGATCGGAACGGTTTTGCTGCCTGCATAATGCAGATCCGTATCCCACGTCTCTCTTTGCACAATCTCGTTCTGATGCCCCGCCATCATATAGTCGAGCACAAAATCCGCGACGGTCTTCTCTGCTCTTCCCGAAACCTCCGCGGGGTGCACCAGGGCATGAAGCTCAAGCGCCAATTCGCGGATAGCAACGATATCATCTCCATCAAGTGCCTTTTTCAATTCCTCAAACTTGCTATTAATCTCTGAAAAAACTTTTTCCTTATCCATCTCAACTCCAGATTAATCCAACAGTCCAATAATGCTATTTGCCTTTCAAAATCGTGCCGCGCTTGCCGTGGATGAAACACACCTCCGGATTTGCCGGGTTGTACTTCACGTCAACGTTAAGCGGAAACACTTCGTACGCCTGCTCCATCCCCTCTACCATGGCGAGATAAACCTTGTCGTCCACTTTGTATTCGTAGACGGGAATCATCGTGATTACCCCGGTTCCGGGCTGGTTGGCTCTGTAAGCGCCCTCCCAATAAACAAAGGTCCCGGGCGCCGTAGCCGAGCAACCTTTCTTAACAAACCAAAGACTCCCGAGCGGCTTATAATAGATGGCAAATGCCACCACGACTACTATAATGATCAGAACGATTTTAAAGTCCAATACTTTTCCCCCTCCATTCTGCTCTTAAAACTATTTCAGGTTCAATACGACGGCGATGAGCACCTTGATGTCGTCGATTTCACCCTGTACCTTAGCCATCTCCTTGTCGATATCCAGCTTGCCGACTTCTATGTTTGCGTCAAACACATTCCCGTCAGGCTCGTTGAAGCCGAGGAAGACACGGTTTCCGACTACATTCATGGCGATGCTTTCGTATTTTCCGGAAAGAAGCAAAAGGCGCTCCATGAAATGCGGCGTGATCAGGTAGAAAGCGTCCTGCTGATCTGCTGAATAAACGTCGAATTCCTTGTTGAACTGCATCGATTCCAGTTCAACCTTATAATCCTTCGCGACCTTTTGGTTAAGCGCTCTGTGTTTGAACTTCCGGCTGTAAACCGCCACGGTATTCACCAGCTTGTTCGGGAAGTTGAACACCATCATTCTGCCCTGGAAATAGTTTTCCGAGGTGGTTCTTTCGTCCGAGTGCTCGTAGACCTCGCGCACATTTACCTCGGCGATCTCGAAATCAACACCCTTATAGGTGGCACGGATGTAATCCTCGGACCACCACCGGTTGCCCATCTCACAAAGCCGGAAGGCCTCGATGTTCTCTTTTGTGAAGCCCTCTTTAGGCTCGTAGACAACATTGTCAAAGTTATTGGCGAGCGGCTCGCGGACAAATGCATCCTTGTAAAGGTCCTTCATCTCCGCCCGAAGCTTCTGCACTCTCCAACAGATGAAAAGGATGACTCCGACGCCGATCGGCGGGATAATCAGCAGGAATGCGCCGAGCACCAATAACAGCGTCGACCTTCCGACTGCATTGCGCTTCTGCTGCAGCTTGGTGATAGCCTCATTTGAAGTTCTGACTGTTGAATTCGTTCCGTTCATAACAATTCCCCTCTCCTGTTTTTGCGTTTTCAGAGTTACTTTTTCTTCTTCGGGGCCGGCAGCTCGGGATACATGTCCTCCACCAGGCCGGTCAGGAATTCCCTGTCATCCACATTGTCCACAAGAAGCATTTCCTTTGCTCCCTCGTAAGGCAGTTCAAGCTGCGCCTCCGGCATTGCCTCGGCCGCCGCTTTCACATTCTTCACTAAAAAGCGGTCGTCGTAAACCCCGCCGAAGATTCTCCCCCGGTAATAGAGAATATACTCGCCCATCATAGCCTTATAGGTGATATCCTCGAGTCCCGAAAGCTGGTCCAAAACGTAATCCAGATACTCTGCACTTGAAGCCATTTCTACAAGTCCTTTCTTCGTTGCATTTGCCAAAAGTTTTCAACGCAAACTTTTGTTTATTGTACCATATTGAAAGCATTTTCACAATCAAAAAAGGGGGCGCCTCTGTGGGACGCATCCCTTTTCATTTCGCCGTAAAAGCGCGGTTGTTATTCGTTTTTTTCAGAAGCGCCACGGTTTCGACATGCATAGGCTTCCGGAAGGAAGGCCGGGACAGCGGACATAATCAATATCCTCGATCGGCAACTGCTCTTCGCTCGCCTTCAGGATCTGCGCCGGAGTCGAATAGCGCTGCACGATTAGGGCATGAAAAAGGAGCCAATCCGCAGATTCGCTCCTTATGTCCGTTCTCTATTTCTGTTTCCCGCCGAGCCCCCAGTTTTCCAATGGCGGCTCATGGATTATGATGAAGACATCTTCTTTGGGAATATCCAGATTTTTATGAAGCCGGTCGGTGATGCATTCAATAACCGCCCTCTTCTGTTCTTTGGTTCTCCCCGGGAACAGTGTCAGCTCGATGATGGTGAAACTGTCAGATTTGTCAGGAGATGTTTCTAAACATTCCCGGTCAATCTCAACAATCCGCTGAAACCGGTCCCAGTCTGCAATCGAAAGTGCTTCCACAAGCCCTGCATGAACGCACTCTAACAGTTCCTTCTTGTATGATGCACTCTTCCCTTTGATGATTTCAATTCTGACTAACGGCATACATGCCTCCCGGTTTGCTTTAATTTTCACTTGCTCCGATACGGTAGATATCATCTTCGTAAAACATAATCCGGTCTGTCTTGCCCGACTGTTTCAGAACAACAAACGTGTTGTAAACATCCGGAAACGGCGAAACCATTCCGATTCCCGCTATCCCGAACATCACTCCGTTTAAGAACCGCGCTTCCGCCGGCGATACAAGAAAGATAACCAGCGGAACAATCCCGAGCACAAACGGCAGAAGGCACATCAGAATGAACCTTGCCCGGATCATCGGATAGGACGCCAGCGCAACGAACTGAAGCTTTCCTTTTACTTTTCCAATCGTAACAGCAGCTTCTTTCGGATAAACAATTGCATGCAGCCACTCATGAACCGGCAGCAGCAATAATCCAATCAGAAAGCCAAGAACAATTCCTATGGGATGAATCACCATAGTTCTGCAAAGAAAAGACTTGAGAAACATGGCGGCAAACATGACCGCACATAAAGCACCTGCGATAGGCAAGGCTTTCTTCATCAGCTCGTCCAAGGTTTTTGGTGTATCAAGCTTCGTCGCATTTTCCGGAAGATTGCTCCGTTGTAATACAGCCGTATCTTCGATTTTCATGTTTACGGTAATCATGACCGGTCTTTCCCTGTTCTTTCATAACTGCTTATTGAAGGAGACAATCCCACAAAGTACGTAACCGCAAGGATTGTCAGGTATTCATGCGTTGTAGTTCCACAATGGTTTCCACATGTAGTGTTGTGTTATCTCCATACTCTTTTTCACATTTTCCCATTTCTGTATTATTCCACTCGACTCTTACAGTTAAGCAGGCAAGAGTCGGCCATCTTCAATTCTGATAATTCGATCAGCCACACCTGCCACACTCTCGTCATGTGTAACCACAACTACAGTTTTCCCCTCACTGCTTAGGTTTTTTAAAACATTCATAATCATTTCGCCTGTTTTTTTGTCTAAAGCTCCAGTCGGTTCATCAGCAAGAATAAGCGGATTATCTGTAACCAGTGCTCGGGCGATAGCACACCGCTGTTGCTGTCCTCCAGAGATCTGCGATGGCTTTTTTTTCAAATGGTTTTCAATTCCAAGTTTCATTGCTACACTCATGGTTATCTGTCTTCTTTTCTTTTTGGGGACAAAACGTGCTTTTAACGGCAATTCTATATTTTCTAAAACCGTTTCATCCTCAATTAATGCAAACTGTTGGAACACAAAACCAATAGTGTCCTTTCTAAATCGTTCTCGCGCGCCGACCCTCATGTCAGAAATGTTTTGATCTTCATACAAATAATCTCCCTCGTCAGCGTAATCCAAACATCCCAAAATATTAAGTAATGTGGTCTTACCGCTTCCAGATGCTCCCATTATTGCCACCATCTCTCCCGAATGTATTTCTAAAGAAATATTATCTAACACAGTTACCTTTCCTGTTCCACATGCAAAGCTCTTCTTGATGTTCTTCAATTCAATCATTTTATATCCCTTTCATAAACAATTCTAAGTATATAAAATATCATTATGGATTTATCAGATTTCACTCCGTATGCTTTAGAACAATTGCCGGATTATCACGCAACATTTTTGAAGAAACTACGACAGTAGATGCCACTCCCAGGAGTGTAAAAAGTAACAAACCATCAACTGCTCCGCTATATATAGATTGCGCATATTTTTCAATCGCTCTAGTAAATACGGCAATCAGAAATGTCACCCCCATAACAATCAGAATCGCCGCAAACTCGTATTTCAGAATCACGAATGCATCATGTAAAATAATATGAAAACGTGAATAACCATTGACCCTCATTATCATATGAGCCAATCGTTGTCGAGTTGACCAAAGAAATGAAAAAGTAACCAGACTGAACATTGATATTAGTAGCAAAACCTTGCACACAACTGAATATAGCGAGGCAATACTTTCAGAACTTCCATCATCATATTCTGCTCGAACTCTCATTGCCTTAAAATCCTCCCCAAGAACACTCTTGACCTCAGAAACAAATGCATCAGCTTCTGAGGCTGTGATTTCGCCATTCTTATAATATAAGACGTGTAGGGACGGTGTATTATAATATTCGTCAAGCATTTCCTCTGGAACCGTATCCGCAAATACCCATATTCTATAATCAAAGCCAGAAAAGTGATTACTTTCCAGTATACCAGTAACCTCATATTCTTTGTCATCAAGTCGGATATATCGGATTCCCCCTACAACATAACAACTCTTTAAAAGTCCCTCTCCGACAACACAAGCTGGGGCTTCTGTTTTTCTCTGAACTGCGGGATATTCTCCCAAAAGCAACGGATAGTCTAATTCGTCTGTCTTTCCCCAAAAAACGAAAGCCGTATTTCCATATGCTGCTTTATTCACCGACAGCGAACACACAAAAGCCAAGTGTCCATTGCCAGAAAACCGACTCGCATAATGGATGAAATCATCTCGAGATGCTGTAGCATGATCAAATTGCAACTCTAAATAATGGTAATTTGTAGACAATCGTACTTGCTCGACGCATTCCGAATGCGTTTTCAAGGTTAATCCATACCAAACCAGCCCTAAACAAACTGTGAAAGATACAATATACAACCCTGAATAAATCAAAGAAGAATTCTTTAACTCACCTTTTACCCACGCAGCAGACGAGGTTAATCGCATCATAAATAGAACAATTGCAGAGGAAATCGCGGTTGCGCCTAGTACCAGAATTGATAATGAAACACCTACCGGTCCCAAAATGTTTTTCCAAAAGACCTCTCGTACTGCCTCGCTCATATTCGACTCAATCATAATCCATCGAACCACTATCGGAGCAAAGATTGATGCAAGAAGTAATTGAACAAAGTTTTCCAAAAGAAGTATTCTATATACCTGTCCCCGCGAAAAGCCTTGTGTAAGGAGTATCCCCAAATCATTCTTCTTTTTCAATATAGATAGCAATTGCGAGCAAATTATTAGAATTACAGAACATATACCCATAACTAAGGAGACTGGGCGAAGAACGGATGAAAGTACCTCATTTATTTGTAAATCATCATCTAACTTTTTATCTAGCGGACATATATATGTTTTAAGATTGTAAATTCCCGTAATATTTTGTATCTGCCTCTCAATTTCCTCTATACTCCAGTCCTCCGACCATGAAATCAACTGAAGCTGATTTAGAGACATTCTAGGCGTCACAAAAAGAATGAGGTTGTCCAAGGGCGTTGTTGAATCCAAAACAATAGAAGACATCCCTCCTAGTGAACTCATAGAATTATTCCAGAACAAAAATGAACTCTTAGGAATATGTGATCCTTTTTTCAGTATTCCTGCAACACGATACTGGTTCTGCCCATCACTCAAGACATCTCCGACCGAAGCACAATTACTGAAATTATACCCCAAATATATAAGGTTCTCCGCACCTCCGATTGCCTCATATCCTTCGCCTTCAGATAATGCAAAATCAAATGCCGGCCATAAAGACACTGGAATGACGACACTCTGTACTATTTCTGAAGAAGCAATACCTTCAGGTAAATCTAATTTGGTCTCTGAGAAAACTAAGGGATGATTAATCTGTTCTTTACGTATACATTTCCAAGTATCGGATTTTCCATTCTCATCACGCAGATTAAACACAAAAAGCTCTGAAATACTTCCAATGCTTTTAATAGAAGGGAGATTAATAATGCTTTCAAAGATTTCACCCTTTTCATCACTTGAAAGGCCCTGCATTTCTATATTTATCTCACCATAACAGGATAAGGCTCCAGATAGCGAATCAGAAATCGTGCTTCTAGCTTTGTTCGCTAGTTTTCGCAAGGAAACAACTGTAGCTGTTAATCCAAACGCCCCCGCCATCATAATGACACATAATACAACTATCCGTTTTCTTTGCCAAAGCCTCTTGAGCGCAATTGAAATTACCACATCAAAATGCATCAATAATTCGCACCTCACAGTTTCAAAGTAAGACATCAAAGAAAAAGTGGGGATTCCAAAAAACTCCCCACTTTGATAATCAGTAGTTTATTTTCACATTTGCCTTTTTGGAAGAAGTAAACCAATACGATTTATCCTCCGAATATGTTACCGATGGGGCACTCAACGGGTTCATATCTGTTTCCGAAACAATATCATCATAGGAAGAGCCGGTTCCAAACGAATAACTCGCATTTTGATATGCTCCGCAATTTTCACCATATTGTCTTGCCTTCCACATAACATACGTATGACTTAATGCTCCGACTTTAGACGAATCAACAGAAACATAGCCATAAAGCGTGACTCCAGCCGCCGGCGAAGTGGAGCAAGAATGATTATCAAACTGTCCACTACTGGTAGTTTCTGCAGAGGTATCTATTTCTCCGGCGTATGCCATGCCAACTGAAAGAGAAAGAAGAAGAATAGAAACCGCTATTACCCGAACCATCTTCCTATAGAATACGTTCTTGATATAGATATTCATGTCCTGCCTCCTTTGATGATAGAATTCTGTCATTTGACAATATCAAATATATCGGATTAATTATTCATTGTCAATATGGTATAGTTGCTCTTTCTCCATCTATACCTTTTTCTAGGTATATTTAGTGAATTCTTCGCCTACAAGGTCACCGATTGCTCCGTTTTCATCTTCGGCTCGTTCTATTATAAAAGACATATCTACGATACTTCTCCCTTATCGTTGTTACACAAATCTTTTACTCTGTGTAACAAGCCATTTGTGAGATTATACCACACGGAGGAGCTCCTTGTCACTCGAAAATCGAGTGGAAACGGTCGGTTTGGATCAACCCTTCCTCCGATCCCAAAGAACTGCTTTCCCACGCACTCATGGATATGATCATAGAAAAAGCTGAGGATTAGACCTCAGCTTTATTTCTTCAGAACACCCATTTGGCAATCTTACCAGGATGAATAACACAAAATGCAACGACAATAAATCGTTGCATTTTGTTACAATTCAAATTCATTGATTTGCGGCTTCGCCTACGTCTTCTCCCAACCAATCAGCATTCTCATCAATTCCTTGCAAATCATACACGATGATGCCTTGATATTCTCCGATAATCTCCGGTTTACGTTTATCCTCCGGTGCTCTTCTAATTTCTGTAATCATATCATCCTTAGCAATTTCGGGGATGAGAGAAAACGGCACTCGCATATACAAACACATCACACCGTACGTTTCCCTGTATGAAAGAAATTCCGGATGTCGTTCAAAAAACTTCGCTTCCTGTTCCTCTTCCCAGTCACCGGGAAGTGAATTGTGGAGTTCGTGTCCGCGAAGTGCCAACTCGAGACGCGGATCATCATTATCCCATAATTCACTAGATTCCTTCATCTCCATATAGGCTGCGTATTCCTTCGGATACTGCTCACGGAGGATTCTCTGCCCCTCTCCCCATGTGTCTCCAAACAGAAGCGTAATTGTCACTACTTCATCTGCGTCCTGTTCACCCTGAAGTCTTTTATCGATTCTGGGATCCGTACTGTCTATCACGATAACATGCTCCGGTCTTACCGGTTCTGTCGGTACCGCTTTTGTGAAACCGGGAATATCTTTTTCCAGGTCACTCAAGTCCTTTGATTCTGACCATTTAAAATGGTAGCTGAACCGATCCGATATCAAAAGGTTCTCAAACTGCGCGGCTGTAATCAGTGCACCAAGAGATGCCCCATAAGCATAAACTTCCGCAGGATAGCAATAAGTCAGCATTCCGGATTTCTGAATCAGCGAGAGTTCTTCCTGAATAAGCCTGTTCCTGATTTCCTTGATGTCATTATCATATGTATTCACATGATCAAGAATAACCTGAAGTTCCTCCCATTCTTCCGGATGTCTTTCCTGCCAAACCGAGGGAAAAACTTCCGGTGCCTTTCCCATCAGAACTTCCCAGTCTTCTTTTTTCTCCTGTTGATTGTCCACTCTTTCGCTGAGATATGGCATATATTCACTATAGAGCCAGGTTTCGTATTCTGTCTTGTATTGTTCGTAAAGAGGATTATTTTCATAATTTATCCTGAAATCATTTTCGAATGCAGTTACCTCTGGGTCCTTCCAATCCAATTGAATTGTCAAGACAACCGAATACAGAATATCATCTCGTCCGGAATTCTCCTGAATCATTTGATTAAGAGTTCTGCTGGCATAAACAGTCCCTGATTGAGGTATTGACTGGTTCACAAATCCAACCTGCTCGCCGGTCAATTCCACATTTGCCTTACTTCTCCCTTCCAGGGATACTGTCGGAGTAACCGTAACGGTCGGGGGATCTTTCTCAACAGGTTTGACGTCTCCGGTCGGGGTAACACTGACGCCTTCCGTCGGAACTGTTTCCGCTTTCTTTTGCATGTTTGTATTCTTCCCAAACTGCTGATAAATCGGAATTAGAATGCCAACGAGAACCACCACCGAAACGATACCGGCAATTCCTGCGATTTTCTTCCTTCGGTTTGCTATGTATTCTTTATTCTTCGCCTTAAGGCGTTCCACCACTTCTTCATGACTTCTCATAACGAAAGCCCTCCTTCAAAAGCTCATTCCTAAGAGCCGATCGTGCTCTCTTTAAGAGACTGTTGATACTGTGAACGGTACGTCCTGTTGCCTCGGCAATCTCCTTCACCGGCATCTCCTCGACATACTTCAACTGCAAAACCAGCTGATATTCCTCCGGTAAATGATCCATTGCCGTATTCAGAGCCTCAGTTTCTTCCTTCCGTACGCACTGTGAAAGAACAACCTCATCCTCGATCCTAATTCCCGTCAAATCCTCCGGAGAAACAGGGATAGTCCGGCTGTTCTTGTACATGTACTTAATCGCAGTATTTTTCGCAATATTATAAAGCCATGTTTTGAACAGTGACCTCTCATGAAACGCGGGCTTCTTATTCACTAAAACAAGAAGCGTTTCCTCCGCCATATCTTCCGCATCGGTCTCATTTCCAAGGTATCGTTTCAGGAAGAGGATGAGCCCGTCATAGTACGTTTCGACGATTTCCGTCATACCGTCCCAGTCGCCTTTCAGAAAACGGCGGTAGCTACTTGCACCGTTATCATCCATTTGGCTCACCTCCGATCTGCCCTTCTACCTATTAGTCCCGAACGACTGCAAGGCCTTCTTCATGGGAGTCGCACCATGAAGCATAGGCCTTGTTGTATTATTGATGTGATTGACCATCAACAATACCTGCTCCTGCGTCAGCTCGTCAAATGCCGTTCCTTTCGGCAGTACATATCGTATGTATTCGTGATTCTTCTCAAGCTCGCCCTTTTGCTCCGAATGTCTCGGCTCGCAATAGAACAGCTTCATCCTCGGATTTCCATCCGGCCCTTTTTCAAACAGCTCCGGATCTGCAAATTCGCACCCGTTATCCGTCAGCACAACGGGGAACCATTCGCGAAACATCTCTGTCCCGAGTTGTTCTTCCAGCCAATCGAAGGTGCTTACCGTGTTCGCCATTTCTTTGCCGTCAATCAGAAATGCGAGCATCAGGTTGTTTTCCGGCCAGAGAAGCGTCTGCAGCAGTTTCCCGCCCTTCACACCTTCCACCGTGTCCATCTGGACCACCCGGATCCCCGGGTTCTTCTCCAGATACTCCAGGTAGTCGGAATAATGGTGTCCTTCCTTCTTGCGATAGGATACCTTCGGTTGTTTTGTGTAGTGCCTACGCTTCCGATACCGCACCGTGCGGTGCATGTCCAGGTTCCTTGCGGTCAGGATTCCCATGTCGATGTACCGGTACAGTGTCCGTTCGCTGCAGGGAATGTCCTCTTTGTGGTTGGCCATGATGTGTGCGATCGGCTGTCCCTTCTGGATCAGCGGACTTACCAGGCTGTCCAGCGATGCCAGTTCATCCCGCGTCATATCCACTCCCCGCCGTGATTCGTGCAGAGCTTCCAGATACTCTCTGTGCGCGCAATCCGCATTGTACAGATACTTATCAAACAGGCACTTTATTGATTTCGGACAGTTGTTGCACACATACGGAGCCTTCTTCTCAATCGGGCAGGGGGCATCCACGAAATCCGGACACAGTTCGTTACACCGTAGGCACTCCCGGCAGGGAATCCGGCATTTATGACCTTTCTTCTTATTGCACACGTCCCGCCTCCGGCAGGTATCCCTGTGTTTGCAGCGGTTGGGCTTTACATACTGATATGGGTTCTTTTCCCTGACCTTGTGATAGCGGTGCTTTCGGATTTCTTTCGAAATGGTATCCGGGGAGCATCCAATGATTTCGGAGATCTCCTGAAAAGTTCTGTGTTCCCGCAGTCCCTTCTGAATCTCATAACGGTCTTCCCGGGTTAGATGTTGTCCTTTCCTACGTCCTTCATCAGTCATACTCTCTCCATTCTCAGGAGGATACATGCCCATTATACCACTGCATGACTAACTTATGGATTGAACATAAAAACCAGAAATTCGAAAAACAATTAAATTTTTCCAGAATTATATTTCAGAAAAACTTTCAACCCTCATAATTTGATGTGGATTGGAAGTTTTTATAAACCTTTTTTGTCTTACTGAATGGGAAACTCAATCGAGTCTCCCATAGCATTCAATTCCCTTAACCGGCTCTATCTGAGTGATTCCTTGTGGTTTTCCCCGACATTATTGAATGTGAAAAACTCCACAAAGTGCGTAAATACAAGGATTGTCAGGTATTCATGCGTTGTAGTCCCACAATGGTCTCGACATGCGGAGTCTGCGGGAAGAGATCGACCGTCTGTACGCGGACCACCCGGTAGCCGGCGTCCTGCAGAGCTTCAAGATCGTTTGCGAGGGAAGTGGGCTTACAGGAAATGTAAACCATTCCGTTCACGCCGTAATCAATGATCTTCTGAAGTGCCTTCGGCACAACACCCTCACGCGGCGGGTCGAGCACGATGAAATCGGGCTTTTCGCTGATCTCATCGAGCTTCTTCAGCACGTCGCCGGCCAGGAATTCACAGTTTGAAAGGCCGTTCCGCTTAGCGTTGTCTCTTGCCGCTTCAACTGCCTCCGCGATGATTTCGATGCCGATTACCTTCTTCGCAACCGGTGCCAGCATCTGGCCGATTGTTCCGGTTCCGCTGTAGAGGTCAAAGATGACTTTGTCCCTAGTCTCACCGACCATGTCGCGGACCGTGCTGTACAACACCTCCGCTCCCAACGAATTGGTCTGGAAGAAGGAAAATGTGCTGATTTCAAATGTCAGCCCGAGAAGCTCCTCGGCGATGCGGTCGTTACCGTACAAAACCTCTGTTCCGTCATCCTTGATGGCGTCCGCGATTGTATCGTTCTTCGTATGCAGGATTCCGACAATCTTTCCCTGTAGAGGAAGCGCGAGCAATTCTTCAACAAGCCTTGTAAAATCGTATTCTACTTGTGTAGTATGTATCACATTTACCAGGATCTCGCCGCTCTTTTGCGCTCTTCTTATGAGCACGTGGCGGAAGAATCCGGTTCCCGTCGTGCGGTGGAAGAAATCAAGTCCCGAGTTCAAGGCAAAGCGCTCCACCGCTTTGGCAATTGCGCGGACATCCTCGTGCACGAGGGCGCAGTCGGTACCGGAAACGATATCGAACATGCTGTTCTTTCTGTGAAACCCTAAAAGCATCGGACCGTCCTTATAGGAATTGCCGAAGGAAAATTCCACTTTGTTCCGGTATCCGTACGGAAGCGGGCTTCCTTTGATGGGAAGAAACTCAACATCCTTGTTTCGGATGACCGGCGCCAGCAGCTTTTTGATATGGTATTCCTTCATCGCAAGCTGCTTTTCGTAGGGAACGGTCTGAAGGAAACACCCGCCGCACTCTCCGAACGCGGGGCACGCAGGCCCGGCGGTTTCCTCCGGCGAAGGTTTCAGGACTTCCTTCAGCTCGCCCTCGGCCTTCTCCGCTCCGTTTCGTTTCAGGCGGAACAGCACTTCCTGTCCTTTGATGACGCCCTTCACGCTGACGGTTTTATCTTCGATTTTGATCTTTCCTTTATGCGGGAAGGACGTATCGTATACGGTTCCCTGCAGGATATCCCCCTTTTTCATGTCGTTCTCCAAAACTGTTTTTATGACTTTACTTTCGCTCTGTGAAGTGTTACAATGTGAATACAGAGCCGAAAGTAAGGAGGCGTAATATGGGCAAAAACATTCATACCGACGAAGTTACCCGTTTTTTTGAAGCGGTTTTAACACTGAAGACCGTTGACGAATGCTATGCATTCTTTGAAGATGTCTGCACGATCAACGAGCTGCTTTCCATCTCCCAGCGCCTCGAAGTGGCGCACATGCTCACGGAGCACAAAACGTATCTGGACATCGCCGAGAAAACCGGCGCTTCCACTTCCACCATCAGCCGTGTCAACCGTTCGCTTGTCTACGGAAAGGACGGATACAGCATAGCATTTGCCAGAATGAAAGACAAAAAGTAACGCTTAACATTGAACAAGGTTCCGCGTAGGAACCTTGTTTTTTTATTTCTTTTCTTTCTTCACGGCTTTTTTCTTTTCGGCCTTCTTCTCTTCCTTAGCGGGCTTTTCGTCTTCCTTCTTCGAAGCCTGCTCCGGGTCTAAGAAATCATCGATGATCTGCTCAATCATCTGCTTCTTCAGATAAACGTCAAAGCTGAGCATGGAAATGAAGCTGAAGATGGACAGGAATTCCTGCTCCTTCTCCCCTTCGACGTCGGCAAAGATTCTCTTTGAACGGTCGAATTTCTTCATGACGTCCTTCGACAGATCCTTGCTGACAACCGTTTCCATTTCGAAAATCTCACGGTAGATTTCCTCAAGACCCATCTCCTTGTCTTCCCCGAAGAACATGTCCTTCATGGGACCGACGATGTGCTGCACGTCGTTGATGCTCAAAAAGCTCTTCAGGTAATAGATGAACACAAGCAGGTACATATGGTCCTTGCTGTATTTCTTCTTGACCGGGCTCGGCAGAAGGTTGCTCTTTGTATAGTTGTTGATCATGGTCTTCGTCAGAAGCTTGTCGTCATCGTAACGCTTGGACTGCTCCAGATGCTCGTCCATAAACTTCGTCACCTGATCCATGTACAAATCGATATTCGGGATATCATTCGGCCCGATATAATTGGTTGCTTCGAGATTCTCCACAAGCTTGCGCAGGTAGTATTTCCATTGCGATTCCACAGCCAATCACCTTCCCTGTTACAGAATAATTACATTATATAGTACTGAAAACCACGTGTCAATAAAAACGAAAGACATGTCGCGTGTTTGCGTCACATTTTTCACAGCTTCCGGGCCGTTTCCGGGCGCAGATTGCCGTAGTTCGCTGTTGAACAATTCCGGAAGTTATGGTACACTGAACATACATTCGATTTTGGAAAATACGAGGCACATCGTTTATGGATATCGACCGTTCTTTAAACCCCGAACAGCGTGAAGCAGTCATGCACCGTTACGGCCCTCTTCTGATTCTTGCAGGAGCCGGCTCGGGCAAGACCAGAGTCATCACTCACCGCATCGCTTATCTGATTCAGGAATACAATGTAAGCCCTTACAACATCCTTGCGATCACATTTACCAATAAGGCCGCCAAAGAGATGAAGGACCGTGTTGCGCAGCTTGTCGATTACGGCGCGGACAACATGTGGGTCAGCACCTTCCATTCGGCATGCGTCAAGATGCTGCGCCGTTTCAGTCATGTGCTCGGCTACGAGGACAATTTCTCCATCTATGATACCGACGACCAGAAGAGTCTGATGCGCACCGTCATTAAGGGCCGCAATCTCGACCCGAAGCGGTACCGTGAGAAGTATTTTCTGAGCCGCATTTCCATGGCCAAGAACGAGCTGATCGGTCCGGATAACTATAAGTCTTCCTATCCGCGCTCGGCCGATGCGGAGCTTATCGCGTCCGTCTACCGCGAGTACCAGGACCGTCTGAAGGCGAACAACGCGATGGACTTCGACGACCTTCTGATGAATACGGTTGTCATGTTCCGTGAATCGGAGGAGGCGCTTACCTACTACCGGAACCGTTTCCGCTACATTCTTGTGGACGAGTACCAGGATACCAACCGCGCGCAGTTTGAACTCGTGCGCCTTTTAGCCCATTATGTAAACGATAACGGTGAGGTCGAGTGCAACCTCTGCGTGGTCGGCGACGATGACCAGTCCATCTACGGCTTCCGCGGTGCCGACATCCGAAACATTCTCGATTTCGAGAAGACCTACCCCGATGCCGTTGTCATCAAACTTGAAGAGAATTACCGCTCCACCGAGACCATTCTGGATGCGGCAAATGAAATCATAAAGAACAACCCGCATGTCCGCGAGAAGAAGCTTTGGACCAAGCTCGGAAGCGGCACGCCCATCACTTATACCGTGTATCCGGATGACCTTGCGGAGGCTCGCGGCGTTGCCGAGGAAATCCGTGACCAGGTGGACAACGGAAAAGCCGTATACGGCGATTTCGCGGTGTTATACCGTACGAATGCCCAGTCGCGTCCGTTCGAGGCGATTTTCGCGAATTTCAAGATTCCGTGCCGCATCATCGGCGCCGTCAACTTCTATCAGCGTAAAGAAGTCAAGGATGTTCTCGCTTACCTGAAAACGATTGACAACGGTTTGGACGGCATTGCGACACGCCGCATCCTGAATATCCCGAGACGAGGCATCGGTGAAACGACAGCCGCGCATGTCCAGGAATATGCCGACGGAAACGGCATCGGCTTCTTTGAGGCACTTCTCGATGCAAAGTCGATTCCCGGTGTCAGCCGCGCCGCTGCCAAGATTGCTTCCTTCACGGAACTCATCACGCGCTACCGGATGCGCGCTGCGGAAGCCGGCTGCAGCTTAAAGAAGCTCGTACGCGACCTTCTCTCCGATCTCGACTTTGAGGAAGAACTCCGCCGCGAAGACCCGGACAGTGCGGACGACCGAATCGCAAACATCAACGAATTGATCAACGCCATCACATACTATGAGGAGAACTCCGACGGTCCCGCCACCCTAAGCGGCTACCTTGCGGATGTCTCGTTAATGACCGACGCCGACACGGAAGAAACATCTGAGGATCACACCGTTTTGATGACCGTGCACAGCGCCAAAGGTCTTGAGTTCAACCAGGTCTTTTTGGTCGGCATGGAGGAGAACCTGTTCCCGAGCTCGATGAGCATTGATGACGAAGAGATTCGAGGCGTTGCCGAGGAGCGCCGCCTCTGCTATGTCGGCATCACGAGAGCCCGCCGCCATCTGTTCCTTTCAAGAGCAAGCCGGCGCATGCTTCGCGGTGAAAACAATTTCAACGCGGAATCCCGTTTCATCGGCGAACTGAAGAAGAACGCCCGCCATCTCCTGACCGAGAAGAGAATCTCCGATTCCGGCAGTCCGTTCGGCGGACAGTCCTACCGGAATTCCTATGACAGTCCTTTCGAATCCGGCTTCAAAAAGGGAAGCTATTCGGGATATGATTCGTCTGCTAAACGGGGAAGTCTGTCAGATTTTTCATCGTCTTCGGACCGCTCGGATTTCACGCCCTACAAGAATCCCGCCATCAGCGCGAAGCCGTATGAGAATCCGTATAAGAAGGCGGCCGTTCCCGCGCCGAAGAACTTCGGAAACGCTTCGGAGTCTTCTCTCGGCTTTACCGTCGGCGACCGGGTCAGCCACGAACGCTTCGGCACCGGCACGGTGACCAACATCGTAAAGGGCGGCAGGGACTTCGAAGTGACCGTCGAATTCCCGTCCGGAACGAAAAAGATGCTTGCCGCGTTCGCGAAGTTACGGAAAATCTGACATTCGCAAATTATTCACGAAATCCCGCTTTCCATTTGCCTGATTCTATGCTATAATTTTGACAACGAAACGAAAAAGGAGGGGTTTTTATGAACAATTGTTGTAAGTGTGATGAGAATAAGGTTGGTTGCCCTTGGCAGGTAGCGCTTTGGATTCTTGCCGTTCTCGGTGTAATCGCCGGCATCATCGGAATTGCCTATACGGTATATCGTTTCTGCGCTCCGGATTATTTGGATGATTTCGATCTTGACGATCTGGATGACGAAGAGGAGAAGGCTGAAGAGGCCGTAGAGGTACCTCTCACTGAGGAATAAGTTTTGCATGAAGAAGGGACTGTCGATTGACAGTCCCTTTTTTTGCGCCGTGGAAAAGGGCTGCACGCAGCCCGAAAAAAAGAGGGAGCCGTCCGGCCCCCTCTTCTGTTTTCTGTTAACCGATCAAAGTCTTAAGGTCGGTATATTCGTATCCGTGTGCATCCGCAACGTTCTTGTTGGTAAGCTTGCCGTTGTAGCAGTTCACGCCGCTTGCGATGGCAGGTGACTTACGGCAGGCAGCCTCAAGACCATCGGCTGCAATCTGAAGACCGTAACGAAGCGTCGCATTGGTCAGTGCAATCGTACTCGTTCTCGGAACCGCACCGGGCATGTTGCCGACACAGTAGTGCACAACGCCCTCTTCGATGTAAACCGGATCGTCGTGGGTCGTAACGTGGCTGCTCTCGCCGCATCCGCCCTGGTCGATGGCAACGTCTACGAAAACGGCGCCGTTCTTCATCTCAGGCAGATATTTCTTCTTGAAAAGCTTCGGAGTGGAAGCGCCCGGAATCAGTACGGAACCGATTACCAGGTCGGCGTCCTTCACAACGCGCTCGATGTTGCTGTCCGTCGAAACAAGCGTCTGGATATGAGCGCCGAACATGTTATCAAGCTGCTCGAGGCGCTTCAGGTTAACGTCGAGAATCGTAACATTGGCTCCCATGCCGACCGCAATCTTGCAGGCGTTCATGCCGACGGTGCCGCCGCCGAGGATGACAACGTTAGCCTTCGGGGTTCCGGGTACGCCGGCAAGAAGGATTCCTTCGCCACCGAACTTCTTCTCAAGGTACTTCGCGCCTTCCTGAATCGAAAGACGGCCGGCAATCTGCGACATCGGCGCAAGTAACGGAAGCGAACGGTCAGCCTCCTGCAGAGTCTCGTAAGCAACTGCCTTTACATTGCCCTTAAGGAGCGCATCCGTCTGCCCCTGATCTGCTGCCAGATGCAGGTATGTATAAAGGATCAGCCCGTCATGAAACATCGGGTACTCTTCCTCCAAAGGCTCCTTAACCTTAACCATCATATCCACGAGGTTCCAAACGTCCTTCGCATTGTCAATCAGGGAAGCCCCGGCATCCACATATTCATTGTCCGTAAAGCCCGAACCGATGCCCGCGCCCTTCTCCATGTAAACATGGTGGCCCGCTGCAACATAAGCCTTTACGTTATCCGGTGTAAGCCCCACGCGGAATTCATTGTTTTTGATTTCTTTCACGCAACCGATTTTCATCTAAGCTGTCCGCCTTTCCAATATAGTTTTGTTCCTCGTCGCCGCCATGATCTCCCATAGTGACGCGGCGCCTCGGTTACTCTTCATTGTACCAAAAGAACGCCCTCCTGACAAATGGTTTTTGCCCGGAAGGCGTAAAATTTTGCGCGGCACGTCGGGATGCGGTCCTCATTTTCCGCAAAAATAATGAGCTGCCCGTTAAGACAGCTCATTGGATAAAGAGAAGTGTATATCATAGGTCAGGAAAAATCTTTCGTGGAATCCTGTACCTTCGCCGGCAATTCATGCAGCCTGTCCGTCAGGACTTATTTCTGACCGGACGCTTATCGAGCGTTACCCTGACGGTCATTTCCTTGTATTCGCCCTTTTCGGCACGGTAGATGACCAGCTCCACCTCGGTTCCGGCCTTCGTGTAGCTTAAGAACTCCTGCAGATCGCTCATGCCGTAAATGATGACCTTGTCCGCGCGGACGATGATGTCGGTGCTGCGGATGCCTGCCTTCTCGGCGGCCGAGCCCTTCGCAACGGCATTTACATAAAGTCCCTTCGGGATGTTAAACCGCTCGGAGTAACCGTCGTCGATGTCGGTACCGCGGTCGATTCCGAGATAGCCTTTCTCGTCTTCTTTCAGTTCTTCGCGGTTGCTGAGCTCACTGATCAGGCTCAGAATGTTACTGATCGGAATGGCAAATCCCATGCCTTCCACTTTATAATCCTCGTACTTGGCGGTGTTGATGCCGATGACCTCACCGTTTTTATTGAGGAGCGCGCCGCCGCTGTTTCCGGGATTGATTGCGGCATCGGTCTGAATCAGAGTGTGTGTTACCTTATCAATGGTAATCTGACGTTCCTTCGCGCTGATATAACCTACCGTTACGGACTGTCCGTAGCCCAATGCGTTTCCTACCGCGATGGCAATCTCGCCGACCTTTACGCTGTCGGAGTTGCCGAGTCTGGCAATCCGGATGCTGTCGGTCGTCTGCTCGGTCAAATCCTCGAATTTGACGGCCAGAACTGCCAGGTCCGAAGAGGAAGCGGAGCCCTTCACCACTGCGTCGGCGGTCGTTCCGTCAACGAACTGAACGGAGAGACGTTCCGCACCGTCCACAACATGATAGTTGGTGACGATCAGGACTTCTTTCTCATTCTGCCCGATGATGATACCGGAACCGGACCCCGTGAGGACCTCGTCGGAGGAAGGAAAATCATAGAAAAAATAAGTGTAGGATTGTTTGCTGTAATTATTGATTGCCACAACGGACGGCATCGTGCTCTCCGCGATTGCGGAAACGTCTACCGCGCTGACGGCTGTCTCGGAGATTTCGGTCGATGTGGAAAGAACGATTCCGGATTTCGGCTTCTTCTCCTCAAGCTCGCTCGTCCCGTTTCCGTCCTCCGGCTGCTCTTCAACCGTTTTCTTGGACTCGAGACGCTTCTCGACATATTTGATGCCGATGAAAACGCCGCCGGAAATGCCGCCGAACAAAACGGCTACCAGAATCAACAGAACGAATTTCTTAAAGAAAGACGGCTTCTCCGGCTTCTTCTCCGGCATCTGCTCATGCATCAGCCGGTAGATATACGGATCCACCATCATCGGATTGTTATTTCTTTCTTCGTCCATGACAAAGCCTCCAAAATCATCTTCACAAATCATTATTCCCCATTGAAGACAGTTTCACTTTAGCCCACAATTATGTACTTTTTGTGATGAAAAAAAGATGACTTTCTGAATTGCGTCACAGTTCGCTTCAATTTTTGAAACTATACAGTTTTATCCATTTTTCTTGACAATAATGGACATTGTTTCCGAATCGGTTTTCTGATACCTTTAGGGCAGAACATGGAGAAAAAGAGAGAGCGAGGGAACTCTTATATGAAGAGAAATCGAAAATACCCCAAATCCCGCTTCGGCTGGCTTTGGGAGAACATGGAAGGAAAGCGCGTGCTTTTCATCATAGCGCTTTTCGGAACCGCACTTTATAACATTCTGCAAATCGTTGTTCCTCATTTTTCAAGGCAGCTTGTCGACCTGTTCAATCAGGTACAGCGCGGCGAGCTGGTGATGTCCGAGAACGAAGGAACCTTCTACCGGCTGATCGGCCTGATGGTCGGCCTTACCCTGTTCCGGGTTGTCGTCGTATATCTCGACTGTATGGCCTATGAACGGGTTTCTCAGAGTGCCCTTTACCGGATCCGTAATTATCTTTACAACAAAATCCAGAGACAGGACATGAAATTCTACAGCCAGTACCGTACCGGCGATCTGATGACGCGCGTTACGGGTGATTTGGATGCCGTCAGACATAACATTGCCTGGGTTATCCGCTGCATCGTGGAATCCATCACCCTGTTTCTTTCTGCTGCCGTTTACTTCTTTACGATTAATGTCAAACTGGCGCTCTGCATCGTCACGATTGCGCCTTTGATCTTCTTCATCGTATTCCGTTTTAGGAAAATGGTAGCGCCGATGCATGCCAACCTCCGTGAGCGTCTGGCAGGCATGAACACGGATGCGCAGGAGAACATCTCCGGTAACCGCGTTGTCCGTGCATTTGCCAGAGAGGAATATGAGAAGGAACACTTTGACAAGACCAACCAGGCATACCGTGATACGAACATCAAGACACAGAAGGTATGGCTGAAGTTCTTCCCGTTCGTGGATTCCATCGCCAATGCCCTTCCGGTCATTCTGCTGCTTGTCGGCGGCATGTTCATCATCAACGGTGAGATTTCCGTCGGCGATTACGTGGCATTTTCCCTTTTGATCTGGGCAATTGCCAACCCGATGCGCATGATGGGAAATATCATGAATGAATTCCAGCGCTTCGCGGCCGCTTCGAATAAGGTTATGGAAATCTACTATTCGGAGCCCGAAATCGTGGACCGTCCGGACGCAATTTCGCATCCCGAGCGGTTTGAAGGCCGTGTGGAGTTTGACCACGTAAGCTTTCAGTATGAAGACGGCAAGCTGCCGGTTCTGAAAGACGTCTCCTTCGTGGCGGAACCCGGCGAAACCATAGCCATCATCGGTGAGACAGGCTGCGGTAAGACCTCGCTCATCCAGATGATTCCGCGCTTTTATGAAGCCAACTCCGGCCGCGTGCTGGTTGACGGTCTCGAGGTTGAGAAATACAAGCTCACGGACCTTCGTAAGAACATCGGTCTTGCGACGCAGGACGTTCTGCTGTACTCCGATACGATTGAAGGAAACATCGCGTACGGCGACTCCAGACTGACGCAGGAACAGATTGAAAAGTATGCCAAATACTCCGCCGCATCCGATTTCATCCAAAGAATGCCGGAGGGTTATGAAACTATCGTCGGAGAACGCGGTGTCGGCCTTTCGGGAGGCCAGAAGCAGCGTATTTCGCTTGCGCGCGCCCTCGCCATCCGTCCTTCGATTCTGATTCTCGATGACACGACCTCCGCGGTCGATATGGAAACCGAGAAACAGATTCAGCACAGCCTTCGAAATCTCGACTTCCCCTGCACGAAGATCATCATCGCGCAGCGTATTTCCACGACAAAATTCGCGGATAAGATTCTGGTCCTTAAGGACGGCGAGATCATCGAATCCGGCAATCACAGAGAACTCGTTTCGGCAGGCGGTTACTACGCTGATCTTGTAAAGCTTCAGCTCGGCGAATCCGTCGTAAGCGCATAAGGGGAGGTGGAATCATGGCACAACGCAATACCTACAAACAGGATGAGCGCCTGGATGAGCCTTTTAACATAAGACATCTCCTCCTCGCATCCGCATACATCAAAAAATACTTGGGCCGCATGATTCTTGCACTGTTGATCAGTGCACTCGGCGGCGGCATCGCTTTGCTCTCTCCGGTGCTTTCCCAGAAGGCACTCGACGTGGCAATCCCGAATAAAGACAAGAAGTACCTTTTCTTCCTCGGCGCGATGCTGATTACCGTTTTCGTCGTAAGTGTCATTCTGACGACGATCCGATCGCACATGATGATCCGGGTTTCCCAGAACATCATTTACGATATCCGTAAGGACCTCTTCGCGCACCTGCAGAAGCTGCCCTTCCAGTACTTCGATGACCGGCCGCACGGCAAGATCCTGATTCGTGTTGTCAACTATGTCAACTCCGTTTCGGATATGCTTTCAAACGGTCTGATCAACATCATACTGGAGTCCATCAACCTGCTTCTGATTGTCGTTTTCATGCTGATCATGGATGTCCAGCTGTCGCTCGTTGTTATGTGCGGCGTACCGATTCTGGCAGCCTTCATGTTCTGGATTAAGAACCGTCAGAGAAAGGCATGGCAGCGTGTTTCGAACAAGAACTCGAACCTGAACGCCTACCTGCAGGAGAACATCGTCGGCGCCCGCATCACGCAGATTTTCGCCCGTGAGGACGAGAACGCGGAAATCTTCGCAGACCTTTCCGATGACTGCCGCAAGACATGGATGCACGCCGTCCGCTGCAACAACCTTGTATGGCCCGGTATCGATGCAATTTCCGTCTGCATCCGTGCAGCCATCTTCATCACCGGCATGATTCTGTTCGGCCACGGCAACAAGTCCATCGGTGTCATCGTCGCGATTTCCAGTTACTCTTCGCGTTTCTGGCAGCCGATCATGAACATGGGCAACATCTTTAATAACTTCTTAAACAACATGGCTTACCTCGAGCGAATCTTCGAAACGCTCGGCGAGCCTGTAACCGTGGACAGCCTTCCGGACGCAACCGAGATGCCTCCGATCAAAGGCGCGGTAGAGTTCAAGGACGTGTCATTTTCCTATGAAAAAGGAAAAGAAGTTCTCCACAAGGTGTCGTTCGATATCAAGCCCGGCATGAGCGTGGCGCTCGTCGGACCGACCGGCGCCGGCAAGAGCACGATCGTCAACCTGATCTCCCGTTTCTACAATGTGGATTCCGGGCAGATTCTGATTGACGGCACGGACATTTCGAAGGTAACGCTTCCGTCGCTCCGCCGCCAGATGGGCATCATGATGCAGGACAGCTTCATCTTCTCCGGCACGATTAAGGATAACATTCTCTATGGCAAATTGGACGCCACCGACGAAGAAATCAAGAAGGCCGCCAAGCTTGTCTGCGCTGACCGATTCATCGAGGGCATGCAGGACGGATATGAGACCGAGGTTAAGGAACGCGGATCGCTTTTAAGCCAGGGTCAGAAGCAGCTGATTTCCTTCGCGAGAACCGTTCTCTCCGATCCTTCGATTCTGATTCTCGACGAGGCAACCTCGAGCATCGACGTACAGACCGAGCGCGCTTTGCAGCAGGGACTGAATTCCATGCTGAAGGGACGTACCTCCTTCATCATTGCGCACCGGCTTTCGACCATCCGTAACTGCGACCTCATCATGTATATCGATGACGGCGGCATCACGGAGGCAGGAACCCATGATGAACTGATGGCTGCCATGGGAGACTATTACAAGCTTTACACCTCACAACTTGAAGAAATCGCCTAAGGACACCTCCATAAATGACGTAAAGAAAGCCCGCTGGCTGCGGGCTTTCTTTTTTTCGCGAAAATGCGAAAGGAGGGATGAAGATCAGAACTCCTCAGACGGTTTAAACTCCTTTCTGTGCAGTCAGGCGGTCTCTCTCCCGTATTGCCGCACGGGAAATCTTACCGTTTGCCGTCCTCGGAAGATCATCTGCAAATTCCACGATTCTCGGATATTTATAGATGGCACCGTGTACCTTGACAAGGTCCTGGAGTGCCGTTTTCAGCTTTGTATCGCCGGTGTAACCGTCCTTTAAGACGACGGTTGCCTTAACCACCGTGCCTCTTGTTTTCGAAGGATATCCGGTCACGGCGCACTCCCGTACGGCGGGATGCTTCATCAGAAGATCCTCGACCTCGGAGGGTCCGATCCGGTAACCGCTTGATTTGATCACGTCATCCGTTCTACCGATGTAGAATAACAGCCCGTTCTCCATACGCGCACGGTCGCCGGTATGGTAGTGTCCGCCGCGCCAGACTTCTTCATAGAGAGCCTCATCGTTCAGATAGCCGCTCAGAATGCCTGCCGGTCTTCTGCCGTCCTTCGGGCATACAACGATTTCGCCCTCCTGCCCTTCGGGAACCGGATTTCCATCCTCGTCAACCAGGCTGATTTCATACTGCTCGGAGACTCTTCCGAGTGCTCCGCCGACAGGCTCCTCTCCGACCGGGAAGCAGACAAGAAGTGCCGTCTCGGTCTGGCCGAAGCCGTCCCTGATTGTCTTTCCGGTTCCTTCACGAAACTTCCGCGCAACCTCCGCAGGCATCGGCTCGCCGGCGGTGCAGACATTGCGAAGAGAGGAAAGGTCATACTGCGTCAGATTTTCCAAAACCAGATATTTGTAGATGGTCGGGGGTGCGCAGAATGTGTTGACGCGGTGCTCCTCGAGAATCTTTAAAAACTCGCCCGCGTAGAACCGCTCGTAGTCAAATACCATGATCTCCGCGCCGAGAAACCACTGGCCGTACAGCTTGCCCCAGGCGGTCTTCGCCCAGCCGGTGTCCGCGACGGTCAGGTGCAGGTCGCCGTCCTGGATGCCATGCCACCGTTTCGCCGTGTAGATATGCGCAATCGGGTATGCCCAGTCGTGGATGACTGCCTTCGGCGCCCCGTTCGTGCCCGAGGTGAAGTAGTATAACATGCTGTCTTCGACATTCGTCTCGACTCTCTCAAACCGGTCGGATGCAGCCTCCATGAGATTGGAAAATGACAGGAAGCCTTCAAACTCCTCCCCGACCGAAAGGACGGTGATGCCGGTGCCCGAAACAGCCTCGGCAACCTTTTCGCAGATATGCTCTGAATTCACGCAGATGACGGCCTTCGCGCCGCTTGCCTGCGTCCGCTCGCGGATGTCCTCCGCGGAAACCATGTGCGACGTCGGAACCGCGATTGCGCCGAGCTTATGAAGCGCAAGGATGGAAATCCAGAACTCGTAACGGCGCTTCAAAAGAAGAAAGACGGGCATGCCCTTTTTGATGCCGAGCGCCCTAAGCGCGTTGGCTGCCTTATCGGAAAGCCGCTTCATGTCGGCAAATGTGAACCTTGTCACTTCACCGAGCGCACTCAAATGTAACAGCGCCGGCTTGTCGGGGCTTTCCTTCGCAAACCGGTCGACCACATCGTAAGCGAAATTGAAATGCGGCCCCCACTGCGTCTTTACGTCGCAGATTCTGCCGTCCATGCCGGTGATCTCCCGATAATAGTCTTCATAGATTTGACTCATACAAATCCTCTTTTACGTTATATTCCTTAATATCCGACGCGGCGGAATTTCCGGTACCGCTGCTCAAGCAGGTCATTCACCGGCATCTCAAGCAAAAGCTCGAATTCCGAGCGGATATCCGTACCGAGCTTTTTGATGTCGTCCTTCGGGCAGATCCGGTCAATCAGCCCTAGATTCTGCAGCTTTGCCGCCGTCAGGCACAGCACCTCCGCGGCGTCCTTTGCCTTCTCGGTCGTCTTCCATAAAATGTTGGCGCAGCTTTCCGGCGAGACAACGCTGAAATAAGCGTCCTCCATCATCCAGATGCGGTCGGAATGACTGAGCGCCAGAGCACCGCCGCTGCCGCCCTCGCCGAGCACAACGGAAAGAATCGGTGTCTTCAGATCGGCCATCTCCAGAAGATTCTCGGCGATGGCTCTGCCCTGCCCGTGTTCCTCGGCATCAATGCCGCAAAACGCACCTGCCGTGTCGACAAGGCACAAAACCGGGCGACGGAACTTCTCCGCCTGCTTCATCAGCCGGAGTGCCTTCCGGTATCCCTCCGGATGCGCGCTTCCGAAATTGTGCCGGATCCGCTCCTCGGTCGTTTTTCCTTTTTCAATGCCGATGACCGTGACCGGCATGTTTAAAAGTGTTCCGATTCCCGCCACAACCGCGCTGTCATCTCCGTACAGACGGTCGCCGTGAAACTCGATGAAATCCGGCACAAGCCGGGTGATATAATCATTGGCCGTAAGCCTGCCCTCGCCCCTGGCGTTCAGGACAACCTCATAGTCTTCCATCCTGACCTCCTACCGCGCCGTCCGCTCATGAAGCTTCAAAAGCTTCGCGAGCACGGCCCGCTGCTCACTTCTTTGGACGATGGCGTCAATGAAACCGCACGAAAGCACCCGCTCCGCCCGCTGAAAATCCTTCGGCAGCGCCTGGTTTAAGCTCTTCTCGATGACACGCGGTCCGGCAAATCCGACACGCGCTCCGGGTTCCGCAAGCGTGATGTCTCCCTGCATCGCAAAGCTCGCATCCACACCGCCCGTCGTCGGGTCCGTCAGCAGCACAATATAAAGATTTCCGGCCTTGCCGTGCCGTTTGACCGCCGCGCTTACCTTGGACATCTGCATCAGGGAAAGCATTCCCTCCTGCATGCGGGCGCCGCCCGACACCGTCACGCCAATAACCGGCAGATGCCTTGCCGTCGCATATTCGAAAAGCCTCGTAATCTTCTCGCCGACAACCGACCCCATCGAACCCATCATGAAATTCGCATCCATCGAAAAGATGCAGACAGGATGCCCGTCGATTTCGGCCTCCCCAGTGATGACGCCCTCCGCCTCGCGGCTCTTCATGCGGGCCGTCTCAAGCTTTGCCTCATACTCAGGAAAATGCAACACATTCCGGCTTGTCATGTCCCGGTCGTGTTCGGTAAAGCTCCGCCGGTCGGTAAGCATCAGAATGCGCCGCCTTGCCCGAACCGTGAAATATTTGCCGCACGCAGGGCATACAAAAAATTCTCTTCTGACCCTTGAAACGGCAACCTTCCGGCTGCACCCGGGACATACAACATGCCTGCCGCGCGGCAGGCGTCCGCTGTTTTCCGGCTCGTTGTTGGCCTTCAAAAAAAACGATCTCAGATCCATTCTATAAAACCTTTCCCACAATGCCGGTATCATACCGTCCGTCAAGGAAAATCTCATCCTCCATCAGCTTCATGTGCATCTCGCGGTTATGCTCCACACCGATCAGAACAAACTCCGACAGCGCACATTTCATCTTGCGGATTGCCGCGTCTCTCGTATCGGCGCACACAATCAGCTTGCCGAGAAGAGAATCGTAATACGGCGTGATTTCGCAGTCCTGATAAAGCGCGGAATCAAACCGCACATTAACCCCGCCCGGCACATGAAGCATCTTCACCTTACCGGTTGACGGCCGGTGGTCGCTTCCGTTCTCCGCGCAGATGCGGCACTCAATCGCATGCCGTTCCTCTTCGGGTTCCATATAGGTCTCGGGAAGCGGGATGCCCGCCGCCGTGCGGATCTGCCACTCGACAATGTCGAGGCCGTATACCATTTCCGTCACGGAATGCTCGACCTGAAGCCTCGTATTCATCTCAAGAAACACAAACGAATCGCCCTTAACAAGAAACTCCACGGTTCCCGTCGTCACATAGTGAACGGCCTGCGCAAGCTTCCTTGCCGCCTCGCGGATCCGGTCCCGAAGGGAGTCCGTCAGAACGGGTGCGGGGCACTCTTCGATGAGCTTCTGGTTCTTTCTCTGCACCGAGCAGTCGCGGTCGCCGAGCACCAGGATGTGCCCGTCGCGGTCACCGAGAATCTGCACCTCGATGTGTTTCACATTTTCCATGTACTTTTCAAGAAAGATGCCGTCGTCCCCGAAGGCGCAGGCTGCTTCCTTCTTCACCTGCTCGAAGGCTGCCGCGGTTTCTTCCTTCCTCCGGATGATGCGGATGCCTCTTCCGCCGCCGCCCGAGCGGGCCTTCAAAATAACCGGATACCCGATGGCTTCCGCGGTCTCCTCGGCCTCCTTCGCGTCTTTTAAAAGCTCCGTGCCTTCCGCAACCGGAACGCCTGCCTTCTTCGCGATGTCCCTGGCGACTTCCTTCTGCCCCATCTGCTCCATCACCGCAGCGCCCGGCCCGATCAGCGTGATGCCGGCTGCCTCGCAAAGACAGGCAAATTCCGGGTTCTCGGCAAGCATGCCGTACCCCGGATGAATCGCGTCCGCGCCGCTTTTCTTCGCGACGGTCAGAATCGCGTCCATGTTCAGGTAGCTTTCCGACGCGAGCGGCCCGCCGATGCAATAGCTCTCGTCCGCCATGACCGTATGCAAAGCCTCGCGGTCCGCTGACGAGCAGACAGCCACCGTATCGATGCCCATCTCCTTGCAGGCGCGGATGACCCGCACCGCCACCTCGCCCCGGTTCGCGATCAGAATCTTCGAAAACATCTGCTTCCTCCCACGCAAACTACTTCGCCGCGGATACAATCACAAAGGAAAAATCCCCGCCGGCGCACTTTTTTCCGTCCACGCTCAGCTCCCCGTGAAGCGTGTGCATCGGCCCGCACGACCGTAAAAGCTTCGTGTCAATGCGCACCGTATCGCCCGGCTTTACCATGTTGCGGAACCGGATCTTGTCGAGTCCGGCGTAGACCGGCAGCGCACCCTCTTCACGCATCTGATCCGCGAAAAGAATGCACGCCGCCTGCGCCATCATCTCACACTGTATCACACCCGGTACAATCGGATTCCCCGGAAAATGCCCCTTCAAAAAGAACTCATCTCCCCGAACCTTATAGTACCCGGTTGCCGTCCCGTCCTCATTTTTCACCACCTCATCCACAAGAAGCATCGGCTCCCTGTGCGGCAGTATTGTCTTAATCTCTTCCCGTAACATATGTCCTCCCGTCACGCCAGCACGAACAGGCTCTGCCCGTACTCGACAAGCGCGCCCTCCGACGCGAGAATGTCTGCAATCACGCCGTCTCTCGGCGCCGTGACCTCGTTCATCATCTTCATGGCCTCAATCGCGCAGAGCGTCTCGCCCTTTTTGACCGCGTCGCCGATCTTGACCGCACCCTCCTGCGTCCTTCCGTGGAAAATGCCAAGCAGCGGTGCCTTAATCATCTCCCCCGCAGGGGTCTCCGCGGCTTTCACGGGCTCACCGGCAGGCTCCTTCGAAGGCTCCGCAATCGCCGGCTCCGGTGCCGTAAACGCAGGTACCGGCATCACGGCCGGAGCCGAAACCGCATACTGCTTCGTGAGTCTTAATTCCTGCTCGCCGTCCTTTACAAACAGCTCGGTCAGCCCGAGGCGTTCAAAAAGCTCCGCACATTCCTTAAGCGAATTCATACTCTCTTCCTTTCCTCCCGAATGCCTCACACCTTACGGAACGCAATGCAGGCATTGTGTCCGCCGAACCCGAGCGACGTGCTGATGGCACAGGTCAAATCTGCCTTCACGGCAACGTTCGGCGTATAGTTCAGGTCACACTCCGGATCGGGCTCTTTGTAGTTGGCCGTCGGAGGCACGATGCCCTCCTTCAGCGCAAGCACCGAAGCAATTGCTTCCACAGCGCCGGTTGCACCGAGCATATGGCCGGTCACCGACTTGGTGGAGCTGATGTAAAGCTTCTCCGCCTGCTCTCCGAACACCTCACGGAGTGCCTTTGTCTCCATCACATCGTTGAGATGCGTGCCGGTTCCGTGCGCGTTCACGTAAACCGTGTCATTTTCCCCGATTCCGGACTCCGAAACTGCCATCCGGATGGCTCTTACCGCGCCGCTTCCCGACGGGTCGGGCGCCGTGATATGATAAGCGTCGCACGTGTTTCCGTAGCCGGTTACCTCGGCATAAACCGTTGCGCCGCGCTTCTTTGCGTGCTCAAACTCCTCAAGGACAAGAATGCCGGCACCCTCGCCCATGACAAAGCCGCCTCTTCGGCGGTCAAACGGAAGGCTACCCTCCTCGGGATTTTCCGCAAGGCTCAGCGCCTGGCAGCTGACGAAACCTGCCATCGCAAGCGCGTTAATCGAAGCCTCGCTGCCGCCCGCAATGATGGCATCCGCATAGCCGTGGCGGATTGCCCGGTATGCCTCGCCGATTGTGTGCGTGCTTGTCGCGCAGGCGGTAATGACCGGAAGCGTCGGACCCTTGGCACCGAAGCGGATGGCCACTGAGCCTGCTGCCATGTTGCCGATCATCATCGGAACGAAGAACGGCGAAACCATGTCAGGTCCCTTCTCGTTAAGGCGGTCATGCTCACGGATTGTTGTGCCGATGCCGCCGATGCCGGAACCGATGTAAACGCCGAGACGTTCCTTATCGATGTCCGAATCCAGAATGCCGCTCTGTTCAACAGCCTGCTTTGCCGCCGCCATCGCATACTGCATGAAAAGGTCCGACCGGCGGATTTCCTGCATGGAATCGTAATACTGCTTCGGATTGAAATCCTTCACCTCGGCGTCAAGCGAAACCTTAAGCCCCGAAGCGTCGAAGCGCGTAATCTTTCCGACGCCGCATACGGCGTTTTTTGCGTTATTCCAAAAAGTCTCTGTGTCATTTCCCACGGGCGTGATAACACCCATGCCCGTCACTGCTACTCTAAACATACATTCCTCCGTCTACCTTGATGACTTCCCCCGTGATATACGCCGAAGCGTCGCCCGCCAGAAACAGCGCGAGCTCCGCGACATCCTCCGGCTTTCCGAGCCGCCCGAGCGGCAGCTGCTTCGTCAGCTCTTCCGTGACCTCGGCGCCCAGAACCGCTGTCATGTCCGTTGCGATATAGCCGGGCGCAATTGCGTTGCAGCGGATGTTGCGCCGGCCGTACTCCTTCGCCACGGATTTCGTGAAACCGATGATGCCGGCCTTTGCGGCAGCGTAGTTGGTCTGCCCGTTGTTGCCCATCATGCCGACCACCGAACTGATGTTGATGATCGAGCCGCCCTTTCTTTTGACAAATG